>CAMVHB010000065.1 GCA_947167155.1 uncultured Lachnospiraceae bacterium | reverse complement strand
CGCCGACGATCTTCTGCTGGGCTTCCTCTACATCCTTCATACGTACAGGTCCCATATATTCCATATCTTCCTTGATCATAGCCGCAAGACGCTGTGACAGGTTCTTGAAGATGACATTCTGAACCTCTTCGTTCGCGCCCTTCAAAGCGACGGCAATATCCTTGTTTTCCACCTCGCGCAGGACTCTCTGTATCGCACGGTCGTCGAGAAGCATGATATCCTCGAATACGAACATCTTCTTTCTGATCTCCTCGGCAAGCTCAGGCTCTTCGATCTCGAGAGACTCCATGATACGTTTCTCTGTTCCGCGGTCTACGGTATTCAGGATGCTTACGATCGCATCCACACCGCCTGCCATGGTGTAATCCTGCGACACGATGGACGAGAGCTTCTTTTCAAGAACTCTCTCGACCTCCTTGATGACCTCGGGAGAGGTACGGTCCATCATTGCTATCCTCTTTGCGACATCAGCCTGCTTTTCCGAGGACAGAGCCGAAAGGATCATTGCCGACTGCTGTGCCGAGAGATACGAAAGTATCATGGCGATCGTCTGAGGATGCTCGTCCTGAATGAAGTTGAGAACCTGTGAAGGCTCTGTCTTTCTGATGAACTCAAAGGGACGTACCTGAAGCGATGCTGTAAGACGGGTTATTACATCAGCAGCCTTGTCAACACCAAGTGATTTTTCAAGAAGCTCCTTCGCATAACCTATGCCACCCTCAGCAATGTATTGCTGAGCCAGGCAGACCTGATAAAACTCGTTTATGACCTCTTCCTTGACATCAGGAGGGACACTTCTCGTATTCGCAATCTCAAGCGTCAGTTCCTCGATCTCGTCTTCCTTGAGGTGTTTGAAGATTTCGGAGGACTTTTCCGGTCCAAGTGTTATGAGCAGGATCGCAGCCTTCTGCACCCCGGTCATATCTGAATTCTTTTCAGCCATGGATCTATCCCCAGTCCTCGTTCAGCCAGTTTCGAAGCAGAGCCGCCACAGCCTCGGGATTCTCATCGACAAACTTCTCGATGAGCTTTCTCGCCTCAGACTTGTCCTGGTAACCGATATCCTCAAGGCTCTCATCAGGAGTCGCCTCGAGCAGTGTCTCAACAGTAACCTCTTCCTCCTGAGCCTCTTCCTTAGCACTCCGGAGCGTCCTTATGACCACAAACGCAAGAAGGAGAAGGATAAATACCGCAAGGATGATCTCAAGCCATTCGGTAAGGCTCCTGCCGGCCTGCCTGTTGATGAAGTAGGGTTCGCTGTAGGCAACGATCGAAATATTGGCAACCGGTATCCCGGTAGCGCGTGAAACAGCTGTATATATCTCGTCACCGACCTCAACGACCTGCCGTGCTTTATTATCCTCCTTATATTGCTCCCAGGTAGTGCCTTCGAGCTGCCCTGTAGCCTCAAGCACCTCCTGATAGCGGTTGTCAATATTGTAGGCAACAACAGAAATGGAGGAGTTCTCGAGATTCACCTTTCCGACCTCGTTCTTGGTACGGGTGATCTGCTCGTCTGGAAGACGCTTGATCTGATCCTTTGTGGAAGAAGACGTGGAATAATTATTGTCCTGAAGCACGTAAGTAGTGTCATCATTCGCGTCTGTCCCGGGGGTGCCGGCCACACCGTTCGTTGCATCGGTGGTCTCGTGAAGCTCTGTATCTATGTAGCCTTCCTCACGTCCCTCGTCAACGGAATAATCATATGTCGTCCTCTCGGTATCGTCAAAATCCATATCAAGGGCGACGGCTATCTTTGTATTGTCAAAGACCCCAAGGCCGTCAACTCCGGCAGCGGAAAGGATATCCTTCACCTTTGCGGCTTCCACAGCCTCCCTCTGCTGTTTCACAGTTGAATTTGCGCTCGCGATGCCGTAAGAAGAAGCCTCGTCTCCGCCGGCATAAAGAGTATTCCCCTCCGAGTCAGCGATAACGATGTTTTCGGTAGATTTGCTGCCAAGGGCTGTGGCCATTACCTTCGCAATGGTTGACGCCTGATTGTATGAGATGGGACTCTGGAGCGTGAGTATAGCCTCACCGAAGGCGGGAGCACTCTTCGCGGCAAGTGTTCCATCATCAGTGGGGATCTTGAAGGTGACCCTCGCGCTCTTTACAGGTGCCATGGACTCTAAGTCCTTTTGCATATTCTGCTCAAGGAGATAGAGGTATTTCTTCTGCTTGTCAGCCTCTGTCGTTGTGAAGGAACCAGAAACAACATCATTGATGGAATAACCCGCAGCCGGGAAGTCATTCGCTCCGAGAAGAAGACGGGCAGCAGAAAGATTTTCCTGTTTTACAGTAAATATAAGACCATCAGGAGACACCTGATAATCTATGGAGCCGTCTCCATCGAGAAGATTCTTTACAGAGGATGCCTCCTTCGTGTCCTTTGCAGTATAAAGAGCGACATAAGTGGGACGGCTCATCACATTTCCTAGAATAATAAGAGCCACTATAACGACCACAGCCGCGCTGATGATCGCGGCCTTCTGGCGGGTGGAGAACTTCTTCCACCAATCCCTTATTTTGTTGAGGATGTTCTGAATTCTTTCAGGCATGACTCATCACCCTTTCATTATTTCATAAAGGCAAAAGCGAAAAGCAGATTTATACCTGCATATTCATTATCTGGTTGTAACCCTGTAAAAACCTGTCTCTCACGGCAACAGTATACTGAAGTGCAATGGAAGCCTTCTGCTCGGCTATCATCAGATCATGGGGATTGTCCGCATAGCCAAGAGCAAATTTGATCTCTTCGTTCTGGGCATTGACCTGGGCAGCATTTGTCTCAGTGATGAGATTCTTTGCAGCTGCGAGCACTGAGGCAAAACCGTTGTCGTCGCTGGAACCATAACGTGTCTTTACGACTGCGTCGGTGGCGACGGGGGTAGTCTTGTATAATGTATTTAAAGCCGAAAGATTGTCCATTTATCTTCCTCCAGAAAAATCTGCTATATGCGGTATGATCAAGAGCTTCCTATCTGTATACCGTAGCCCACCATAGCCTTCAGTGCTCCGAACGCGGTGACATTCGCCTGATAGGCACGGCTCGAATCGATCAGATTCGTCATCTCGGTAATTGAATCGACGTTCGGATATCTCACGTAGCCGTTCTCATCCGCATCGGGATGGCTCGGGTCATAGACCATGGTAAAGTCGGTCTCAGTATCCTCATATATTCTTGAGACCTTGACTCCGTTGCCGTGATACGAATTCATATAGTCCTCAAGAGTTCTTGAAAACACGGGGTTCAGCTGCTTCTCCTCAAAGAGGACTATCTTCCTCCTGTAGGGCTCGCCCTCTTCGGTACGTGTGGTATTCACATTTGCAAGATTCTCGGCTATCGTATCCATCCTGAAACGCTGAGCAGTCATCCCCGATGCCGCTATATCAAAGGATTGAAAAAGTCCCATAAGCCTACCTCCTTATATCACGTTACGAAGACTTCGCTGCTGTCGAAAACCGCGAGAACTGACTCTTGAGTGAAGTTGAAAGCTCCTGATATCTCAGCTGCTCGCTGGCAAGCTCCACGTTTTCGGTATCGACATCGACGTTGTTCTTGTCTATCCTGTAGGAAAAGTTTGCATGATCCGTATAAACTCTGGCATCAAGCGAATCAAGGTCAGCATGGCGGACAGCCTGATCCAGACTTCTGTATTTCGGACTGGAAAGCTCACTTTCCAGTATATTCTTGAATTCGACTTCCTTCCTCTTGTAGGTCGGGGTGTCAACATTCGCGAGGTTGTTTGCTATCGCAGTCTGTCTTGTCCAGCTTGCGTCCAGAGTCTTGTCCAGTATGTTTACATAACTGAAAGCATCTGAATTCAACATAGGCCGTCTCCTTTCTTAAAAACAAACCGCTGATGAACTCGTGCAGCACCAAAATCCATCAGAGTAATTATAATTTATCCTTGTAAAATGTAAAGCGAAAATTACAAGGTATGGTATCTTTCTTTCATTCCATCCACAACAACTTGTAAAATACCGTGAAACATAAGCTGCTGTGCACTCCGTGAAACATAGAAAAAAACAAAAAAGAGACTTATACTTCGTATAAATCCCTTTAAATAAATCATCCATGTATCAAATTGTCTGAAGACGGACTATTCTTTCGCCCGCTTTTCAAGTTCTGCTATTGCAGCGCTATTTAATATTCTGATATAGGTCCCCTTCATCCCCGAAGACCTTGTTTCTATGATACCGGCACTTTCAAACTTCTTTAAGGCATTTACGACAATACTGCGCGCGATGCCAAGCTCGTCGGCTATCTTTGAAGCTACAAGAGTACCTTCCTTTTTCTTCAAGGAGGAAAAAACATGGATGAGCGCATCCTGCTCAGAGCCCGAAAGGGTCCTTACTGCGGATTTCACTACCTGCTTTTTCCTGATCTCCTCACTCTTCTCCTCATTTACGGAACGCATCATCTCAAGCCCGACAACGCTGGTCCCGTACTCAGAAAGTATGATATCGTCAATATCGTAGGCTCTCTGCCTTCTATAGAGAAAAAGGGTCCCAAGTCTTTCCCCGGCTATGTCTATCGGGGTTATCACGGCCTTGATCCCTGCCGAGGCTCCCTCCGAGAACCCGAGGGTAGCAAGATCCACATTTTCCTTTGTAGATAATATGAGAAGGAGCCTTTCATTCAGTTCCTTGTCGATAAAGCTTCCTACCTCATCCGTGATAAGCTCGGAAATATGAGCCTGTCCCTCTTCACTGCTCTCTCCAAGGACCTTGCCCTTTTTGCTAATCACAAGGACACTTGAATCAAGTATGTCCGTAAAGACCCTGCAGATGTCATTGAAAACAACCTTAGAAGAATTGTTGTTGTGAAGAAATCTGCTGATCTTCCTTGTCTTGTCAAGGAGCAAAACGCTCATCTGCCACACACCCCTAAGCTTTATGTACTGGTCATTCTGACCGGGGTTTTATTATATAGTTAATTTCCAAAAAATACAAGAATGGACTGAAAATTAACACAGAAAAAGGTGATTTTTCAGTCACCTTCATAGGTCTCACTATAACCGCAGGACTGATCGGCACACAATGCCTTCTTCCCCTTCAATGTCATGAGGCCGCCACACCTTGGACACTTCTTTTTGATCGGGCGGCTCCAGCTTACGAAATCACACTCGGGATAATCCTCACAGCCGTAAAACCTACGGCCCTTCTTTGTCTTCCTCTCAACGAGTTCTTTACCGCATTTAGGACAGGACACGCCGATCTTCTGAAGGAGGGGCTTTGTATTCCTGCATTCCGGAAAGCCCGGACACGCAAGGAACTTCCCATGCGGACCGAATTTGATCACCATATTCCGGCCGCACTTATCACATATTATATCGGTGACTTCGTCTTCTATCTTTACCTTTGAGATCTCCTCATCGGCCTTCTTCACTTCCTTTTCAAAGTCCGGATAGAAATTCCTTATTATGGATTTCCATTCGACCTTTCCTTCCTCAACCCCGTCCAGGAGGCTTTCGAGATTTGCGGTAAATCCCGTATCCACAATCTCCGGGAAGGAATCCTTCATAAGGGAATTCACCACCTCGCCAAGTTCAGTGACATAGAGGGCTCTTTTCTCTTTTGAGATATAATGTCTTTTCAGAAGCGTCGTAATGGTAGGGGAATAGGTGCTCGGCCGTCCTATCCCAAGCTCCTCCATCGCCTTTACAAGACTTGCCTCCGTAAAATGAGGAGGTGCCTCGGTAAAGTGCTGTTTTTTCTCAAACTTTGAAAAAGTCACTATACTGTTCTCATCAATTGAGAAGAGGACTGCGTTTGAGTTCTGTCCTTCTTCAGCTCCCTTTTCCTCATCATCGGGATTGTACAAAACCTCCCACCCTGCAAACTCTTTTCGGCTCCCGGAAGCAAGAAACTCCATTTTGTTCGACGAGAGCCTTGCCGAGACCGTCGCATAAACCGAAGGCTCCATACGGCTCGCAATAAAGCGGTCAAATATAAGCTTATAAAGTCTGTACTGGTCGCGGGAGAGCTCGTCTTTGATCTCGGATGGCAGGATAGTAAGATCTGCCGGCCTTATCGCCTCGTGAGCGTCCTGAATTTTCTTCGTGCCGCCTCTTCCTTCCGCCTCAAAGCTCTCGGGCGCCGCATATTCCTTTCCATATGCCTTCGTGATAAATTCATGGGCGCTCTTTCTTGCTTCATCTGAGACTCTGACTGAATCCGTTCGAAGATAAGTTATTAGCCCGACAGTACCAAACCCCTTAAGATCCACGCCTTCATAAAGCTGCTGGGCTATCAGCATAGTCTTTGAAACCGCGAAATTTAATGCTGAGGAAGCGCTCTGCTGAAGAGTTGATGTTGTGAAAGGTGCAGGAGCTTTTCTGCTCCTTTTCCCCGTCTTTACGGAATCTATGCGAAAGGTACCCCTTCCGGCCTCGTTCATGATCTCTTCCGCTTCTTCTCTTGAAAGAAGGCCATCTGCCGCCTTCCCCTTTCCGGCGTAGGAAGCAAGAAAACCTTCCTTCTTTCCCTTTACAGAAAATAGCGCTGAAAGAGAATAATATTCCTTCGGTATGAAGTCATTGATCTCATTTTCCCTGTCTGCGATCATACGAAGCGCGGAGGACTGAACCCTTCCGGCGGAAAGACCGCGCTTGACCTTTGCCCAGAGGAGCGGGCTTATCTGATATCCGACTATCCTGTCCAAAACTCTTCTTGCCTGCTGGGCATCCACAAGATCAGAGTCTATGTCCCTTGAAGACGAAAATGAATTCTTTACGGCATTTTTGGTTATCTCATTGAAGGTGATCCTTTTGTATTTTTTCCTGTCAAGATCAAGCGCCGCTATAAGGTGCCAGGATATCGCCTCACCTTCGCGGTCAGGGTCGGTTGCGAGATAGACAGTATCCGCCTTTTTCGCTTCCCTTCGAAGCTCCTTCAAAAGGTCGCCCTTCCCCCTTATCGTAATATAAGCAGGCTCAAAGTCATGTTCTATATCAACGCCTATCCTGCTTTTCGGAAGATCCCTCACATGACCCTGGGAAGCCATCACCTCATAATTCTTTCCAAGGAATTTCTTTATAGTCTTGACCTTCGTAGGCGACTCGACTATGACAAGATTCTTTGCCAAAGTGCTGTCCTTTCCATCATATCCTTACATACTCATTCTTGAATGTCTCCATAACAAGTCCTCTGTCGCAAAGCCTCATTACAGCGGAGATCAGCAAAAGCATCGGAAGTCCGGTCTCTTTTTCAAGGCTCTCGAAGCTCTTGGGGTAAAAATCCAAGCAACTATACACCATCGCCTCGTCATTTTCAAGATTTGAAACATTTGTACTTAACGGGTCTTAATTGCCATCATTCATATCTTCACATACTCATTCTTGAAAGTCTCCATAACAAGTCCTCTGTCGCAAAGCCTCATTACCGCGGATATCAGCGATAGCAACGGAAGCCCTGTTTCAGCTGAAAGGCTCTCGAAGCCCTTGGGGTAAAAATCCAGGCAAGAGTACACGATCGCCTCATCATTTTCGAGATTCCGGGTTTTCCCCTTAACAGTGCCTCCTGTAAAGGAAAGCGCCGTATCCTTTATGGAAAGAAGGT
>CAMVHB010000064.1 GCA_947167155.1 uncultured Lachnospiraceae bacterium | reverse complement strand
CGTGTACTTTCTTGCATTTTTTACGAAAACGATTTAGATTATTTGTGTAAAAATCACCTAAAAAAGGGATGAGAATTTTTGCATTCTGTGATAAACTTAACATAATTTATAAATAATTTATAAATTCGAAGGAGAAAAACAATTAGTGGCTGAACGAGTACGTCTGGGCGATCTTCTGATACAAAAAGGCGCCATTACACAGAAGCAGTTCGATACTGCGATGGAATACAAAAGAGGTAAGGGGGCCGGGAAGAGGCTGGGGCAGATATTGATCGAGCTCGGTCTCACTACGGACAAGATCATCGCAAAGGCGTTGGCTGAACAGCTTCGACTCAAGCTTGTGAGCCTTCACGGCGTCGATATAGACAAAGAGGTACTTAAGGGTATCAATCCTATCACCCTTCGGAAGGATACGGTAATCCCCCTCTGCTTTGACAAGATCGATCCGTCCCTTATATGGCTTGCCATGGCAGATCCTCAGGATGTGAATGCCATTCAGGATATAGAACTTCAGGCAAACTGCCGGGTAGAGCCTTGTGTAGCGGCTGAATCTGAGATCAATGCCCTGATCGACCGCTATTTCGGAAATGCCGAGGCTATGTCGGCGGTCGAGAAGTATTCGCAGGAGCGGGAGGCTCGTGAGAGTTCCTTCGTTGAAGAGGAAGTAGTTGATGAACAGGCGCTTTCAAACGCCCCCATCGTACAGCTTGTAAAAACCATGATAGAGCAGGCTGTTCGTCTTCGTGCATCCGATATTCATATCGACGCGCTTGAGAGGGCGGTCCGTGTAAGGTACAGGATCGATGGCGCACTGATCGAAAAGATGAGATATGACATCACGCTCCTTCCGGCGCTCTCAACCCGTATCAAGATCGTTTCAGGCCTTGATATAGCGGAAAAAAGGAAGCCTCAGGACGGCCGTATGACGCAGGTTGTCGATCAGGTCGAGTACGATATCCGTGTCGCCATTCTTCCCACAGTTTACGGTGAGAAGATCGTTATGCGACTTACAGAGGCAAACGCCCTTACGAAGCCGAAGGAAAAGCTTGGCATGCAGCCCCATGAGCTTGAGCTCTTCTCGAGGATAATAAAGAACCCGAACGGCATCATCCTTGTCACGGGGCCTACGGGTTCAGGAAAGTCGACAACGCTTTATACCGCGCTTGCGGAGCTTAATACCGAGGATGTAAATATCCTGACAGTTGAAGACCCTGTAGAAGCGAATATCGCCGGTATCAACCAGGTTCAGGTGAATGTGAAGGCGGGACTTACCTTTGCCTCCGCCCTTCGTTCCTTCCTCCGCCAGGATCCTGATATCATAATGCTCGGAGAGATCCGAGATCAGGAAACTGCGGAGATAGCGGTGCAGGCTTCGATCACAGGACACCTTGTGGTATCGACTCTCCATACGAATTCATCAGCGGCTTCAGTCACGAGACTTCTTGATATGGGGCTTGAATCCTACCTTCTTGCGGACTCGCTCCGCGGCATCATAGCACAGCGTCTTGTGAGACGGCTCTGTGAGGACTGCAAGGTGGAGGTAGAGGCAGACAATACCGAGATGAGAGCAATGGGGCTTCCCGTAAACGGTCCCCATCCGAAGATCTTTCACCCTAGGGGGTGCCCGAAGTGCAACGGCACCGGCTATTACGGCCGTATAGGTATTTTTGAGGTCATGGAGATGACTCCCGCGATCCGGGATATAGTAGCCCGGGCAGGAACCACCCATGAGATAGAAGAGGAGGCTCACGAGAACGGTCTTCGCACACTCAAGGACAACGCCGTTTATTACATCCTTCAGGGTATCACAACAGTGCCCGAGATGCTGAAGGTCACATCAAGGGTGATGGACGACGAAGAGCAGGCTGATCATAACGGTCAGGATATGGACGGAAATTCCTCCATCGATGAGGCGGCACTCAAGGAAGCGGCAAAGATATCCGCATTCATGAACAGGACAGCATAGTTTTTAAAGGACAAGGTAATATGATCCCGGATTTTGACGTAATCATCAAGGCGGCTATAGACAACAGGGCATCCGATGTGCACGTGGGGGCAGGAATGGCTCCCTGCGCGAGAATTGACGGGCGGATCACTCCAATGATGGATGAGCGTTGCTCGGTAGACGATATAGCAGGCTTCTTGAAAAAGATAGTTCCTACGCACCTTGAAAATGTACTTGATGAAAAGGGAGAGATCGACCTTCCTTATTCCATACCCGGAACGGCAAGACTCAGGGTGAATATCTACAGGCAGCGCGGGACCTATGCCATAGCAGCCCGAGTCCTGAATCCCGACATCCCGACACCGGAGCAGCTTGCGATACCCCAGGCAGTTGTAGACTGCTGCAACAAGAAAAGAGGGCTCATACTTTTCACGGGACCCACGGGTTCCGGGAAATCCACATCCCTTGCGTCGCTCATAGATTATATAAACAGCACTTATCATTATCATATAATCACTCTTGAGGATCCTGTGGAATATCTGCACAGGCACAAGAAATCGATAGTCCATCAGAGGGAGATCGGACCGGATACGGAATCCTATGCTAATGCTCTTCGTGCGGCCCTCCGTGAGGATCCCGATGTCATACTCATCGGGGAGATGAGGGATTATGAGACGATATCAATAGCGGCGACAGCGGCAGAGACAGGACATCTTGTTTTCTCGACGCTTCATACAGTAAGCGCTGTCGATACCGTAAACCGTATCATAGATGTCTTCCCGCCCCATCAGCAGCAGCAGATCAGGACCCAGCTTGCTGATATCCTGGAATGTGTGGTGGCGGAACAGCTGCTTCCTCACGCATCAGGGAAGGGGCGCTGCGCGGCTTTTGAAGTAATGCTTGCAAATTCCGCCATACAGAACTACATCCGTGAGGCAAAGACCTTCCAGATCACCACTGTCATCCAGACCAACAAGGCGATGGGGATGATCACTATGGATGACTTCCTCATGGAGCTCTACGGCAAGGGTATGATCACAAGGGATGTAGCCATTCATGCTGCTATGGATCAACAGGTCATGAACAAGAAATTCATGAGCATGGGAGTTTTCTAAGCGGGTTCATCTTAACAGGATTCCGATACAGGGAGGAACTACATTGGATTTTGCATACGTGGCCTACGGGCCGAACGGCAAGCAGGTAAAGAGCACGATAGAGGCGCCCTCCGAGGAAGCGGCAGCCCGTACCCTGAAGGGCAAGGGCTATACCATAGTCTCTCTCGAAAAAGCCGGGGCACTGAACAAAAATATCTCGTTCAGCATCGGTGGCAAGCCCACTCCCCGTGATATGTCAGTCTTCTGTCGGCAGTTCGTCGCGATAGTTGATGCCGGTGTTCCTGTAGTACAGGCACTTTCAATGCTTGCAGAACAGACCGAGAACAAGATGCTCGCGGGCGCGATAGCAGGCTGCAAGGACTCGATCGAAAAGGGTTCGTCGCTTGCGGATTCAATGAAAAACTATCCGAAGGTATTCTCAAACCTCTTCGTGATGCTGGTGGACGCGGGCGAGGCCTCAGGTTCCCTGACAAAATCCTTCGACCGTATGGGTTCCCAGTTTGAGAAGACCCATGCCCTCCGGAACATGATAAAGAAGGTCTCGATCTACCCGGTAGTCCTTTTGGTGGTGACCTTTGTTGTCGCTATCGTGATGCTCGTAAAGGTAGTTCCGATGTTCAAGGAAATGCTGGAAGAACTCGGGACGGAGCTTCCGGGGATCACGAAATTCATGCTCGGGCTTTCGAACTGGATGCAGCAATACTGGTGGCTTCTTATCATCATAATAGTTGCTGTCATAGTAGTCATAAAGCTGCTCCAGTCAAACGAAAATACAAAGAGGGGACTTGATACCCTAAGGCTCAAGATCCCGAAGTTCAACACCCTTGCCATAAAGACCGCTTCTGCGTCATTCGCGAGGACGCTTTCAACGCTCCTTGGCTCCGGTATCCCAATGATAGAGGCTATCGGGATCACCGCAAATACCATGGACAACCTCTGCTTCAAGGATGCCTTGAATGAAGCGAAGAATTCCGTTTCGATGGGTTCGAACCTTTCGACCCCCATCAAGGCAACGAAGCGTTTCCCGCCCCTCGTGCATCATATGATATCAGTCGGTGAGGACACCGGTAATATCGACGGGATGCTGGATCGTCTGGCGGACTACTACGAAGAGGAAGTGAAGGAGGCGACCGAGCAGGTAATGGCCTTGCTTGAGCCCCTCGTCATCATCCTACTCGCAGGCGTGGTCGGTTCCATAGTGCTTTCCATCATGCTGCCTATGGCATCCATGATGGGCGGGATGGAAAACCTGTAAAATATTCAGCAACCAAAGCGGCTTTGCTGCGAGATGTGTTTATCTGAATATTTCAAATCTTACGATTGTTTTCCGGAAGAGAGGAAAAGGGACCTCATTCCGGTAACAATAAAGAAAAATACAACAAGGCTTGGCTTGAAGAAATTTGTCAACTGTCAACAGAGTCAAAAAACAAAGGAGAGAAAAAATGAAAAAGGTTCAGGAGAATCAGAAGAATCAGAAAAAGAAGAACAAGGGCTTTACCCTCGTTGAGCTCATCATCGTTATCGCCATCATCGCGATCCTTGCCATCGTCCTTGCTCCCCAGTACATCAAGTATGTTGAGAAGTCAAGATGGTCAAATGACGTAAACCAGATGTCAGAGCTTGTAGGTATGGTAAAGACCGCGGTAGTTGAGGCACAGGAAGCAAACGCTACTTCTGACCAGATAAAGGGATCAATCGTAATTACCAAAAACGCCTCCGCTACTTCTACTAGTGCGAGCGCCGTTATTACTGCTCTTAATTCCACAGACGCTAGCTGGAGCAAATATAATCTAAAGAATAATGGTTCACATGGTGCTGACGCAGGTCTATCTAATTCAAGTACAGCAAAATATACCATCACTATTTCTGCGGATGGGGCATTATATACAGTCAATGGTTCTTGGAGCTAATCCCCTCAACTGAACGCATAATATGCAACCATTTGATGCCCTCATCCTCATCTTCACATTCGCCTTTGGTCTTTGTGTCGGATCCTTCCTGAATGTCTGCATATTCAGGATACCGAGGGAGGAGAGCATCGTTACGGGACCCTCGCACTGCATGAGCTGCGGAACGAGACTGAAATGGTATGAACTGATTCCGGTCTTTTCTTGGCTCGTGCAGGGCGGGAGGTGCCGGCACTGCAAAGCGAAGTTATCGCCTCAATATCCCTTGATTGAGGCGATCAACGCTGCAGGCTGGATACTTTGCTTTTTTATAAAAGGCTTTTCAATTGAATTTTTCCTCGGCTGCGGGCTTTTTTCGGCGCTTCTTACTCTTTCTGTCATAGACGCGCGGACGATGGAGATCCCGTTTGGGATCAATGTATTTATTTTTGTTTTGGGTCTCGTCAGACTCTTTACGGATCTCGGAAACTGGCCGCTCTACCTCATAGGTTTCGCTGCGGTATCAGGCTTCTTCCTTCTTGTTTATCTCATCACCGGCGGACGCGGCATAGGAGGGGGCGACATCAAGCTGATGGCGGCGGCGGGGCTGCTGCTTGGCTGGAAAAACATATTATTATCATTGATGATCGCGGCGATAGTCGCGACTATTGTGCATTTAATAAGGATGGCTGTTGTGAAAGCCGGAAAGGTGCTTTCTTTCGGTCCTTATCTTTCAATCGGGATATTCATCGCTTTTCTTTTCGGCGATATTATTATAAAATGGTATATAGGTTTGCTTACCGGAGCGTAAATCAAGCGTTTTCAAGCGAGGGGGGAGAGGAGAAAACTTGGCAAACGAGACAATAAACATTCAGGTCGGCGACAGGCTGACCGAGGTCTGCCGGGCGGTCAAGCGCGGCAGGGAGTACGAGATCAAGGATTATTTCACATACCAGAATCCTTCCGAAACCGTGAGCGACGGAATGATAATGGATGTGGAGAGGTTCTCCGGAGCGCTCATGGATCAGCTCCGCACCCACGGGCTCGCGGGCTCAAAGCAGGTCGTTTTCACGATCTCTTCCGGGCGTATCGCGTCCCGCGAGGTCAACCTTCCCGCGGTCAAGGAGCAGCAGATTGAGCAGCTCGTAAAGACGAATTCCTCCGAATATTTCCCGGTGGATATGTCCCAGTATACAGTTTCATATGTAATGCTCGGTAAGGTTCCGGGCGATGCCGGCGGCTGGCATATCTCGGTAAAGGCAGCGCCAAACGACCTTTTGAAGAGCTATACTCAGGTCGCTGACAAGCTGGGGCTCAAGATCCAGGCTATCGACACCATCGGAAACTCCGTTTATCAGGTACTCAAGAAATTGAAGCCACAGAAGCTTTCCATGTACCTTGATGTTTCAACCTCAAGGACGGTATGTACGCTTCTGAATGGCTCCGAATATATCCTCCAGAGGGTCTTCCCTTACGGTGGTGATGAGCTCGTGGTTCCCTTCCTTGAAGGATCAGGACGTGGACCTGAAAGCTACGCTGTTGCGATGGCAGAGCTTGAAAGGGGCGGCGAGGAACTTATCCGTGAGGATGTGGCGCAGGAGGAGCTTGACCGCTTCGTGACCTCCGCGATGAGAGTCAATGATTTCGCCCGTTCAGTGAAGTCGATTGATGTGGAGAGGGTGGTTCTCCTTGGGCAGTGCTCGAATCTCCCTTATTTCAAGCGTATCCTTTCTGAGAAGACCGGCATCCCGGTTGAGATCTTTGGAACTACGGATGAAGTCAAGAAGTTCACAAATTCTGTCGGCGCGGCTTCGAATTATATCTCATGCCTCGGAAGCCTTATTTCTCCGGTCGACCTTCTTCCTTCGACCTATGGCACGAAGCAGAAGGCAGCGCAGTCAAAGGGCTTTTCCACGAGCACGGCCTTTATCCTTATGATAGGTCTGATCGCCGTTGGCGCAGTCCTCGCCCTCACTTCCTTCATAGGATATATGAACGCCCAGACAGAACTCCTCGAGGCCGAGGCAGAGCTCGCCTCCCTTGAGCCCGCGAAGGTGGCGCATGATGAGTTCTTGGTTTATGAAGCGAATGCGGGGAATCTGAAGGTTGTCGTTGACAGCGCCATCAATCAGAACCAGAACATGAGGGATTTTCTTAACGAACTTGAAAAGAAGCTTCCGGCTTCCGTTCTTACAATGTCCCTCACGGCTGCTACAGACGGGATATCGCTTGACTTTACAGTCAACACTCTGCCTGAGGTCGCCGATGTGATAAACACATTCAGAACGTTTGAGTCCTTTGACATTATCTCTGTTTCAGGCGTTTCCGAGGAGATCGATTCGGTAACCGGACAGGCGAGACAGCATTTCTCTCTGACAGCTACTTATCCGCTGATCACTGAAGAAACGAATTCCGCAGAGCAGAGTACTGATACTTCCCAAGCGGAAGCTCAGCCGCAGTAAGGGAGGGGAGAGAAAATGCAGAAGGGTTTATCGGAAAATTTAAAGAAATTAATAATCGTCCTGATCGGAGTTGCGGTTCTCCTCATATGCTATGTTCTTTTGTATCAAAGATTCACAGAGCAAAAGGAAGCCGCCGAGGCAGCGACGGCTGCGCTTCAGCCTACTCTGACTGAATACAGGGGCTATGCCGAGCACATGGAGGAATACAGGACAAAGACGGCGACGGACAAAAAGATGATCGCCGACACCATGAAGAGGCTTCCTTCGGAAGTGAGATATGAGGACATGATCCTCTAC
>CAMVHB010000063.1 GCA_947167155.1 uncultured Lachnospiraceae bacterium | reverse complement strand
TCTGAAGGGTTATAGCGATCGGCTATAACCCTTCATTTTTTTTACGTATTATACACAGTCTTTTCGCACAAATATAATTCGGATAAACCAACAGAGAGGAAGAAGCAAATATGAAAGTATATGTCGCCGCAACGCTCAAAGGCTTTTTTGGGAGAAATGATGAAGTAGAGGTAAAAGGCAACACCGTAAAGAAGGTGCTTGACGGTCTTTTGGGCGAATATCCCGACGCGAAGAAGGGGCTTTATGACGAAAACGGGAGCCTCAGAGGCTTCATAAATATATTCGTAAATGATGAAAACTTTACAGACAGGTCAAAATGGGAAAAAGAATTTGATGAAAATGCTGAGATCATCCTGCTCCCGACTATCGCAGGAGGAGCGGCAAAAAGGGAGAGCATTATTTCTGAAGAAAGAAGAAAGGAAATAACGCTTGATGACAAGGAGATAGAGAGATTCGGCAGGCACCTTCTCCTTCGCGAGATAGGCGTGAAGGGGCAGAAGCGGATCAAGGCAGCTCGTGTGATAGTATTCGGCGCAGGGGCGCTGGCTTCGCCGGTTCTTCAGTACCTTGCGGCAGCAGGCGTAGGAAAGATCACTGTGGTCGATGCCGAGGAGGTAAATACAGCAGATCTTCAGTCCCAGGTCATCCATACGGAGCGCGACATAAACCGCCCGAAGGCAGCGTCCGCCAAGGACACCCTGAGGCATCTAAACAAAAAGACAGAAGTTGATGCAGTAAATACAGAGATAAATGCCGGAAATATCGAAGGCCTTCTTGAAGGCCATGATGTAGCTATAGACTGCTCTGACAATTACAGGGCAAGGTATCTCATAGGCGATGCCTGCGCGATAAAGGGCATCCCGCTTGTGTTTGGCGCGGTATATCAGTTTGAGGGACAGGTGTCGGTCTTCAACTTTGAAGACGGTCCCTGCTATCGCTGCGCGTTTCCGGAACCGCCGGCGCCGGGACTTGTTCCGACCTGCGCGGAAGGCGGGACCATAAGCCCCCTTTCCGGGATCATCGGAAGCATCCAGGCAAACGAGGCGCTGAAGCTGATCACGGGGATCGGTGAGATCCTCTCGGGAAAGCTTTTCGTCTTTGACAGCCTGAACTTGAGAAGCAGGATCCTTAAGATTGAAAGGCGGGAAACCTGCCCGATATGCGGGAAGGACCCGAGCATATATGAGGTCGAGGACTTTGATTATGAAGACTTCTGTGGCCTCAGGGAAAACGAAGATGAGGAGCCTGTAGAAGGCATAGAGCCGGAAGAGCTTGCAAAGCGCATAGACAGCGGCGAGCCCATTACACTAATCGATGTCAGGGAGCCGCATGAGAGGGCGATAAACAGATTCCCGGATGCAAAGGTCATCCCGATAGGCCAGCTTGCGAGGCGGCAGAAGGAGCTTGATCCGGACTTAGACACCATCTTTATTTGCAAGGAAGGGAAGCGTAGCATCCTCGCGATAAATACGCTCAGGGAGGCAGGATACAAAGGACCAATGTTCAATCTAAAAGGAGGTATCGATGCTGCAAAAGACATAGTGCTGTCGCATGAAAACGCATGGTTATAGGAGCCACATTAATTTTTCAATAATTTTAGGAGGAAACAAAAATGGCTAAGGAAACTACAAATCAGGCAGCAGGGATAAACGCGCTTTCAGCTAACGCAGCGTACAACCTTGCAAATGTCACAAAAACGAGACCGCAGTACGGGGCACTTACTCCCAAGTGGCTCACCAAGGTCCTTGAATTCAAAGGCCTTGAGACAGGCATATTCAGGGTAAACAAGGTCGTTGAGGGAGAGACGCCCCTCGATGTCCTCTGCTCACAGACCAAAAAGTCAGACATCATTCCGGACGGCTATGTGGAATACGAGACCGAGCCGAGGGAATACCGCCTGAACTCGATCTCAACGATAATAAACGTAAATACCGCTATCGAGGATGTTTACGGCTCACCCTACGATCAGGTCCAGGAGCAGCTCTCCCTTGCGATCGAATCACTTCGCGAGCGTCAGGAAAGCCAGCTCATAAATAATGACGATTACGGCCTTCTCAAGAATGTCGCCGATTCGCAGAGGATACAGACATTGAACGGAGCGCCTACTCCTGACGACCTTGACGAGCTCATCTCAAAGGTATGGAAGGAACCCTCATTCTTCCTCGCACATCCAAGAGCGATAGCGGCATTTGAAAGGGAATGTACAAGGAGGGGAGTGCCGCCGGTAACGACAGGCATAGCAGGCGGAACCTTTGTCACATGGAGGGGGATCCCGATCATCCCTACAGACAAGCTCCTCGTTGACGGGCTCAAGAATCCGAAGTCCCAGAGCGGAAAGACAAACATCCTTCTCGTCCGTACCGGCGAAGCGAAGAGAGGCGTCATAGGGCTTTATCAGGCGGGGCTTAAGAATGAGCATTCAAGAGGACTTTCGGTCCGCTTCAGGGGGATCGACGACAAGGGCGTCGCGTCCTATCTCCTGTCACTCTACTGCTCCGCGGCGATCCTTGCTGATGATGCTATCGCGGTTCTCGAAGATGTAGAGGTCGGTGAGTATTATGACTACGATTAATCCTACCGTAAGTCCCTCACTTGAAGAACTTGCAGGAGTACCGAGCGCGGCGCAGCTTGAAAAAATGGCAAATGACCTTTTTCCCGAGCTTTCAGAGGGATATAAGGATGTTGGGGGCTTTTATCCAGAGCCTTCGTTCTGTGAAGAGCGGATAGAAAAGTTCTTTACGAATGAGCCCGCATCCTATTCCCCGGCTGTAATGTCAGAAGACGAAGCCAAGGAAGACGCGAGGCAGATCGATGTTCCGACCTCCCTTCAGGGAGAGTATGCCGCAGTCGGACAAGAGCCTGACAGGAACAAAGAGGGCAGGGACGACACCATAATTATCGGGAGCAAGACCCTCCGGCAGATTCGGGATGACTTCCCGATCCTTAAGGAAAAGATAAACGGAAGCTCCCTCGTGTGGCTCGACAACGGGGCCACAACCCAAAAGCCTCAGGTCGTCATAGACAGGCTCAAGTATTTCTACGAGCACGAAAATTCAAATGTCCACAGGGGCGCGCATGCCCTTGCGGCAAGGTCTACCGACGCCTATGAAAACGCGAGGGAGACGGTAAGGCGCTTCATAGGCGCACCTTCAAAGGATGAGATAGTCTTCGTCCGGGGAACGACAGAGGGCATCAATCTCGTTGCAAACGCTTATGTAAAGCCTACGCTTTCGCCCGGCGATGAGATCATAGTCTCTATCCTTGAGCATCACGCCAACATAGTTCCATGGCAGCTGATCGCACAGGAGACAGGCGCTGTCATAAAGGTAATACCCTGCGACAGGGACGGGCAGCTCATATTGAGCGAATACGAGAAACTTTTTACAAAGAACACAAAGTTCGTTTCGGTGACCCATGTTTCAAACACTCTCGGGACCGTGACTCCGATAGAGGAGCTTATCGCGATAGCGCATATGCACGGGGTCAGAATACTTGTGGACGGGGCACAGTCGGTTGCCCATATCCCTATAAATGTGAGCGCGATGGATGCTGATTTCTTCGTGTTCTCGGGGCACAAGATCTTCGCCCCCACAGGCATCGGAGCGGTGTACGGAAAGAAGGAGCTGCTCGAAGCCGCAAGGCCTTATCACGGCGGCGGGAACATGATAAAGGATGTTACCTTTGAAAGGACCATATACAATCCCGCGCCCAACAAGTTCGAGGCGGGCACCGGAAGCATCGGGGACGCTGTGGGGCTTTCGGCAGCGCTTGAATATCTTGAAGCTATCGGGATGCCAAACGTCAACAAGTGGGAGCACGAATTACTTACTTATGCGCTTTCAGAGCTTTCAAAGGTGGATGGGCTCCATCTTGTCGGAACGGCAGCAAACAAGGCCTCCGCGCTTGCGTTCAAGCTTGACGGCTACTCTGATGAAGAGGTCGGGGAGAGGCTTGACCGATACGGTATAGCGGTACGGGTCGGTCATCACTGCGCACAGCCGGTGCTTCGGCACTTTGGTTATGAGAGCGTTGTGAGGCCTACGATAGCGCTTTACAATTCACCGGATGACATAGACGCACTGGTTAGGATCTTAAAAACCTTCGCATAATCAATCATAACGAGGACCACAAATGGAACAGGTATTTAACACTGAAGAGATCGATGACATAGTTGAGGATATCTGCTCGGACTACGAAGAAAACCGGGGGATAGATGCGGTAAACATTTTTAATAAACCGGATGTCAGGGAAGTCAGGGCGATAGTTGACAATCTTTTCAAGATCATATTTCCGGGATATTTCAGGGACAAGACCTACAAGATATACAACCCGAAGCATGAGATCGGAGTGATCATAGAGGATGTCTTCTATCACCTGAACAAGCAGGTATATAACGCCCTTGATTTTTGTAAAAAACGGGGCACGATGACTGACGAAGAGCGAAGGATAGAGAGCTACCGCATCTGCAAGGAGTTCTTCAAAAGGATCAGGACGATCCGAAAATATGTGGAAGGGGATATAGAGGCAGCGTTTGAGGGTGATCCTGCGGCAGGCTGTTTTGAAGAGATAATGCTTGCTTATCCCGGGATCGTGGCATCAACGACAAACAGGATCGCCCACGAACTCTACCTTCTGATGGTGCCCGTGATCCCGCGGCTCATGACTGAATACGCGCATTCGAGAACGGGCATCGATATCCATCCCGGGGCGACCATCGGAAAGAATTTTTTCATCGATCACGGAACAGGCGTTGTCATAGGTGAGACGGCTGTCATAGGAGATCATGTAAAGCTCTATCAGGGCGTAACGCTCGGAGCGCTCTCCACAAGGGCAGGGCAGGCACTCTCAGGGGTCAAGCGCCATCCCACGATAGAGGATAATGTTACGATCTATTCCGGCGCTTCTGTTCTTGGAGGCGAGACCGTTGTCGGGAAAAACGCGGTTATCGGAGGAAATGTCTTCCTCACAAGCTCCGTACCCGCCGACACCCGTGTCAGCGTCAAGAATCAGGAGCTTGAGTACAAGAGCGGCCCCGGTTCGCACAAGACTGAGGAGATAAAGCAGAGCGAGGAATGGTATTACATCATATAAGTCAGGTGGTGTCTGATGCAGTTTGATACAAGGCTTTTGCACGGCAGGGCGATACAAAGATTCGCAAATCGGGAGATCCTTCCTCCGATATCGCAGGTGAGCGCATACCGTTATGACAGCATGGAGGAGTTTGAGAAGGTATTTGCACACAAGAGCATGGGCTATGCATATACGAGGATAGGGAATCCGACCGTGTCAGCCTTTGAACAAAGGATAAACGAGCTTGAAGGCGGAATAGGGGCGGTATGCTGCAGCAGCGGCATGTCTGCGATAATGGCCTCGATCTTTGCGATCTGCGAGTCAGGTGATGAGATAGTGGCTTCAAGCGGCCTTTACGGCGGGACCATAGACCTCTTCCGGGATCTTGAAAAATTCGGGATACACACGGTCTTTTCGCATGAGCCGGATGCGGAAGAGATAAGAAGCCTTATCACCAAGAGGACCAGGCTCATATTCGGAGAGCTTATCAGCAATCCATCGCTGAAGGTAATGGATGTCCAAAAGGTCTCAAAAGCAGCGCATGAAAATAATATCCCGCTCTTTGTGGATTCAACCACGGCAACGCCCTATATCGCAAATCCATTATCCTTGGGCGCCGATGTCGTCATACATTCCACTTCGAAATATATAAACGGAGGCGGCAATTCGATCGGCGGGATCATAGTCGACGGCGGGAAATTCCCGTGGGACTTTGACAAGTACAAGGTGCTTTCCGGTTTTAAGAAATGCAAGAGCATGGCCCTTCTTGTTAGGCTCAGGACGGATATCTGGGAGAATCTTGGAGGCTGCATGGCGCCGATGAACGCCTTTTTCAGCTATATCGGGCTTGATACCCTTTCGCTTCGGATGGAGAGGATATGCAAAAACGCAGAGGCGCTTGCAAAGGCTCTTGACGGGCTTGACGGGATAGATGTCAATTATCTTACACTGAAGGACCATCCATATCACAGCTTTGTAGAAAGCGAACTTCGAGGCTTTGGCGGCGGCATTCTTTCATTTCGGGCAGGAAGCCGTGAGAGGGCGTTTAAGATAATAAACAATCTGAAATATGCCTGTATAGCTTCAAATATCGGGGATGTGCGGACACTTGTCATTCATCCCGCATCAACCATTTATATCCATTCGGATGAAGAGACCAGAGAGGCCGCGGGCGTATATGACGATACCGTAAGGGTAAGCGTCGGGATAGAGGATCAAAATGATCTTGTATCCGATTTTCTGGAAGCGATAGAAGGATCAAAATAATAGCGGAGGTGAGATATGGTAATAACAGTAGGCGGAAACAAAAAAGAGGTTGAGGACGGCCTCACAGTTGCAAAGCTTATCGAGCTTGAAAATGTGGAGACGCCTGAGTATGTGACGGTATCCGTCAATGAGGAATTTATCGATCAGGAGGATTTTGAAATCCATGCCCTGAAGGAAGGCGATGAGATAGAGTTTTTGTATTTCATGGGAGGAGGCGCCTGATGGCATTCACCAATGAACAGCTTGAGAGATATTCAAGGCATATCATCTTAAAAGAGATAGGCGCGAAAGGGCAAAAGAAATTACTGAACGCGAAGGTCCTGATAATAGGCGCGGGAGGCCTTGGGGCGCCGGCGGCACTCTATCTTGCGGCAGCAGGCGTCGGGACCATAGGCATCGTCGACGCGGATGTCGTGGACCTTTCAAACCTTCAGCGCCAGGTCATCCATACGACAAATGACATCGGAAAGAAGAAGGTAGAGTCCGCGGCAGAGACAATGCGCGCCATCAATCCGGACATTACCGTAAATACATATTATCAGTTCGTAACAAGCGAAAACATTCTCGACCTTATCAGGGACTATGATTTCATCCTTGACGGGACGGACAATTTCCCCGCGAAGTTCCTTATCAATGACGCCTGCGTGATGGCAAAGAAGCCCTTCTCACATGCAGGGATAATAAGGTTCAAGGGACAGCTCACGACAATCATCCCGGGTGAGAGTCCCTGCTATCGCTGTATATTCAAGAATCCGCCACCGAAGGATGCGGTGCCTACCTGCAAGCAGGCCGGCGTGATAGGCGCGATGGGAGGTGTCATCGGCTCGCTTCAGGCCATGGAAGCGGTCAAATACATCACCGGCACGGGAGAACTGCTTGCAGGATATCTTCTGACTTATGACGCGCTGAAGATGGAATTTCACAAGATCAAGCTGCCGCCGAGAGGAAAGGGCTGCGCCGTTTGCTCGGATACTCCAAGCATCACGACCCTTATCGATTATGAGCAGGCGGCATGTGACCTGAAGATGTAAGATATGAGCGGAGTTTTTTGATGAAGATAACGATCGGAAGAAACGACTATGACAGGATAGTTGAATATGCCCTGAAGGAAAGGCCAAACGAAGCCTGCGGGCTGATCGCGGGCACGGACAGGGATGACGGCATCCGGGAGATAAAGAAGGTCTATCTCCTTACCAATATCGATCACACAAATGAGCATTTCTCTATCGACCCGAGGGAGCAGCTCAAATCCATAAAGGATATGAGGGCAAACGGCCTGACGCCTCTTGGCAACTGGCATTCGCATCCCGAGAGCCCCTCACGACCGTCGGAGGAGGACAAGCGCCTTGCAAACGACAGCAGCGCAAGCTACCTCATCCTGTCGCTTGAAAATGAGGATGAGCCGGTCTTGAACGCCTTTCATGTGGAAGGGGAGCAGGGTCAGAGGAGCGTCAGGAAAGAAGAGCTTATCATAAAGGAGGATGAGGATGTCTGAACTTGATTTCACGGTAGATGAGAAGGTTGATGTGACGGATGTGGTCTGCCCGGTCACCTTTGTAAAGACCAAGGTGGC
>CAMVHB010000062.1 GCA_947167155.1 uncultured Lachnospiraceae bacterium | reverse complement strand
TGAGCGGAAATACAGGCGCAGGCATAGCCGGCGTCAAGAAATCCGTTGAAAAGGCAGTAGGCTCGGACATTTTGTTCGGACACGAGGAATGAGACCGGGCGAGTGCGGTCATTGGCCGGCACGAGCTTAATGTTTGATAGAAGCAAAAAACCTCAAAACAGGAGGAGATGAAATTGGCTAAAGGAGTAATCAAAAAGGTCGCCGGACCGCTGGTCATCGCATCCGGCATGCGCGACGCGAACATGTACGACGTCGTCAGGGTAAGCTCTGAGAGGCTTATCGGCGAGATAATCGAGATGCACGGCGATGAGGCGTCCATTCAGGTTTACGAAGAGACATCGGGACTTGGACCGGGCGAACCCGTCGAATCCATAGAGGTACCGCTTTCAGTGGATCTCGGACCGGGACTCATCGGTTCGATATACGACGGTATCCAGAGACCGTTGAACAAGATCATAGAAGTTACAGGTACTGACCGCCTTTCGCGAGGCGTCGAGGTTCCCTCTCTTGATGAGGAGAAAAAATGGGACTTTGAAGCGGTGAAGGCTGTCGGCGACGAGGTTATCGCGGGCGATATCATCGGTACCGTGAAGGAGACCTCGGTCGTTACCCAGAAGATAATGATCCCCTACGGCATAGAAGGAAAGATCAAGTCCATTTCCTCGGGCTCCTTCAATATCAGGGAGACCGTATGCGTGGTTACCACGAAGGACGGCGATAAAAACGTTTCTCTTTCCCAGAAATGGCCCGTACGAAAAGGACGTCCCTATCAGAAGAAGCTCGCTCCCGATACGCCGCTTATTACCGGACAGCGTGTCGTAGACGGGTTCTTCCCCATCGCAAAGGGCGGTGTTGCTGCGGTTCCCGGACCCTTCGGTTCAGGGAAGACGGTCATCCAGCATCAGCTCGCGAAGTGGGCTGAGGCTGATATCGTTGTTTACATCGGCTGCGGCGAGCGTGGAAACGAGATGACGGATGTTCTGAACGAGTTCCCGGAGCTGAAAGATCCGAAGACCGGTGAGTCTTTGATGCAGAGGACGATCCTTATCGCGAACACTTCGGATATGCCCGTTGCGGCCCGCGAGGCTTCGATCTATACAGGGATCACTATAGCTGAGTATTTCAGGGATATGGGATATTCTGTAGCGCTCATGGCTGACTCCACCTCACGTTGGGCGGAGGCTCTCCGTGAGATGTCCGGTCGTCTCGAGGAGATGCCCGGTGAGGAAGGTTATCCTGCTTATCTTTCATCCCGTCTTGCGCAGTTCTACGAGCGCGCAGGCCATGTGGTCTCGCTCGGGTCTGACGCGAGGGAGGGTTATCTTTCCGTTATCGGAGCGGTTTCGCCTCCCGGCGGTGATATTTCAGAGCCCGTTTCCCAGGCGACGCTTCGTATCGTCAAGGTGTTCTGGAGGCTGGACGCGGATCTTGCGTACCAGCGGCATTTCCCGGCCATCAACTGGCTTTCCTCATACAGCCTTTATCTTGATACCCTTGAGAAGTGGTTCAATGAAAATGTCAATGAAGGCTGGATGAAGACGAGACAGAACCTGATGACGCTGCTTCAGGAAGAGGCTTCACTCAATGAGATCGTGAAGATGGTCGGTATGGATGCGCTTTCACCCGCCGACAGGCTCAAGATGGAAGCAGCACGGTCGATCCGTGAGGACTTCCTGCATCAGAACTCCTTTGATGACATCGATACCTACACGTCCATCAACAAGCAGTACCGTATGATGCAGCTTGTGTACGCGTTCTACGAGGAGGGGCAGAAGGCCCTCGCCCGCGGCGCGAAGATAGATGATCTTGTAAAGCTCCCTATCAGGGAGGATATCGGCCGATTCAAATATACGGTCGAGGAAAATGTGGAATCCCAGTTTGAGAAGGTCTCATCAGAGCTTGTGAGAGCGGTTGCGGGCCTTTCAGGAAAGGAGGACTGACATGGCGAAGGAATATCGTACCATTCAGGAAGTAGCCGGTCCTCTGATGCTTGTCAGGGGCGTAGACGGTGTAAAGTATAATGAGCTCGGCGAGATCGAACTCGCAAACGGCGACACAAGGCGCTGCAAGGTCCTTGAGATCGATGGCGGAAACGCCCTTGTTCAGTTGTTTGAGGATTCGACCGGTATCAATCTTTCAAATTCAAAGGTCCGTTTCCTGGGCCGCGTTATGGAACTTGGCGTATCAGAAGATATGCTCGGCCGCGTCTTTGACGGTGTCGGAAATGTAATAGATGACGGTCCCGAGATCATCCCCGAAAAGAGGATGGATATAAACGGCCTTCCCATGAATCCTGCAGCGCGTGAGTACCCTTCCGAGTTCATCCAGACGGGTATCTCGGCTATTGACGGACTTAATACCCTGGTCCGTGGTCAGAAACTGCCTATATTCTCGGCTTCAGGTCTTCCCCATGCCCGGCTTGCGGCCCAGATCGCGCGTCAGGCAAAGGTCAGGGGCAAGGATGAAAAGTTCGCCGTTGTCTTCGCTGCTATGGGTATTACATTCGAAGAGGCTGATTTCTTCGAGCAGTCCTTCAGGGAGACAGGAGCTCTTGAGAGGACGGTCCTCTTCATCAACCTTGCGAACAACCCCGCGGTAGAGCGTATCTCGACGCCCCGTATGGCGCTGACAGCCGCGGAATATCTTGCTTTTGAAAAGGGCATGCATGTCCTTGTAATACTTACCGATATCACGAACTACGCTGACGCGCTCCGTGAGGTTTCCGCAGCGCGAAAAGAGGTTCCCGGACGCCGCGGTTACCCCGGCTACATGTATACCGACCTTGCAACTCTATATGAGAGAGCCGGAAGGATGAAGGGACGCGACGGTTCCATAACGATGATCCCGATCCTTACCATGCCTGAGGATGACAAGACGCACCCCATCCCCGACCTTACGGGTTACATCACGGAGGGGCAGGTCATCCTTTCAAGAGAGCTTTATCAGAAAGGCGTTATGCCGCCGATCGACGTTCTGCCTTCACTTTCACGTCTGAAGGACAAAGGTATCGGTGAAGGAAAGACGAGAAAGGACCACGCTGCTACCATGAACCAGCTTTTTGCGGCTTATGCACGAGGCAAGGACGCGAAGGAGCTCATGGTCATCCTCGGCGAGGCCGCTCTTACGGAGACCGACCTTATTTATGCGAAATTCGCAGACGAATTCGAGAAGAGATATGTATCCCAGGGCTATGAGGCAGACCGGAGCATCGAAGAGACACTCGAGACAGGCTGGGATCTCCTTCGGATACTTCCGAGGTCAGAGCTGAAGCGTATTCCGGACGCAATGCTGGATACCTATTATGAGAAAAAATAATAGCTGAATAGAACGCAAGGAACCTTTTTATGGCAAACCAGAATGTAAATCCTACAAGAATGGAGCTCACCGCTCGAAAGAAGAAGCTCGTGACCGCGATCCGCGGACATCATCTCCTGAAAGACAAGCGCGATGAGCTTATGAGGCAGTTCCTCGATCTGTGCCGCGAAAACATGGCGCTTCGAAAGAAGGTGGAAGAGGGACTTTCAGAGGCGAACAGGAAGTTCGTCCTCGCAAAGAGCGGGATGGACGACCAGACCCTTGCGGAGGCGCTTATGGCACCGAAGCAGGAGGTGTATCTCAAGAAGTCCACGAGGAATGTCATGTCTGTTGATATACCTGTTTTCGAGTGCGAGACCAGGACGCCTGATGAGAACGATATGTATTCCTACGGCTTCGCTTTCACGTCCTCGGACCTTGACGGTGCGGTAAAGGCGCTTTCAGAGGTCTTTAAGGACATGCTGAAGCTCGCGGAGGTGGAAAAGGCCTGCCGCCTTATGTCGGCTGAGATCGAAAAGACGAGAAGGCGCGTTAACGCGCTTGAGCATGTCATTATCCCTGATACTCAGGACGCTATCCGTTATATCACCATGAAGCTTGACGAAAATGAGCGCTCAACCCAGGTGCGTCTCATGAAGGTCAAAGATATGATGCTCAATGAGAAGCACGGCTATGACAAGGAAAAGGAGGCCATGGAGGCTTCGGGAGGTTGAAAAATGCCTGATATTTCGAATCGTGAAGCGCTTGAGGACGCAAAGCGGGGGCTTGCGGAGATCGAAGCAAGGATCAAGGAGCATGAGCACGAGATCGCGCGCCTCAATGCGGAAAAGGCAAAGATAATGAAGACCATGTCGCTCCTCATGGACAGCGAAACCGAGGAGAGACTCCTGGCCGAGGTTTATGAGCAGAGAAAAAAGATGAGATCATGATGAATTTAAAGGAGATAAGGGCCCTCATTCTTGAAATGAGGGCTCTTTTTGAAAACGGAAGTCCTGTCGAGCTTGAAGCGATACTCCCTTCTTTTCGGGAATTCCAAAAGAAGGTAAACAGGGAACTGTTTGAAAGTGAGTCTACGGTTGCAGACTCTGAGCCCGATCAATGGCTTTTGACAGTCCTTTCGGTCATAGATGAAAGGGAAGGACTGAAGCTGTACGATCTGTATTTCAGGGAGGTTTTGGATTATACAAAGCTGGTTCCGGCAGAAGACAGGAAAAACAGAGCGATAGCCTGCCTTCAGAAACAGCCGCTTGAAGTCAGGCGCGCTATAATCCTGTTTATCAATATGAATTCCACTTTGTACGGCACTATTGATCCTGAAACAGAGGACTACAACACTATAGAGCGGCGGGTGGAAGCTGTTTCGAGAAATATTGATGAGCTGAAGTCGCTGTATGACCGCCTGTCTGACTATCGTTCGAAGGCAGTGCTCACAGAGATAGTAAAAAACTGGTACGACTTTGATTATACAAGAGTGCTGAAGATGCAGGAGTCTCTGTACTCGGATTATTTCGATCACGATCTCATCAAGCCGCTTGATGAGGAGGTTTTCGTAGATGCCGGAGGGTACACAGGGGACACAGTTGTAGATTTTGACAAGAATTACCGGTCATACAAAAAGATAATATCATACGAGATCATGCCGGCGCTATGCGAAAAGATAAGGGAGAACACGAAGGGACTCCATGATATAGACGTAAGGAACAAAGGCCTTGCGGAAAAAAACGCAGTCATGTATGTGAACGACAAGGAAGATTCTATCGGCCAGCTTCAGGAGGCGGGCGAGACGGCGGTTCAAGTAGTATGTCTTGATGATGATATAAAAGAGAAGGTCACCTGGATCAAAATGGATATCGAGGGCGCGGAATATAACGCGCTTAAAGGGTGCAGGAGGCATATCGAGGAGGAAGCCCCGCTCCTTACGATATGCGTATATCATAACTATGATGACATAGTGCGGATACCGGAATTGATCCAAAGCATGCGGGACGATTACCATTATTATCTGAGATCAAACAGTATTGTTCCTATTCCTTCGGAATTTGTTCTGTTTGCGATACCAAAGGACAGGCTTTTGAAATGAAGATGAGCCGGGAGCAGCTTAAACTCTGCAGAGAATTTTTGAATATTACCTTTCCGTTTCATGCCTCAAGCTGCGTCAGGGAGAATGTTTTATCAAAAAGCAGGAAAGACGGGGTTTCAGTGATCATTCCATGCTTCAATGAAGAGAGGGATATCGGTCGTTGTGCGGATTCTGTCCTGTCGCAGCATTTTTCCGGGGAACTGCAGGTGATATTTGTTGATGATGGTTCCACAGATGGGACGGGCAGGCTGCTGGATGCATATGCCGGTGACAGAAGGGTGAAAGTAATACATCAGGAAAACAGGGGCTTTTCCGGGGCACGAAACCGGGGCATAGAAGAAGCTGATATGAAGTATCTTTTCTTCACGGATGCAGATGACTTTCTGCCGGATCAGAATGTTATCGAAGACCTTTACAAAACAGCTGAAAGCAGTGGTGCTGATATTTTGGAGGGCGCGACATGCTTTGATGAGCCGGGGAATGTCCCGGATATCAATCCTGAGATAAAGGTCCTGTCACCAGTGAGTACAGGCATAGTGGCATGGGGAAAGCTTTACAACGCGAAGATATTTGAGAAACTCATTTTTCCGGAGGGTTATTGGTACGAGGACACAGTGATACCGCTGCTTGCCGTTCCGCTTGCAAAAAAAGCGCTGAAGACAAAAAGAGAGTGTTACGTCAAGACTGATTCCGAAACATCTGCAAGCAGGCACTTTTCGGGACAGAAAAAAAGCCTCGACCAATATTATCTTCTTGAGATGATAATAAGGGATTCGAGGACGCTTGGTGTCGATTTTTCAGAGGAACTTTATGAAGCTTATCTTTTGATGTCCGCACTCACTTATTTAAGGACTGCGCGGCTTGGGGAGGAGGTATCAACGGCAGTTTTCTATCTGCTCTCTGCGCTTATCGGAGAAAGCTTTCCGGATTGCTCTGCGGGAAACAGGTTTGCGGGTGTTCTTGAAACCGCAATGAAGTCCGGCAGCTACCCGCTGTTTAAGGAGGGAGCGGTCATCCTTGCACGCGCGGATGCGGGGCGGCTTTTATGAGTGTGGGAAGCGCTTAACCCGTGAACTTCTTCAATATTTCCATGGAGTGGGAGAGAAGAGAACGCAGCTCTTCATTCTCACTTTTCAATTTGTTGAATTCGTCCTCGGTGAAGGTTGAATGCAGTGAAGCAAAGAAGACGTTTTCAAGCATGCTCAGATAATAAGGGGTCCCTTTCGCGTAATCCCACCAAAGCTGCTCGATGTCATAACGTATGGCGTTGTGGGTCCAGGGCTTTGCGGGAGCGGTAAAATGGACGATCGCCGCATTATTTTTTATATCTTCATATGTACGGCCCTTGTTGTGAGAGTCCCAGGTGAACACGCCATAAACAGTATTATCGACATATCTGACCTGTCCCCTGTGGGCGTAGTTTAATAGATCCTGATCGTAAAGGGCAGCCTTGTCCCGCAGCGAATCAAATATCTCAAGGTACCTGTTAAGAGAGTATTCTTCGCGAAGTTTGGCGATATTCATAAGAAGCATTCCCGAACAAAAGTAATTCAGTCCTTCATTATCTCTCAGATGGCGGAAAAAATCGTTTCTGGCCCTGGTATTCGGGTTGTTCAGGGTAAGGGTATAATCAAAGACGGGATCTTTGGAAACCGTCATCAGGCAGCCCTCAAAATCAGAAAAATAAAAATCCGAGATTTCTTTGTTTACGATCATATCCGTATCAAGGTACAGAATCCTGTCTATTTCCTTGTCCAGAATATCGGTTAGCAAAAGGCGGTAATACATTTCCTGGGGCCAGACATCTGTGGTTGGAAGATCGTTTGGAAGAAGATCTTCGTTGATCCGGGGAAAGATGATCTTTTTTTGGGGATCTTTACAGAAGAAATCTAAAAGCAGTGCCTTGTCCTGATCATTAAGTTTTGTCGATAGACAGTAAAACTCGACCGGATAGCCCTTCTCGTTTATAAGAATTGAATTGAGGAGCGCAAAGACAACAGGAAGAACCTTCCTGTCGGGGGCGGCGGCAATACGGATCGGAGCGCCTGAAGGAGTTCTGGTCATAGGATATCCTTTCCAAAATCTGAAAAATAAAAGCTGAAAGGATTTTATCACTACTGCGGCAGAAAGACAAAAGCATTAAGATCCCGTCAGGCAGCGGAACCAGTGTGGCACTTTGCAATTAGCTATACACTTTCTGCTTGCCAGAATTACTTGCTGCTGCGTTGTTTTCGGTCAGCGATGCCACCGCATCGCCTCCCTCAAACGTCTTGCATCAAGTAATTCTGCCTACGCACAAAGTATATGCAATTGTAAAGTGACACACTAGGCATCATCCGGTGAACGCTTTCGTGTTTCTGCAACAATTCCAAATAATTCCTTGACAAGTCATATCGAGCGTGATAGTATACTGAACGCACTCCCCGGAAGGCGGAAGTTTTCCGGGAGTGTGTTTTTTACTCTCTTTTGAGGGCACTGAGCTTGTTGAAAAAATATTTCAAACCACAACATTTTGTTGTTGACTTGCTCATCTTCGAGTGATAATATATCGGAGTTGTCGCCAAAAGGGAGACAATGAGAAGCGGGCTGAGAGATAGATATATCAAGGTCTGCGGCAGTACCTTGACAACTGAACAATGAGATAACCAAAAGACGAAAGATTCGAGAAC
>CAMVHB010000061.1 GCA_947167155.1 uncultured Lachnospiraceae bacterium | reverse complement strand
TCCGAAATATAATAAAGAATCCCGTGTATTGCGGGAAGATAGCTTATGGCCGCCGCCGTACCGAGAAGGTACATGGAACCCGTGATGAATATCATCTGGTGGAAAAGGATGTGAAGCTCAATGTGAAGATGGAGGATTATTATAGAATCAAGAACTTGAAAGGCGGTGAAGTAGATGGATGATATAAGATGGATTTGGGATCAAGTTCTATTTTTCGAAGCATACGCGCAGCCCTGTCAAACAGGATAATACGCAGACGGCAGAAGAAACAGCCGATTAAATGTCAATATTGACCGATTATTCCAGAGCAGGGTTGCTCTGGATTTTTTTTTGCTATATTTCAATAGGGTAAAAACGGTATCTCATATTATGCCGACTGGGGGACGCTTTTGGGCGCGGTACGGCATGGCGGTTTCGTCCCATGGGACGATGACCTGGACATCTGCATGAAGCGGGATGATTATGTCCGGTTCCGTGAGCTTGCGGACAATCAGCTGCCGAAGGGATATACCATCCACGATTATAAGAACAAGGAAGCATTCCTCGATTTCCCACCGTTTCTTGTTAATTCTTTCTCCGTCAAGGGGGTTCGATTACCGAATAGACACGAAAAACGACCGAGTAGGCATATTTGAAAACACATTTTCCTTATTTTCATATAATATAGGAGAGTTATCTTGCAACCAAACTGAATATCATACTGTCAGGAGCAGATTAATGAACGAGCCTATTGATATAGAGGTTGTGATTGATGAAGAATACATCGATCCGAAGGTAATGATCATTACAAAAGAAAAAACACAGCAGGTGGAAAACATCATCTGTGCCATCGAAAACGTGTCCGACAGCGGCTTCTCCCTGATACCTGCGACCAGTGAGGACAATGAGAAGCTGGAATTCATTTCTCAGAGAGATATCGTGAGGATATTTACAGAGGACAGAAAGCTCATGCTTCAGACTGATGCACAGACATATGTCTGCAAAAGCAGTCTTTCGGGGATCGAGGAGGTCCTTAATCCTGTGCGATTTATCCGGATATCTCAATCCGAGATCATCAACATATACAAGGTGAAGCGGTTTGACATCAGTATTGCCGGGACTATCGGAGTCGAGTTTGAAAACGGCACGAAAACATGGGCCTCGAGACGCTGTGTAAAACAGATAAAGAACATTTTGAAAAACAGGTGATCATAGGGAGGCAGTCATGAAATTTTATCAAAGAGTGATCTTTCTGGCATCGATCGGTTTCGGGCTGGGCGCTATCATCGGTCCTGTTATCACTGCCATCACCGGTACTATGGCGGCTTCTGACGGGGCACTTCATCTTGTTTCTGATGAACTGGTAGCCTCCGTAGGGAATCCTATTGCCGCATTTATAATACAGGCGATCGTATCGGGGCTGTACGGCGCGGTGGCCATGGGGGGCTCGGCTGTTTACAGCATTGAAGAATGGAGCCTTTTCAGGTGTACCTTCACACATTATATTCTGGTAATGGTTGGGATCTATGTTACCGGGTTCATATGCCGCTGGTTTGGGTTAAAGGATATTGAGAGTCTTTTGTTCATGCTGCCCTTCATAACCGTTCCATATATCATAATATGGCTCGCCAATTATTTGTCATACAAGACCCAGCTGAAGGAAATAAACGCCGAATTGAACAATATTAAGAGCAGCGCCGGTGAGGGAGCATGAAGAGTCTAAAGATATTGGTTACAGGCAGGAACAGACGGATCGCTTCCGACATATGCGAGCATCTTTCCAATGACAGGGGATATATCCCAATGAAATGCGGGGCTTCAAAGAAGGCTCTGTTTGACAAGGCATTGAATGAATATCCGAATGTAGTCATCATATGCACGGGTGACGAGAACGAGGAAACGATCAAGGTGTTTGATATCCTCCGTGAGATCGCGAAGGTAGGTGCCCTTGAGGTCATAGTCATCGCGAACGAGCATGACAGGAAGGCCTTCATGACAAATTCAAAGCTTGAAAAGTTCTTCCTGTTGTCAAGACCGGTATCGCTTCTTGCGCTTTATCAGAAGCTTGAGGAACTCGAAGAGAAATTCGGCGGAAATGAGATATCCCTTCAATTGGAGGAATATATCAACGACAAAAAGCAGGTAGAATTTGAAAGAAAACACATCCTTGTTGTGGACGACGATCCGGAACAGCTGATGATGATCAAGGAGCACCTTCAGGAATTCTATGAGGTAACCGTAATAAACGGCGGCAAGAATATCCTTCGCGTGCTTAAGAAATTCAAGGTCGATCTAATTCTGCTCGATTATATGATGCCGGAAATGGACGGGCCTTCGGTGCTCAAGCTGATCAGGCAGTATCCGCAATACGCGGAGATCCCTGTGGTTTTCCTGACAGGAATGGCTGAACGCGATACGATAATGGAGCTTTTTGTACATTACAAACCGCAGGGCTATGTACTCAAGCCCTCAAAAAAATCCGAGATCGTCGCGAAGATCATAGATGTTCTGGGCTGAAAACAAAGGAGGAGCATCGGGCATGGATATAAGCTTTTTGGATGAAAAGGGCATCTCAACAAAGGACGGGATAGGATATACCGGAAATCAGGAAAAATACATTTCCGCTATTCAGCGATATTTCAAAGGCTATGAAAACAACAAAACGCAGGTCATGGATTATCTTGAAGCGTCAGATCTGGAAAATTACTGCATCAAGGTCCATTCGCTGAAGAGCAATTCCAGGATGATAGGAGCGTCCGCGCTTTCAAGCGCGTTTGAAGAGCTTGAGACGGCTTCCAGAAATAATGACCTAGAGACTGTAAAGGCAAAGACCGAGCCCGCTCTCAAAATGTATTCGGAAGTGATCGAGATCCTTCGTCCTCTCGGTGAAGCGGAAGCCGTAAAGATAAGCGGTGAATTGTCCGCAGACGAAGCGAAAAAGACAGCGGAGGCGCTGCTTAATGCATTGGATGATTTTGATGATGAGCTCTCGCTTGAGCTTGCGGGCAAGCTTTCAAATTATCCTTTCAGGATCACTCAGAAACAGAGGCTGAGAGAAGCCACGGACAATATCCGGGACTTTTTGTATGATGAGGCCGCGGAGCTTATCCGCGAGATCGTTCCCTCAATCGACGGAGATTAAGAAATGGAAAAATCACGCACGGAGATATTGGAGAAGGAAAACAAGATCCTGAAAAGAGAGAATGACCGGCTCAAGCAGGATCTTGCCATGCTGTCAAATCTGACTGATTACGCATCGAGATTGAGGAATTTCAATGAAGGAAGGGTTGTGGCTGCCAACGAGGCCAAGAGCAATTTCCTTGCCAATATGTCACATGAGATCCGGACTCCCATGAATGCCATAATCGGAATGGATGAGATGATCCTGCGTGAGACGAAGGAGCCGAAGCTGATCAAATACGCGACCGATATCAAAAGCGCAAGCAAGACGCTTCTCTCCATTATCAATGATATTCTCGATCTCAGCAAGATAGAGTCGGGAAAAATGGAGATATTGCCTGTAGAATATGAGACCTCGTCGGTTCTTAATGATATCGCAAATATGACGCGAAGCAAGGCTCAGGATAAGGGGCTTTCATATGAGCTTGACGCGGACGAGGATATCCCGGCAGTCCTTTTTGGCGACGAGATCAGGATACGCCAGATCATGCTGAATCTCGTCAACAATGCCATCAAGTACACCGGTGAAGGCGGAGTGACAGTCCTGATATCTTTTGACCGTAATACCGAAAAACTCAAAATTGTCGTGAAGGACACCGGCATTGGCATAAAGCCGGAGGATATGGAGAAGCTCTTCAAATCCTTTCAGAGGCTTGAGGAAACAAGAAACCGCAATATTGAAGGGACGGGGCTGGGGCTCAATATCACCAAACAGCTTGTGCATTTGATGGACGGTTCCATTGAAGTTGAGAGCGAATATGGCAAAGGAACTGTTTTCTGCGCCGAGGTATTGCAAAGGATCATAGATCCGACGCCAATTGGGGATTTTACGGGAAGGCTCGAGGACGCGGTTGCTCACAATCCCGATTACAAGCCTATCCTTGTGGCGCCGGGCGCCAGACTGCTGATAGTGGATGACAACGAAATGAATCTTGAAGTCATCAGCGGACTGCTGTCGCGCACCAGGATGGATATCACATGCGCGCTTTCGGGAAAGGAATGCATAGAGCTCTTGAAGGATCACCAATATGACGTTCTGATGCTTGATCAGATGATGCCGGGGATGTCAGGGATCGAAACGCTGGCTGTAATCAAGGAACAGAACCTGGCTGAAGCCACGCCAATAATCGCGCTTACGGCGGACGCTATAGTCGGGGCAAAGGAAAATTATCTTCGGGAGGGCTTTGATGATTATCTTTCAAAACCCGTGATGTATGAGGATTTGGAGAATATACTCCTCAAATATATCAAAAAGGATCTTTTGAAGACAAGAAAAGAGATAGAGGATGAGGAGGCAAATGCGCCAAAGCCTGTAATGCTGGTGATAAACAATTCTTCTGAAAAGCTCAATGAGATAAAGGAGCTTATAGGTTCCGCATACAAAGGGGTGTTTGTAAGAGACGAAGAGCAGGCCAGAAAATATTTGGCGAATCATGAAGTGGAATTAGTCATAAGCGACGATACGGCATGGTCGAGATCGGAGGAATGAGATGAGATCCATACAGGCATTGACCTATGAGGTGGATGAAATAGATGTAGCGATTGAAGAGCTTCGCGCCGGGATCGACACATCATTATTTTTGAAAAATACCTGCGGGATCGTCTTCTGCGGCTTTGAGCCCGATATGGAGGCGCTTATTGACGGACTGAACAAGGCGTTTGATTTTCCGTTTTTCGGCTGCACCGGGATAGGTATTCTGTCCACAAGCGGCTATTCTCAGAGCAGTATATCGCTGCTTGTGCTGACGGCGGATGATGTGGAATTCTCCGTGGGTATGACAGAGAATATTACTTCAATGGATGATATCGGTTTTTTTGCCGACACCTACAGAGACTGCAGGAGCAGGCTTCTTGGGGATGACAAGCTCATATTCACATATGTCCCGTGGCTTAACGGCATTATGTTTGATGAGATCGTGAGCACGCTTGATGAGGCTTCCGGACATGTGCCTGTGTACGGTGGCATCGCGTCGGACGGATGGACCTTTGACCAAACTTATACATTTACGAACAAAGGCGCTTCCATGACCAAGGGTGTAATGATGGTAATGTCCGGCAATCTGAACCCGATCTTTACTATCGAGCATTCCACAACACTGACAACAAATCTTCACAAGGTCGTGACAAAGGCGGAGGGGACTGTGGTATATGAATTGGATGGAAAGCCTGTCACCGATTTCATAAAGGAGATGGGGCTGATCACGGACAAAACCTCCGTGATACTTGATTATCTCGGGACGCCGTTTCTGGCAACGCAGAAGACGAAGGACGGGGACGAGATCGATACATTAAGATGCCTCGGCGTCATAGACCATGAGAACAAGTCCTGCGGATACATTGGGAAAATAGAAGAAGGCTCCGAGCTGAATATGGTCCTGATCTCAAAGGAGGACATTGAGCGTTCGGTCAAGACGGCTTTTGACGAGATATTGTTCCAAATAGAAAATATGGAAAAATATACATACAGTACCATAATCTGTTCCTCCTGCGCCGCCAGATACTGCCTCATGGTTGCGGACAAAAACGCGGAGGGACGGGCTTATGAGGGAAGGCTTCCTAAGAACGTGAACGTGCAGGGAGTGTATATTTACGGTGAATTCTGCCCCGCCCACGGCAAAAAGACAGGCGGATTGTACAATGTCCTGTCCAATGAAACCTTCACTATTCTTGCTATTTGAATGAGTTTTGGAATGTATAATATTTATTTTGAGGTCGCCTCAACAGGATTTCTTGCTGTATTAATATTATATCTCTATGTCCAGTATCCGAACCCGTCGGAGGGGAACATTCTGTACCGCAAATGGGTGATCTGGATCCTTCTGGGGGAGATCATGGATATTATCACCGGAAGGATGATCGATCATGGCGACAGCATCCCTCCTCTTGTCAATATTCTTGTAAATACCTTTTATTTCTATATTATAGCCTGGTCGATCCTGTGCTTCGCGAGATATATCCATTTCTTTGTAAATGGAAAAAAGGGCGGACTGTATATGCTCTTTTGCAACGCGGTTATATTGGGGTATTACTGCATCATGACCGTCAATATTTTTACCGGATGGGTATTTACCTTCAATGAGAAGGGCGAATATGTACATGGCGTTATCTATTTCTTCAGCTATTTTGTGCAGATCATCATTGCCCTTTCTTCAACGGGTCTTTTGTGGAAACACAGGAAGAAGCTTGAAAAAAGGCAGAAGATCGCGATCTGGACATTTATGATCCTTGTGGTTGGGGGATTTTTCCTTCAGGCGGTATTATTCTCCAAAACGCTTCTCACCTCCTACATGACATCCATCGCCGCGATGATGCTTTTGTTCATCATTGAAACGCCGGATTATGAAAAGCTTGATCATACAATGAAGGCGCTGGAGGAGCAGCGGGAGCTGGCAGAGGTTGCAAACAATGCCAAGAGCAACTTCCTTGCCAATATGTCCCACGAGATCCGCACGCCCATGAACGCGATCCTCGGAATGGATGAGATGATACTTCGAAAAGCCGGGGATGCAGAGACCCGGAAATATGCCACCAATATATACAGCGCAGGGAAAACGCTTCTCTCGATCATCAACGATATTCTGGATCTGAGCAAGATCGAGTCCGGCAAGATGGAGCTCACTCCCGTGGAATATGATGTGGCATCGGTTCTGAATGATATCGTAAACATGACCATGCAAAAGGCCAAGGACAAGGGACTTGCCTATCATTTTTCGGTTTCCCCGGATACGCCCTCAGTACTGTTCGGTGATGAGATCAGAGTGCGGCAGATAATACTCAATATCACCAATAACGCGATCAAATATACTGAGGAAGGAAGCGTCTCCATCGTGGTAATGTTTGATCGAAGGAAAGACAAGCTGATCGTGCAGGTGTCGGATACCGGAATAGGCATCCGGAAGGAAGACATGGACAAGATGTTTTCCTCCTTCCAGCGACTGGATGAGACCAGGAACAGAAATGTGGAAGGAACCGGTCTTGGGCTCAATATCACAAGACAGCTTTCCGAAATGATGGGCGGCGGTATCCTTGCGGAAAGCGAGTACGGGAAGGGCTCGGTGTTTACGGTAGATATCCTTCAGAAGGTGGTGGATGACACGCCGATCGGTGATTATAATAAACGCCTCGAAAAGGCAAGCCTTCAGAAGGAGGACTTCAGAACCGCTCTTGTGGCGCCGGATGCAAAGATCCTTATCGTGGATGATAATGAGATGAATCTGGATGTCATAACGGGACTTTTACAGGATACAAAGATTAAAACCAATGTTGCGCTGTCCGGCCAGGAGTGCATTGAACAGCTTCGAAAGGATAGCTTTGATATTGTTTTCCTTGATCAGATGATGCCGGGCTTGTCCGGAGTACAGACTCTTGAGCTCATCAGAAAGGAAGGACTTGCCACCGGGACGCCGATCATCGTGCTTACCGCGGATGCCATCATGGGAGCAAGGGAAAGCTATATCAAGGAAGGTTTCAGCGATTATCTTTCCAAGCCCGTATCCTATAACGAGATGGTAGATCTGCTGTATCAATACCTTGATCCGGCTCTGATAGTAAGAGAGGATCAGCTTAAGGAAAAGGAAAAAGAAAAAGCGGAACTTCCCCTTGTTCTTGTCATCAGTGAGTCCTCCGAGAAACTGAGAAGCTTCAAAGAACTATTCGCCGGAAGATACAAAGGCGTATTCGTGAAGGATGAAGCAAGCGCGGAAAAGTTTCTGTCAAAGCACAAGGTGGAGTTTGTTGTCAGGGAGAAATGATGAATGTAAAACATGTTGCAAAGTGGGCATCTATGTGGTCATTAGTTCTCACATATACCGGCCGTGATTCAAAAAAGGTTTTTGTTATCTTGAAGGAATCCTCGATCTTTGCAAGCCCGCGGTAAACACGTCTCATTTTCACATATCTTTTTTGAGTGATCAAAAACCCACTTCTGCAGGTCATCCTGATTGGCAGCTATGATATCCAAAGCATGATAGATATCATCCA
>CAMVHB010000060.1 GCA_947167155.1 uncultured Lachnospiraceae bacterium | reverse complement strand
AGATCTGAACATCCGATGGGTATGATCCCGGAAAGAAAGGTACTGAAGGAAACAATCGGAAATACGATCGCCGTCGCCGCCAGCGCATCCTGCCCCAAAACATGACCTGAAACAACACCGTCGACCAGGGTAAGCGCAATGGCGAAGGCAAACCCGATAGAATACTCGACAGCCCGTTTTCTATATTCCTTTCTGATAAAGGTGGGTTTCAGGAATGATCGTATCGCGCCGGAAACGCTTCCTGTCTCTCTGTATTTCCTTCTCATGTAGGTACACACAGCTATCAGAATCGTGCCGATCAACCCAGCAGAAACACAGCCGGAGAACGTATAGCTCCTGAGGTTTACAATTTCTTCCGTAAATGTGGCCATGTTCCAGTCTTCGGTCAGGCTCCCGAAGAGGGTGATCGACATGGGAGTAGTCCCAAGGTATACTACGCAGACACCTATAAGTATCTGAGTAAAATTGAAGATCACGATCTCTTTCAACCCAAAGCTGTTATCATCCTTACTGAGCTTTCTGTATACAATACCGATCAGGACGACGGATGTGATCTCAAGCACCGCCAAATAAGCAAAATCAAAGCGGCCGTACATAAGATAGTCGGAGACCGTACAGTTGATGAGAGCAGCCGCTCCGCCTACGAAAGGACCGAAAATGACGGCTCCCACAACCTCAATGGCCTGTCCGAGCCAGATGGAATCATCATTTGTGAGATTTACAATAATAAAATCAAACAAAAACGCCAGCGCTGCTACGGCCAGAATCTCTATGATGCATTTGATTATGGATTTGGGATTAATCTTTTTCATTGCGGCTTACAGTTCCCTCAACGAGGCGGTCTTCCTTTATGACATCCAAAAGCTTTGTGATCCTGCGATCCGGTTCTTTTGCATACTGAACCAGCAGGGCAGCGGACTTCATAATCATACGGCGGAACCGGTTCATGCTTTCCTCCTTATAGCAATGGGGGAGGTAACTGAACAAGACCTCGGTCCCTTCCTCCGTCTCATAGACCTCCATGGTTATCAGCGAGTCGTTGGCGGCGCAGGGATTTGGAAGCTCCTCCCCCCTAAGATCGAGCAAGGTGTTTCTTCCTTCTTCCCAATGCTCTGACTGGTATATGACAAGCAGGCTCAGGTCTGAATCGGCGACCACGTTTTCGTGGGGATAACAGCTGTAGGAGATCCCGGTCATCACCTGTTCCCGGATCTCATCAAGGAAGCCTTTGATTGTCATCCCTTCCTTCAGGTCGGCATAAACGGTGAGATCCCTTGCCAGCATTCCAAAGATATTGCCCTGATACGCGTATTCGCGGTTGTTGTAGGTCCACCGGAAGGATATGTGACGGGCATCGTTGTAGGCAGCCAGGGAAAGAACGGCAGTCGCTATCATAAAGGCGTTCTTCCCTATGAAATAAAGCTCCGACATCCTTTCAAACCCTTCCTCATAAACGGGGAGCAGAAATGACATGTCTTTTATGCCCTGCACTATGAGAGGACCGTCCATTTGGGGATAACGTGACCACTCGTGTTCACGCTGCTTTTGTTCGTGATACTCCCTGGCCTTGATGTAAGTCTCTGTCGAAAGCTCATCCTCAAGCCTTGAGAGATTTGCGTAATAGAAATCCTCTTCGATCGGCTTCCCTTCATAGCTGTCGGAAATATCCCTGAATAAAACGCTCAGGGACATACCGTCACCGATGACATGATGAAGAATAATGAAAAGATACCCCCTGCTTTCCGTCTCGAATATCCGAAACCGGCAAAGAGGACTGTTGAAAAGCTTCTGGGCTCTGAACAGATTTTCGCGAACATCGACAAACTCAACCTCTGAGAGCTTCTCCACAACCACCTTCCTGTCCATGTCAGGATCATACCTCATGACAATATACCCATCCTCATTGAACTGAAGCACGGACGAGAACACGCCATGCGCCCTTTGGACCTTTTCGATCGCAGCTGCAAGGCGCTCAGGATCCACATCATCGCCCAGCCTGAACAGAAACGGATAATCGTGCATGGTGGTGTGCGGAGCGTTCAGCTGCCAATTGATGGTGGCGCGCTGCTCCATAAGCAGCAGATGGTCTTTCTTGCGCTCTTCCTCCTCAAGCTCCCGGAGCCTTACAATCACTTCCTCTCTGGAGGTATCCATCAAATCCCCGATGATCATTTGTCCTTTTTCCGAGAGCTCATGCCGATACAGCTTCGCGATCTCCCTTGGTGTCATTCCCTGGAGCAGCACTCTTACGGTAAGCCCCTTAAGACCGGTCTTGACCACGAGCCTTATGGCACTGAGAGAATCAAGCCCCAGCGCATACAGATCATCCAAAGCGCCTATCCCTTCGACCTCAAGGATTGACTCCGCCGCTTTGCATATACATTCTTCGATCGCATTCTCAGGCTTTGCAAATGGCGCGGTTTTTTTGGTAAGATCAGGCCTAGGAAGATCCTTCCGGCTCAGCTTTCCGTTTGCATTAACAGGGATCCTTTCAAGCTTTATGAAATGATTCGGGATCATGTAATAGGGAAGCCTTTTGCTGAGGTCGCGCTTTGCCTTGAGAGTGTTCAGCGCGATATCGTCCGTATAATAACCGCAGATGGATATACTGCCATTGTCCGTAAAGACTTTTACCGCAGCCCAGGACAGGCCGAGAACATCCTTCATGACCTTCTCGATCTCACCGGGCTCCACCCTGTTGCCATTCACCTTGATCATATCATCGATACGCCCGAGTACCACGAAGTTGCCGTCAGGAAGCTGTTTTCCAAGGTCGCCGGAATGATATATCCCTCCCCGGAATGCTTTTTCTGTTTCCTTGGGGAGATTCATGTAGCCCCTGAAGTAGGGGTTCTGAAAGCATATCTCGCCGACCTCTCCGGCCGGCACTTTTTTGCCCTTCTCATCAAGGAGCAAAAGTTCTCTGCCAGGGCACCGCGGTATGCCGACAGGCGTGCGCTCATAAGCCCTGTCCGTTTTGAATATGGTGGCGAGATAACCTGTCTCCGACTGGGCGTATGTATTGTAGATCGTTACGTCATCCCTGTAGACATTTTCCAGTGGTTCGCTTGAAATGATCAGGGTCCTAAGCTCCGGGTGAAATACGGGATCCAGCCTCAGATAGGACGCTGTGAAAAACGCAGCGGTTATCCTGTATCTCGTCATACACTCAAGAATCTTTACGGGATCCCTTGCGGCTGTAAAAGGCGCAATGATCAGGGTAACGCCCAGATACGGCATGAGATTGATGACCATCGTTCCCGCAATAAAGGAAAGAGGCGTGACCAGCAGGAAACTGTCGTTCTCATTCAGGAGATAGTTCCCCTCATACTTGAAATGAGCGAGATCCTCCTCCAGTGTGCCGTATTCATGGAGCACGCCCTTTGGATTCCCTGTTGTGCCGGAGGTATATATGACATATGCCGCGTCATGCAGCTCCGTCTCTGCATAGCCTTCTTTTCCGGGAGTACCCAGCATCTTCGCATAGGTCTTCCGGTCGATCAGCAGAACGCACCCGCAGTCCTGATAGATAAAATCCTTTCTTGCGTCTGGAGTCCCCTCTTCCACGATAACATATGCAGCTCCGGCTCTCCACACGCCGATGGCCGCTACGGCGACATCGATCCCGCGAGGAAGATCTATCATGACAAAAGCTTCCCGGCCGATCCCCCTCGCCTTGAGATAGGCGTATATCCTTGACGTGCTTTCGTCAAGTTCCCGATAGGACATCTCTTTTTCTGTCTCTGTATCGAACAGTACCGTTTTGTCCGGATCGGTCTTTGCCCACTCCAGTACTTTTTCCATATAGCGCATCTGTATTCTCCCTATCCGCTCAATCAGCGCTTCTTTAGCCTAACCTTTTTGAAGTAACGGGCAAAAACCTCTCCGTATAGGAAAGGATCTCATCTACATCAAGGTATTCCGGATACAGCACCCCTTCAAGCGGGTGCTTTGATATGTAGCGCATTGCGGCATAGACCGTGGCTGACACCTCCAAAACGGAGGGTGTCTCAAAAGCGTCCTTATCATACTTCGGTGCTACGCCAACATAGACAGGAGTAAACCTCTCCCCTTCCACAGTGACTCCCACTGCTTCTGTGCCTGAGATCATCCTGTCATTTGTGATCGGCATGAACTGATAGGTATCCGTGTGAAGCAGAGCCGCATCCGAGCGGCGAACCGAGCTTATGGCAAGCTCGCAGGGGCGATACACAAATATGACCGAAGGAGCATAATCAATCTCTCCTTCCCTGTCCCTGATGGTATAATAGTCGTAGATCGAGAAGAGCTCTTCGTGAGAATCCAAAAATCCGGTGAATTTCTCGGCGCCTGAGTATGCCTCGAATGGCAGATCCTTTCCTGCCGCGTCAAACACAAGCGTTCCGTCATGTCTGTTATAGTAGTATACTTTGTCCGGAGAAATGCCCAGTTTCTTCAGACACTCCTCAAGGGATACCAGACTTCCCAGCTTTACAATCGAACGGTCATTCATTTCCTCAATGAAATCAATGATATTCCAGGTGTTATACAGCGTATTCTCATCCTCTGCAATATCCGCCTGTGTGGAATCCAGATCCGGCTCCACAAAAGCGGTCACCTTAAGCTCCTTTGCCAAAAGCGGGAAATCCCCCGTTTTGATAAGCTGTTTCAGTCTGTCCCTGTTTTGCGTCACAAAGTCACCGTCATCATTTTCGACAATGTCAATCAGAGCCTTCTTTGTCAATACGCTGACAAGCCCTGGATTTACACCGAACTGCAGCACGGAGGTTGCCAGGCCACCCGATTGTTCTATGATCTCTTTGACCCGATAAAAGCTCGTTCTGTAGGAGAAAGACTCGACAGGAGCATCCGGGAACTCATCTTCAGAAGTACAGATATAATGAATACCTCTTTCCATGCACTCTTTTACAAGGATTTTGTCATCACATCCGTTAGCAAGCCTGATCAGATAGTCTCCTTTTTTCATGCCGGTGAATATCTCATGGTAATTTTTGCTGTCCATACTCAGGTTGATAAAGTTTTCTTTTTTTCCGCCAAGACTGCTGTAGCAGGAAAAAGCCTCAGCATCCTTATCCACAACACGGATGTCGTCAATCGTGTAAGCCTTTTCAGAAAGCAGCAGGTTTATCAGGGATCTGCTTACAAGTCCAAGTCCCAGAATCGTCAATCTTGATCCTTTCATGAAATTTGTCATACATTAACCCTTTCTAACTAATTTTTTTAATGGAGACAGGGAACCGTCCGAGGCCCCTGATGCAAAGACACAAAGAAAGGAGGCAGATGATCAGGCTGTCTCCCTTTGCAGTATTGAATTATAGCAACTTCAAATGATCTCTCACATACAAAAAACAAAATTAATGCTCAAAACGGACAGACTTTTTCAAAGAGGCAGGGGATCATCCCCTGTCTCCTTTTACGCTTTAGCCTGCGCTTTCTTTTTCTTCTTTTTCAGTATATGCCGAACGATCAATATTATCACGATCGTCGCAATCGCTATCGGTATCGCGAACATCAGGAAGATGATAAGTACGACCAGATTCTCATTTATCTCGATTATCGCGACATTGATATCATTTCCGTTCACATCGATCGTAGCGTATTTCCCGAAGCTTCCGGCCTTTTCCATGAAAAGGTCCGATCCTATATTGTCGTTAAGAAGGTAATAGATACTCACTCCCTCGTTCTGCGGCAGATAGCGAAGCTGATGCGAAGGGAGCCCGTCCTCGGGTATCACTACATGATACTGATAATCATAAAGTTCGCTTTCGGGCTTTTGTTCAGTGACGTTCAGCTTTTCTCCCGGTGCGAACTCTCCCATGGTAAGAAGGACCGGATGTCCGTTTCGAAGGAGCTCGCTCTGAAGCAGGGAATTGATCCTCGTATATTCGGCTGTGATGACCTCGTCCCTGACAGCCGTTGAAAAGTCGGTCTTTGACCACACTCCGCGGAAGCCGTCCTTCTTCGGAACTGCGGGGATGTCACTTGATGAGATAGTACTTCCGTAAGCGAAGGTAAGTGCCTTCACAGTCTTTCCATCCGCTTGAAAGGTCAGTGTCATATCGGAAAAGCCCTTGGGCATTCTTCCCGTCGAAACCAGATCATTAAAGCTCTTTCCTTCCGCGATCCCCGAATAGCTTATGCCGTCTATACCATGCCGGTCCTTTGAATAATAGAGATTGTTGTAAATCTTGTCGCTGTTCACCTCTTCAACATTTCCGGCCACAGCGCCGATGAACTGCTCTGCCTCCACGATATCCGCGATGGAGATGCAGTCATGGATAGTGGTTCCGTAACCCGTTATTCCCCCAACATATCGCGTGCCATACATGGTGAGCTTTGAATAGGAGTTTCTGACCTCGGCCCTGGAAAAGCCCGTGATGCCTCCGGCGTAATTACCCAAAACCGTAAGCTTTCCATAGCTTTCACAATCTGTGATGAGGCCTCTGTCCATGTTTCCGGCTATGGCACCGGCCTTTGACTGTCTGGCCTCTATCTCGCCTCTGTTTATGCAATGGTCGATGAGGCACCTGGACTTCATGGTTGAATCCGTTGAAAGCGCAGCATCATCGATCACTGTGTCGGAAATATCGGGATGCATGCCAATATCCGCCTCAATCCCCATATTTCCGGCTACGCCTCCGGTATTGTTGTCTCCGTTCACCACTCCATAGTTGGTTGAATTTGTAGTCCGTCCAAAGACAGCATTTTCAATATCTTCACCGGAAGCATCACGATAGGCGGAGCCAAAGAGGGAGTCTGCCAAAGTTCCTGCCAGAGAGCTTGTGATATCCGAGAATCTCCCGCTGACGATCCTTGCAAGACCGCTTCCCTTTTCAACCACATTTTCAAGCCCCTTGGATACGCCCTGGACGGAGCTGTCCAATGTATTTGAAAATTGCTTTATCTGGCTTACAAGCAGTGTGATCGTTGAAAAGAAATCATTCCCGACGCTCAGAAGGTCATTATTGAGTCTGGACATTCTTGAATTGATGTCATTCAATGTATTCCCTGCCTTCTTCAGATCTTCAAAGAAGCCCGATTCCTCGCTTACGGAATCTCCAAGGTCCGCAAGCGTATCGATGATCACGCTGTCCCCGATATCCGAAAGCGCATCGGAAAGCAGATCATAAGCCTCTTCGAGCCGATCACTGTCCGAAAGCGTAAGCGCGGTAAGCAGCATCTCTATCGCATCAAATGCCTGGTCTTTGTCTACCCCCAGCTCATGGAGCCTGTCAACAAGGCTTTTGAGATCAGCCCGTATATCACCCATCTGGTCATCAATCTCATCGACAGCGTCAGTGCCATCATCTATGAGGCTTCCTGCAGAATTTGATATATCATCAATGCCGTTTCCAAGAGTCTCCATCATAAGCTGCAGCAATTCCTTCGCGTGGTCGATGGTATTTGCTATGCCTATGAGCTCGTTTCTGATCTTCGTGCTGTAGCCTGAAACATCCTTTAATGCGGCATTTACAGTGCTGTTTAATTCATCCAGTCCGCTTTCGATCTCTTTCAGATCCGAATCGGAATAATCCAAAAATGTATAAGGCGCCTGCTGTCCCACGATCCCGCCGGTATCCGTTCTTCCGTAAACCTCAGCCCTGTTTACCGAGTTTGATATAAAGCCCATCGAACGGCCCGCGATCCCGCCGGTATTGTAACCAACCTGTCTGTAACCCACGTTCCCTTCATTCGAGCAGTTTTCGATCCGTCCCGCGCTCACTCCCGCAATTCCGCCGACATCGGTGCGGTCCCTCAACACATTCAACATGTTGAAATCGCCGGACATGGTGTAGCTTTCAATGATATTTGAAAGCATGTTGTTGGAAAGCCTCTTCTCGTCATAGGTGGTATTCACTTTGGCGGAATTGACACAACCGCTCATAATTCCGTCATTTACGCCGGCAATGCCGCCGATCTTGTTAGCTCCTGATATTGTGCCTTTTGAGGTGCAGTTTATTATCCTTCCGTCGGACCAGTTGTAGCCGCAGATCCCGCCCATCATGCTGTCGGCGGTTATGGAGCCGTCAAAGGTGCAGTTTTCGATCAAGCCGTGATTTGCGCCGGCAATCCCGCCAATCCGCGACATCACGCCTGTTGGCTCATAGGTTCCCTTCACGGTAAGATTCTTTACGACGCCCGAAGCGTAGACTATCCCAAAAAGCCCGGTGTTGCTTGCCACGCCCTCTATTTTGACATTGCTGATGGTATGGCCGTTTCCGTCAAAGGTCCCCGCGAAGGAGGCGACCATTACCATTTTGTCACTATCAAATGTAATGTCATTGTCGAGGACAAATTCCTGTCCGCGGGACCACTCGTCCCTCCTGCAGTTTTCCGCAAAGGCCCTGAAATCCTCGAAATTTTTGATATGAGTTGCCTTGCCTAAAAGCTCTTTCTCTCTTTCATTTACAGCCCCGTCAACCGCCTCATTCACGGCGTTGTCCGCTGCCTTCAGCAAGGCTTCACCGGCTAATGCCCCGGGATCAACATTCTCCGTCGCCCCGGCACGTATCGTCGGAAGGGAGAATAATGAAAGTACACCGGCAAGTGAAAGCGCAATTATCTTTTTAGTCGTTT
>CAMVHB010000059.1 GCA_947167155.1 uncultured Lachnospiraceae bacterium | reverse complement strand
TTCCTGCTGATTTTGCTGCGCCTGCTTCCTCTGCTTCTCCTTCTGCTCCTGAAGCGCCTCAGCACTGTTCAGAATATCGAAGGTGTCCTTGTTTTCCATCCGGATATGGGAGAAGGCCTCCATCGTAGAGACGACATCCTTGATATCAAGGAGCGCCATTGCTTCCTCAAGCCTCTCCTCGTGAAAGCTGTTCAGCTTCTTTGCGAGCTTCTTTCTCTTCGACCCCGCCCACATGAAGCCCGGAAGCCTGCTCATCTTGTTCGCAAAGGCCGTCTTGTTCGGAATATAAGAGATCTGGGTCAGAGCCACATGCGCGGGGGTAAGCGTACCATTCAGCCTTCCCATTTCTATGGCTCCGTATACCAGAAGTCTGCTGCGAAGAGGCAGGGAGAGAAGCTTGTCTATAAAAGCGGTATTGCTTTTCCCCTTGTTCAGCTCTGATACCACATACTGATCTATCTTGTATATTCCTTCAATCTGCTCCGCAGAAAGGGTCTTGTCCGCGTCGCTGCTTTTCTCAATAGCCTCTGAATTGTCCACCTCTCTGGCATGGGTTATAAGCTCCTTCTTTAGGTCTCTTTCACTCCCCTTTAGCTTCATTTCATTAAGGAGACGGTCCTTTTGCTCCCGGTTTTCGTTTTCTTCACCGGAATAAAGGTCATATAGCCTTGAAAGCCTGTCCAAAAGCTCCTCGATATCTGCCTTTCTATTGGTTTCCTCGAGATTTTCAAAGTATTCCTCACGATACATCACGATGGCTTTTTCATAAGGCTTCGCAAGATGATAAAGCCTTTTTGCCTTATCCTCAGCCGTCAAAAACGGGTTCTTATCAAGCTCCTTTCTCATATGCATAAAGGTATTGAAAAAGTCCTTGCCCTTTTTGGCAAGCTTCACCCTTTCTTTTTTTGTCTGGTAAGTATGAAGCACCTCTTCAAGTGACAGGTTTTCCTTTTCGATGTTCATCCTTGTCACATCATCAAGCTTCATGGTTTTTAAGATCCGATCCCTTTGAGTCGCTGAAGAAGAATAAAGCGACGGCTTTAGATTATAAACCGTCCCCTTCCAGTCCCGCTGCCACCATGAAAGCCGCTTCTGCTCCTCTATGGTATCGCCCTCATCGAGTTCCAGGATCTCGAATTCCACAAATTCGCTCTTTGCCTCGTCAGACAGTTCTTTACCGCTGAGGTGATCATTTGTCTGGCACAGAAAATCCCGGATGTTCTCCCCCTGTACGGAGGTAAAGATGCCGGACTGACCAGCCTTTGCCCGGTACAGCTCACTCATCAACGATCCCTTCGTGACAAGCTTTCCCCCGTCAGTTTCAAAGGAAAGGAGTTTCTTTTCAACCAGTTTCATTTCGTCGCTCATATATTAACCCTCCGAAACCAGAAGCCTCATGTACTCCTGCACAAGATATTCCTGTTCAGGAGGATTGAACACCTGGCTTAAGCCTCTGTATGCCCCTTCATCCTTCACGCAGAGAAGGATTCGAAGATCACCCCTTATGTCCTTCTCTGCCTCTCTTACCACCGAGTAGAAAAGAGGCATGAATAATCCCTTCTTTTTGGCCTCATTGTTCAGCACAATTTCAGAGACCATCAGTGTCCCTTTCTCCGGCATTGAGCATAATGCGCATCCCACCGGCTTCCCGTTCAGAAGCAGATAACGGGACAGCTCTCTTTCCTCCTCATCAGGAATAACGTGAAGATCATCAAAGCCCTCGAGTTTCCTTGCTTCCTTCCACGTGACCATGGGCGGGAGCTTTTCCCTTTTCTTTTCCAGAAGCTGAAACACGCCGGGAGCCACCATATCAGAAAGCTGATAGTCGAGAAGCCTCCCGGTCAAAGTCAGTGGAATATAGTCCCTTTTGGTAAAGTATCCATGAAACTCCGCCGCTTGTTCAACATCTATTATGATTCTGCAGAGAATGGCACTTGCTCCCTTATCCCTGAAAAACTCTGCGCAGTAGTTCAAGAGCTCGCCGGCCTTTCCCTGCTCCCTGAAGCCTTCCATGGTCTGAAAATGATCAAGCCATATGCTCTGCTTTTCATGGAGATCTTCGGAAAACAAGGCGTAGGAAACAAGCTCTTCCTCTTCATAGCCCGCGATCACGATCCGCCTTGCCTTATCGTTTTTCTGGACCGGAAACAAGGTTTTGGGAAGCTCTGCCTGCCCGCTCAAAAACGGGCCGAAAATCCGGTATCTCATACTCCTCCTCCATTTGCCAACGAAGCGTATTTCACCGCAAGGTCCCTCGCCGCCCGAAGGGAAATCATCACGGACAATTCTGCCTGCTTCAGCATTTCATCGTCTGAAAGGTCATCAGGAAGGGGGGTCTGGAGGGTGTAGATAACCGCATTATCCTCCAGATCAAAACCCAGTGTCCCGACAGGGTACTCATAATTTTCCGTTACCGACTCCGCGCACAGCGGCAATATGATATCATCCTTCGCATCGAAGCAGAGCGTATATCTGCATACAAATATCCGTCCTGCTTCCTCTTCACCGGGCTCAGAAAGCATATGGAAAAAGAAGTTTCCCTCGCCCGTGTTTCCATTTATTCCAAAATCCGGGAAGATTACAGTCCTGATATCCATCTCAAGGCCTGTGTCCTCTTTTGCGAGAAATTCATTTTCATTTCCCTCGAAGTCAAGTTTTTGCAACAATTCCGCGGTCGTCATGCGCCACCTGCCTTTCTTTTTTTCACCCTTGTACCTTTTCCCAAAGAAGCGCGGTACCTCATCAGCAGCATATCCTTCATGGTTTCAAGCTCTTCCAATGCATCAAATCCTCCCTTCGGGACAAACACAAGTCCTACTGCGTATCTTGTTACTACTGCAAGCATCAAATGAAGGGTTTTGCCAAACATCATCTCTTCCGGCTCATCAGTCCTTAAGGTCTTATCCTTCTTTGCCTTCAAGTACATCCCGTGAAACCGCTCCTGCAGGCCTTCGATCATTCCCTGATAAGGCTGCAGCGTCCCCTCATCAATATGCTCCGACTGCACATATACATTGAAAAACTGGTTGAAGCGCAGGAGGTCCCTGTTATTTTTGTAAAGCATCAGAAACGAATCCAGATAGAACTCGAAAAAATCCGCTGCGGTCATGTCCTCATCTTCTGACACCGGCCTGCGCTTCTCATTTTCTTCCAGGAACTGCTCCCACTTCCATGTAGCCACAGCTATCACAAATTTGGGCTTTGAGCTGAAATACCGGTATGCGCTTGTACTTCCGCAGCCGACAGCCTTCGCGACATCCCTCATGCTGACGGCTTCGATCCCGTTTTTTGAAAACAGCTCATATCCTGTTTCCAAAAGCTCCTTTCGTCTTGCCTCTGTATTTTCTTCTCCCTGAGCCGTTGTCCACATTCCACTTCTCTCGATCCACAAATTTACAGCATAGATCGGAAACATTACACTGCACCTACTTGGAACAGACTGTATCAAGGATTGACGATTCTGTCAACCCTTTAATGAACCCCGGGGAATGAACCCTGGGGACGGAGTCAAGAGCTCATTTTTTGAGCCCTGGGGACGGAGTCAAGGGCTCATTTTTTGAACCCTGGGGACGGAGTCAAGGGTCCATTAATTAGTGCTTGCGGAAAAAAAGCAAAAGAGATAATATGTATGGCGAACGCGTTCAAAAGCGTTCACATTTTTTTCGGGGTCATAGCTCAGCTGGGAGAGCGCTGCGTTCGCAATGTCCAAACGTCCAGTGGACGTTTGGAAGGCACGCTTTCGACGCGCTGTGCGCGGCGGTGCCCGGACGAGGTCGTGGGGAGAATCATCTGGGACTCCGTAAGTTATTTTAAAAAATCGGTATTATCCGTATATATGGGGTCATAGCTCAGCTGGGAGAGCGCTGCGTTCGCAACGCAGAGGTCGTGGGTTCGAATCCCATTGGCTCCATGAGGAAAAGGATGGTCTGTTTTACAGGCCATCCTTTTTCTCATATCTTCAAATGCCGGTCACCCATGCCTCTGCTGTAAGACCAGGCGCGCGTTCGCAATGGCTCCATGAGAAAAAGCTCTTGCAATCTCTTGTCCTTCAGACTATCATTCTCCTTGAAGGCAGAATAATTCTTTTTTTCTATTTTCATTTTTATAGCGAGTTTCGCCATCAGTTTTTTTATTTTCCTGCTTTCAAATCCATTTTTTGTTAAGGCAGGAGAAAAAAATCTCCTGCAGGTTTGCATTACCGAAAGGAGATTAAAACATGGAAACAAAAATAACGGTTAAGTTTGAGCGTGATGGAAAGATCTTCTACACGATCCGGAGTCGGTACGTCTTTAATGCGATCATGATGGATAAGGGCGTCTGTCTGGAATTCCTACGGCTCGTATTCCCGGAGCTTCAAATCCGTGATATCGAGATAAACGCCGAACAGACGATGGAAAACCATCTTGGGAAAAGGGGAATCAGGCTCGATATCTATATTGAGGAGAAAGGGGCTTCCAGAGTAATCGACATGGAGATGCAGGTTTCAGACGATACAGCAGAGTTACCGAAAAGAACCCGTTATTATTCATCTACAATAGACGGATGGCTTCTTAAGGGAAAAGAAAATTACGATAAGCTCTGCGATTCGATAGTCCTGTTCATATGCCCGTTTGACCCGTTCAAAAGAGGACAAAAGATATACACCTTCGAGCATATGTGCAAGGAGGAGCCTTCACTGACTCTGCAGGACGGGCAGCAAGTCAGATTTTTGAACACAGTAGGGGTGAGGGGTAGTATATCAGCAGAACTTCAGGCAGTATTTGACTACATAACCTCTGATGATGGGGAGACTGAGGATCGCTTCGCAAAAAAGCTAAAAGAAATGGTCGCAGAGATAAATGCGGATAAGGAAAGGATGGGGGTCGTTATGACATTTGAGCAGGAAGTCAATCGTATTAACAGCGTATGGAAAGATAAGCTTGATGAGAAGGAGGCTCTGCTTGAGCAGAATGCCGCTTTGCTTGAACAGAACGCCATTACGCTTGAACAGAACGCCATTTCGCTCGAACAGAAGGATTCGCAATTACACGCCCAGGCGCAGCTCATAGAAGATCTTCAGAAGCAGATTGAAGCCCTTAAGAAGGGATAATTTCAAGAGACAGCACACTGCCTACTTCGAAGATTGCATCTGTTATCCGTACTTTTGCATACGAAGAAAATATCTTATCAGTTGAAAAAAGGAGTAAAAGGAAAGGATGGGGGTCGTTATGACATTTGAGCAGGAAGTCAATCGTATTAACAGCGTATGGAAAGATAAGCTTGATGAGAAGGAGGCTCTGCTTGAGCAGAATGCCGCGTTGCTTGAACAGAACGCCATTTCGCTTGAACAGAAGGATTCGCAATTGCACGCCCAGGCGCAGCTCATAAAAGATCTTCAGAAGCAGATTGAAGCCCTGAAGAAGGAATAATTTCAAGAGACAGCACACTGCCTACTTCGAAGATTGCATCATTTGAATTGTGCAAACAGATAGCAGAAGCGTTGGAAGTAGAAGCCAGTGCATTACCGGATCCACAGGTGGCAAGTTATAATGGTGCTATGTTTGCATTTTTTGAGATGGAAACACTGTATGACCTTCGCTTGAAGGAAGTGGATGGTCAGATGTGTATTTGTTTTGGAGAAAGCCAGAACGATATAAATGTAAGCACCATGAATAAGAACTTGAAAGCTTGGTACGAGCGCCGGAAGCAGATGGAGGCTGATATTCTGAATGCTACATCTGAGGATGGAAAGAAGAAAATAATACATGAATACCATATGTGGGAGTGGAATTTCCCTCATTCTGTGATTAGTAACCCTCTTTCGAAATCTGAAAGAGCTGCTAAAGAACGAGCTGGACATACTCTTGAAGGTATTCTGTCGGAAGCGCGGAAAAACCGGGTCAACGGTGACTGAGGGAGCGCCGCTTTATGGCAAAAGTAAAATCGGAATACGAGGTTGAGGAACTCTACATCGACAGGCTAAGTGAACTGGGCTACGAGTATGTAGAGCTTAAAAATTATGATGATGTCTGCTCCAACTTCAGGGAGCAGTTTTGCAAACTAAATTCAAAAGAACTGACAGCGGCAAAGGGTGTGGCTGAACTCTCGGATGCGGAGTTTGACCGCATAATGCTGCGCCTTGAAAACCATACTATTTACGAATCGGCAAAGATACTGCGAGAGCAGTGGGTTCTGGAGCTCGACAACGGAAAGACTATATATGTCGTCTTCTTTACCAATGATGAAACGAGGAATCTCTATCAGGTCACGCATCAGGTGACCATGGATCCCGAACATAAAGATGATGTCCTGTACAAGAACAGGTATGACGTCACAATTCTTATCAACGGCCTGCCCCTCGTTCAGACTGAACTGAAGCGCCCCGGCATTGAGATCAATGAGGCCGTGAACCAGATCAACCGCTACAGAAGGTTCTCCTTCCGCGGTCTTTTCAGGTTTATCCAGCTTTTTGTGATCTCAAATTCCACAATGACCAAGTTCTGCGCAAATATCAATGAGAACGACCAGTTCGGCCATAAGCAGGACATTCTGCGATCCCTGACCTTCTTCTGGACCGACGAAAACAATGTCCGGGTCAATAAGCTTATGGCCTTCACAAATGCCTTCCTTCCGAAGTTCCATCTGACTGAAATGCTCAGCAAATATTTCGTTATCAAGGATACAGAGCCTGTCCTTCTTGTTATGCGGCCTTATCAGGTATTTGCCGTGAAGAGGGCATTTGACCGCATTATCATGGCTAATACCAATGGCTATGTCTTCCATACCACGGGTTCCGGCAAGACCCTTACCAGCTATAAGCTTGCCTCTCTGCTCCGGGACGATCGCCGGATCGGGAAGGTGTTCTTCCTCATCGACCGCAAAGACCTTGATGACCAGACTGTTGACGAGTACAACAGCTTCGAGACCGGTTGCGTTGACCAGACTGACAGTACCTACAATCTGGTGAAGAACCTTCAGGATTCGTCAAAGACCCTGATCATCACTACAATACAAAAGATGGCTACTGCTCTTCGTTCAGACAAGTATGATGCCATCATGGATGTGTTCAAGCAGCAGAAATGCGTCTTGGCTGTTTACCAACAAAGAGTTGATATTTATAAATCGCCCATGCGTTCCTAACCGCGAGGGTCCTTTAATGGCACCAGCCTGATGCCTCTACCTGATGTGACTCAGGCTGCTTTTATTTTTTTAACAGGCTCCGAATCTTTTATCTTAAGGTCATTGATCCCGCCTGCCTTCAGGATCTGATATGCCGCGTTCACATCAGCGTTGATGCATACCCCGGCATTGCTGCAAAACAGCCCCCTGTGGATACGTCTCGACTTGTTGTAAAAATTCGCCTTTGGCATTTCTCCATCCAGATAGCTTGTCCCGCTCGTATACGCTTCTTCAACGACACGTACTTCGATCCCTTTCAGCGCTGCCTTGTACCGGATCATTTCGATCAGGACCAGGTGGGGGATCGCAACGAAGTTCTGGTTTGTTCTGTTTCCCAGCTTTACGTTTTGCTTCCACCCTTTATTATTCCCGATGATAATGACGCCTGTGCCGGTCTTTGCTGCCAGCTCCACAATCTTTCTGCTCGCCTTGTGAAGCGCGTCTTTCACCTTGCGGTTCCTTTTTTGTGTCAGGTTCTCTATCCGTCTTGTCATTTTCTTTCCGTTTCCCTTTTGGGCCGCAGCCTGAAGAGAGGCTTTCTTTCGGTTATAGAATTGGTTGATCGATTTCAGCGGCTTTCCGCTTATGATGACGGGAGTATCATCGGATGTCCATACTGCGGTGATAAGGTTGTTCACGCCAAGGTCAATTCCCATCGCCTTCAGATTCGATGTCGTTTTCAAAGGGCAAACATCTTTCTCCCCTTTCACCTCTTTCGCCTCATATACCAGCAATACCCGGATGCAGGTCTTTTCCGTCTTCACTCGTATCTGGCGGATATTGGGGTGCCTTGCCTTTATCCGGATACCGTTAAGAAAACCCGGCATACGGATGGAGCCGTCCTCTTTGATAGTGAAGTTCTGACTGGTAATGACAAGCCATTCCCTTCCTTCCTTTGGATCGAGATATCCGGGCTTTTTCGGACGCCCGGTGAAGCGCCTCTTGTCTTTTTGGTACTCACGGACCGACTTATAATAAGACTTCCAGGACCGGCACAGCTCCTGTATACAGATCTGGCTGCAGGTGGCATAGGGCATTGCCTTGTATTCCGAAGATGCTTTCAGATACCAGGAGAGAAAATAGGGATCAGCGACAAAACCGTTGTTTCCGTCTACATACTGTCTTTGTCCGCTTTTTGCACGTCCTGCGTTGTAGAGGCGTATCCCTTCGTTGATCCGGTCAGTCATTTCAGCTTCCCACGGTTCCAGATTTTCTCCTGCGTAAAGCTTTCGATGGATCCGGTCACACTGTTTGATCAGATAATTCACTGAGTTATGAAGGTTCTTTGCCCGGAAGCAGTAGTCATCGATCTTTCGGAACAGGGCTTTGTTGCCATCCTTTTTGATCCTGTGTTCTTCGGTCAGCAGCATAGGAACCTCCTGAAAGCATGTTTTAAACGACTGCTTCAAATGTCTATTTCTAAGCTCGGTCTCTTATCGTCTTCTTAAAGCACAGGCAGCGGTGGCCTGTGAGGGATATCACAGCTTCGGAGCGATATCCTGGCTGTCAGTATCTCGCTGAGGAGCAGTTCCAGCA
>CAMVHB010000058.1 GCA_947167155.1 uncultured Lachnospiraceae bacterium | reverse complement strand
CCCTACGGCGGAACGATACAAAGCTACGGGCTTTGCTTTGAGCTCATAAAGACGACCATCAAAAAACTCGTGGCGATGCTTGAGGATGACGGCATATTTGTAAGGGAGGATGACTGAAGAATGTTGGGCTGTAAGAGGACTGATTACATTTCGTGGGATGAATACTTTATGGGCATAGCCCTACTTTCGGGAATGCGCTCGAAGGATCCCCATACGCAGGTCGGCGCCTGCATAGTGAGCCAGGACAACAAGATCCTTTCCATGGGCTACAACGGCTTTCCGAACGGTGTCTCTGATGATGATTTTCCCTGGAACAGAGACGGAGACCCGCTTGAGAACAAGTATTTCTATACTACCCACTCCGAGCTGAATGCCATTCTCAATTACAGAGGAGGGACGCTTGAGGGCTCAAAGCTTTACGTGTCGCTCTTCCCCTGCAATGAATGCGCAAAGGCGATCATCCAAAGCGGGATCAAAGAGATAATATACGACAGCGACAAGTACGGACAGACTCCCTCCGTCATTGCGTCAAAGCGCATGCTCGATGCCGCGGGAGTCAGTTACAGGAAGTATATCCCGAGTGGGCGGGAGGTCACGATGTCATTATAATAACCTTGATTAGAAACCCCGTTTAATGTAGAATGTTTTGGTCCGGGCAGTTGGGGGAGCAGCGGTCCCCTGTATCGGAAGTCCGCTATACGCCGAGATGATGCCCCGGCCGAGGATTTGAAGCGAAGGCGAGCCCTTTTTGTGCGGTGTTGAGATCTGGGTCCTGCGCGGCGGGAACCCGCGAACCGTGTCAGGTTGGGAACAAAGCAGCACTAAACGGGAGCTTCCGGGTGCCGCAGGGTCGCCTGGGTTGAGCTGTTGCATTAAGTAAGCTCTTCTTTGCCGAGGTTCGAAGCCGGGGTGCCTGGCATTTTAAAAAAGATTACATATATTGGAGGTCACTACCCGCTATGGCAGCCCGAGAGAAGACCGAAGAAGTATTAAGAAAGATCCACGTTCTTTTTTCAAAGTCTGTTCCTTACAACAACAGCAACAGAAACGTCATCATCGACAAGAACGACATGATGGATCTTCTCAAACAACTGAATGACTGCATCTATGATCTGCTCGACGAATACGAGATGACATCCGCGAGCCGCGACAAGGCCGAAAGGCGCCAGCAGAAGCAGGCGGAGAGCATGGTTTTTGATGCGAGGAGAAAAGCGGACGACATCTATGCAGCGTCCGTTCTTTATGCCGACAGATCCCTTCAGGAGGTGGAGGCGGAGCTTTCCGCCACTTCCGACGGATATACTGCCGTTTACGAAGAGTTTATGGCGCGTATCAAAGAGAAGAAGGAGGAAGTGAAGAAGAACCGCCTTGATCTGAAGAGCTCCCTTCAGGATCTCATTGATACGCAGAAGTACACGAACCTCATAGAGGATGAAAACCTCCGTATCGCGAAGGAAAAAGAAAGGCTCGAAAGCGGGAAGAAGGGCTCCTCAAAGGGCAAGGCCAAGGACCAGGAGAAGGAAAAAGAAAAGGACTTCTCCGCCATCAAGCCCGAGATCAAGGTCAACGAGGAATACTTCCGCGCGAAGGGGCTTGATGTTGAGACCGGCGAACCTGCTCCGGAGAAAAAGGAGGAGCTTCCGCAGGATGACGCGGACAAGATCGCGGATGAGACCATAGCCGCTGTTTCCGCGGACCTTGATGAAGAATATTTCAAATGGAAGGATGAAGGCAAGGACGGCTCCAATGAAAAGGAAAAGTCCGGCAAAAAGAAAGGCTTCGGGCTCTTCGGGAAAAAATCATGAAAATAATCAAAGACGGCGCATTTCTTATCGATCAAAACGAGATCAGGGAGGATGCCCCTGTTTCAAAGGATGAGGCCAGAAAGGGAACCCTTGCCTGGTCGATTCTTCACGCTCACAGCAAGAGCGGGGATGATGAAAAGCTTCAGATCCGTTTTGACAAGCTTACGAGCCACGACATTACTTATGTCGGGATAATCCAGACCGCAAGGGCTTCAGGGCTCACTGAGTTTCCGGTTCCCTATGTCCTCACGAACTGCCACAATTCGCTCTGTGCGGTTGGGGGGACGATAAACGAAGATGATCACATGTTCGGACTTTCCGCTGCGAAGAAATACGGTGGGATCTACGTTCCTCCGCACCAGGCTGTGATCCACCAGTACGCCCGTGAGATGCTTTCTGAGTGCGGCGCAATGATACTCGGTTCCGATTCACACACGAGATACGGCGCTCTTGGAACGATGGCTATGGGCGAGGGTGGTCCGGAGCTTGTGAAGCAGCTTTTGAAAAGGACTTATGACATCGATATGCCGCGTGTCGTTCTTGTTTACCTCAAGGGAGAACTTCCCTTCGGAGTCGGTCCGCAGGATATCGCCATAGCACTTATCGGAGAGGTCTTTTCTTCAGGCTTCGTAAAAAATGCAGTTCTTGAATTCGCAGGACCCGGAGTGAAGAATCTCACGATGGATGAGCGTATCGGTGTAGACGTGATGACTACAGAGACCACCTGCCTTTCTTCAATATGGATCACGGATGAAAAGACTGAAGAATATTTTGCTCTTCACAAGAGGCCTGAGGCTTACAAAAAGCTTTCGCCTTCCGATACTGCATATTATGACGGAGTGATAGAGATAGATCTTTCAGAGCTTCGTCCCATGATAGCGATGCCCTTCCATCCTTCGAACGCCTACACCATAGCGGATTTCAAGACGAATATGAAGGATATCCTGAATGAGACCGAGGAGCGGGCAAAGGAGGCCTTTTCCGGTCGTGTTACCCTTGGGCTTTCAGAGAAGGTAAGGGGAAAGGATTTCCTCGTCGATCAGGGCATAATAGCAGGCTGCGCCGGAGGATCCTTTGAAAACCTGACGGATGCCGCGGATATACTCCGTGGAAAGTATATAGGAAACGGCGGCTTCACGCTATCGGTTTATCCCGCCTCAATGCCCATATATATGGAGCTTGTAAAGAACGGCAGCGCGGCCGACATTATGGAGACCGGCGCTATTATCAAAACTGCTTTCTGCGGTCCCTGCTTTGGTGCAGGCGATACGCCTTCCGACAAAGGCTTTTCAATACGTCATTCCACTAGGAACTTCCCGAACCGCGAGGGTTCAAAGGTTCAGGAGGGACAGATCTCGTCTGTTGCATTGATGGATGCGCGTTCTATCGCTGCTACCGCTGCAATGGGCGGAGTTCTGACAGGCGCTGACGAGCTGGAGGGCATCAGCTTTTCAAGGCCAAAGTATTTCTTTGACAGCGCGATATATGAAAACCGCGTATTTGACGGCTTCAAGAAGGCGGATCCCGCCGAAGAGCTTGTACTCGGACCGAACATCAAGGACTGGCCCGTGATGAGCCCGCTCCCCGAGAATCTGTTCCTTCGGGTGGTCTCGGAGATACACGATCCTGTCACGACTACGGACGAGCTCATTCCGTCCGGCGAGACCTCTTCCTACAGGAGCAATCCGATCAGGCTTTCGGAATTTGCCCTTTCGAGGAAGGATCCCGAATATGTAGGCCGGGCGAAGGAAGTAAAAAAAGCGCAGGATGCTCTTCAAAACGGCGAGTGTGCCGGGGCTGCTCTGCCGCCTCTTAAAGAGGCAGTACATGCCGTAAAGAAGGTATTTCCCGATGTGAATCATGACAATTTCGGAGTCGGGAGCGTGATATTTGCGGTGAAGCCCGGTGACGGATCAGCGCGCGAGCAGGCCGCCTCCTGTCAGAAGGTGCTCGGCGGCTGGGCAAATATAGCAAAGGAGTACGCTACAAAGCGTTACAGGAGCAACCTCATCAATTGGGGGATGCTGCCTTTTATTACCGATGAGGATGAAGATAAGCTTTCCTTCGGGCTTTCGGACTTCATATTTGTTCCCGGCATCAGAAAAGCGGTCACGGAGAAGGCACAACAGATCAAAGCTTATGTCATAAAGGAAGGCTCCCCTGAGCTTTCAGAGATCAGCTTATCTCTTGGCGCGCTTACGGACAACGAAAGGAAGATAATACTGGACGGCTGTCTCATCAATTATTATCGGAGTGAAGTGTGAAGGAAACGGACGTCAAAGGGGAAAAAACAGGAGAAGATCCGGAAAAGCCGCAAATGACGAAGGAGAAGTACAAGTATTACCTTCTCCGTGCTTCCGTCATCGTGATCGCTGCGACCGCTATCCTGATCATCTATTTTTGTATAGCAAGGATCGACGGGCTTTCGGCGGCTTTCAGAGAGCTTGGCAGGATACTTTCCCCGATATTTATAGCCTTTGTGCTTGCCTTCCTCATGAATCCGATAATGAAGACCTTTGAAAAGCTCATGCTTCCGGGCTTTCTGAAGCTTTCCGCAAAGCGGGCGGGCAGAAAGGTTGAAAAAAGGGCTGCCCGGATCAAAAGGCTCGGGAAGGAACCCGAGGAGGATTTTGAATCTATCATAGTTGCCCGGCTTGAGAGAGACACAAGGCACGGAGTAAGAGTCTTTTCCTCGATACTGACGCTCCTTATCGTGATAGCGGTGGTTGTGATCTTCCTCGTTATCATAATCCCGCAGATAGTGGATTCGATAAACAGCCTTATCGCGAACCTGAACGCTCAGGTGGCCGGGGTCGTGGACTGGGTTGACGGGATCACGGGTCATTCCTTCCATGATTTCCTTCAGACCGCGAAGGACGACAAGAACATAGAAAACACATTGAATATCATACTTACGTATGTTCGGGACTGGCTCTCCATCGGAGACGGCGACAATATGGTAAATACCATTGCCTCCCTCGGCTATACCATAGGCAGGCTGGTCCTTGTATGGATAATAGGTATCATAGCCTCGATCTATGTGCTGGCCGAAAAGGAAAAGCTGAAGAGCCATACGAAAAAGCTGATATACGGGATATTCAAGACGAGGCATGCGAATGTGATCCTGGATGTAGGACGCAAGGCAAAGGAGATATTCTACGGCTTCATAGTAGGAAAGATCATAGATTCGCTGATAATAGGCCTGATATGTTATTTCTGCCTCCTGCTCTTTGGTTTTCCCTACCCGGTGCTCTGCGCATTTACGATAGGGATCACAAACGTCATCCCGGTGTTCGGACCGTACATAGGAGCCATACCCACCGTGCTCCTCGTATTCATGAACAATCCGGTTCAGGGTATCTATATGCTGATCTTCGTTATCGTACTTCAGCAGATAGACGGGAATATAATAGGTCCCGCGATACTTGGAAATTCCACCGGACTTTCGCCCTTCTGGGTGGTATTTGCGATAATAATAGGCGGCGGACTTTTCGGGATACCCGGAATGATAATAGGTGTCCCGGTTGTTGCCCTTCTTTACTATATCGGAAGTCTTATAGCAAATGCCCTGATCAGGCGAAAGGGGCTTCCAACCGATGGAACGCGTTATGTACACGTAAAGAGCGTGGATCCCGAGTCGAAGGAGATCATAGAAAAGACAAGGGACGAGATAGATGATTCGACAGGCGTGAAGAAGATATTCAAAAAAGGCGGTTTTTCGCGGGTTGTGGAATGGGTCGAGGAAAACCGCGAACGCCGGAAGCAGGATAGAGGCTGAAGAGGAATTTTGTTTTGGCTGAGAAGACAGAATACAAGAGCAAACTCGATGAAATAGAGGACCTCATTGCCCGCGGCAGGAGCGATGAGGGGCTTATGATGCTTGAAGCTATGAACTTCAGGAAAGTGAAGAATGTGAACACAATCCTGAAGGCGGCTGATATTTTGGATCGCGCGAAGCGTTACGAAGAGGAGCACGAGCTTCTTTCGATTGCCCACGAACGTTCTCCGATAGGAAGGATGATAATCTTTAAGCTTGTTTCCTGCGAGGTAGAACTCGGTGATCTTGAAAGTGCGAAGGCTCATTATGAGGAATTTGCGAAGATCGCTCCCCATGATGATATGCGTTACATACTGCGCTACAGGATAAACAAGGCTTCAGGAGCGGATGACAATACACTGATAGGTATTCTGGAGGAGCTGAAAAGCCGCGATTTTTCCGAGGAATGGGCTTATGAGCTGGCAAGGCTCTATCACAGAACCGGACAGGCTGATAAGTGCATTGATACCTGTGATGACATTATCCTTTGGTTCGGCGACGGGCCCTTTGTGCAGAGGGCATTGGAACTCAAGATGCTTTATACTCCGCTTGACCGCGTTCAGGCTGAAAAATACAGACGTATGAAGCAGTCGCGGGATGCCATAACAGAGATAATGCCCGAAGACACTGACTCTTCACAGTTCCTCCCGAAACCGGTTGCCATTACAAAAGTGGAGGTGCCGGCAGGAAACTTCGATACCGTGAATCTCCAGGCAGAGATCAAACGGAATATCGAAGAGATAATGGAGGCCACTGAGGCCGGAGCAGTTACTTCAAACATGGAGGAGATACGCTCCATTACGAAGGATTTCCCCTTCCTCTCCGTAAATGACGAGACAAGAGAGGAAAGAAAACGGGAGAATGACAAGCTGAAGGCCGACCAGGAAAAGATAGACAGGTCCTTAAAGAACAGCTTCCAGAATTATCTTATAGAGGAAAACGACGGACAGATGACGCTGAACCTTCCTGACAACGGGACACAGGAGCCCCAGGTCAAGGGACAGCTTACCATAGAGGACATCATGAAGGAGTGGCAGAAGACGAGCCGTGCAGCGGGAAAGGCACTTGCGGAGGCAGACAGACAGAAACTTGAGAATGACAAGCAGCGTGCGATAGAGGAGGCAAACGAGCTCATAGACAAGCTTTCCGAGGTCGCACCGAAGGTAGAGAACGGGGCTACGCCTCAGGATCTCATGGAGGAAGAGATGATGAACCTTCCTCCCGCCGAAAAAGAGCCGGAGCAGGAGGCAACAGAGCAGGAGACTGCCGATACAAAAGACATAGATACAGAGGAAAAAGAACAGACAAAAGGAGAGCAAAAGAGCTTCCATCTTCAGAACACAGCTGCTCTTCCCGTCATCACCGAAGAAGAAACACGGGTTTTCGGAAAAAAGAAGGAAAAGCAAAAGACACTTGAGGGAAAGAAGCTTAAAGAATGGCGTCCCCCCGTCATCTCAAAGGATGAAGCCTATCACCAGCCTCAGATCACAAACAAGGCTGATGCGGTAAAGGTGGTCGAGGATGTGAACGCCATGCTGCAGAGGGATATAGACGCCTTTGGAAACGAAACGGAAAGTGCGATAGTCAAATATTCAAGGAAAGACACTTCAAAGGTCGGAGTACTTACCGCAGCAGTGCTTGCCACAAAAACAGCGGCTTCAGAGGTCTCACTGCATGAAGATATTCAGGAAGATATTCAGGAAGATCTTCAGGAGGAAATTCGTGAAGAAGAGGTTGAAACGCCTCAGGACGACAGCATTTCTCCCAATCCCATGAGAAAGAGGGACGAGACCACCATACTGGCGGAGGCTCTTACAGGGCCAAAACACGAGGAGGACGAGATCACGTCCGATACGAGAAGCATGCCGGATATGGATCGGACCATAGATCTTGCAGCTGTGTCTCCCGATATAGAGACAGATGAAAACGAAGAACAGGTTGAAGAGGAGGAGACACTCGAGCCCGACATCAATGAAGGTTACTCGGATGACGCCTTGACAGATCAGGAAAAGGAACTCTTCACCTACTTCACACCCATAAGCGGGATGGAGCAGTCACTTGCCCACCTTCTTCAGGGAGTCAGGGCACGCTACGGTGAAGGCGGCAATACGGACAGGGGCAACGTGGTCATAGTCGGCGGGAGCGGCAGCGGGAAAACTACCCTTGCCATGGCTATAATCAAAGTCATGCAGCGCGAGACAGGCAGGCCCAATGAAAAGATCGGGAAGATCGACGCAAAAAAGCTGAATTCAAAGGATATACAGAAAGTCTTTGAACTGGTACGCGGCGGAGTCCTTATCGTGGAAAAGGCGGGTGCCCTGAAGCGTGAGACAGCAACAAGTCTTTCACTCCTTATGCATACTGACAACTCCGGAATCCTCGTATTCCTTGAGGACAACAGGGAGGGGATGAAGAAGGCGCTCTCCCTTGACGGATATTTCTCAAAGATGTTTTCCGAGCGGGTTTCCATACCCGTCATGACAATAGATGAGCTGGTGAACTTCGGACAGGCATATTCAAAGGATCTGGGCTACGTGATCGATGAGATGGGGATCCTGGCGCTCTATGACAGGATCAACAGGATACAGACTCTTGATCATCCCACCTATATCACCGCCATCAAGGAGATAGTGGATGAGGCGATAGACAAGGCAGAACACGGAAGCTTCTTTACGAGAGTCGCCGGCAAGCGTTTTGATCCAAGCGGAAACAGGGTGCTTCAGGAAAAGCATTTCGTAAAGCAATGATAATGGGAGGTTGTAATGCGAAATTTCACTGAACTTGATATGTATCTCTTCGGGCAGGGGACTCATTATGATATCGGAAAGAAGCTTGGGGCGCACTTTGCCAAGGATGAGAACGGACTTGAAGGAGTAGTTTTTGACGTCTGGGCTCCCCATGCTGCAAGCGTAGCAGTCATCGGCGATTTCAACGGCTGGGACGAGGGCGCGAACTATATGGAACGCCTGATGCCCCAGGATATCGGTATTTTTGAGACCTTCATTCCCGGGGTTCAGGAGGGGGCTCTTTACAAGTTCCTGATCTATACCTATGACGGGAACAAGATATACAAGGCAGATCCTTATGCGAGCTGGGCCGAGCTTCGTCCCGGAACAGCTTCACGGGTCGCAAAGCTTTCGGGCTTCCGCTGGACGGATGATGAATGGATGAAGTCGAGAGCAACCGGAAAGCCTTTCTATGAAAGGCCCCTTGCCATATACGAATGTCATCCGGGCTCCTGGATGCGCCATCCCGGCAGGGACGACGGTGGGATGTATACATACAGGGAACTGGCGAAGTCCCTGACCGAATATGTGAAGGATATGGGCTATACCCATGTCGAGCTGATGGGGATCTCCGAATATCCCTTTGACGGTTCCTGGGGCTATCAGGTCACGGGTTATTATGCTCCTACATCAAGATACGGGTCTCCGAAGGACTTCATGTATCTTGTGAATTATCTTCATACAAACGGGATCGGCGTGATACTGGACTGGGTTCCTGCGCACTTCCCGAGGGACGCTTTCGGGCTTGCGGATTTTGACGGCCAGCCTCTTTATGAATACGC
>CAMVHB010000057.1 GCA_947167155.1 uncultured Lachnospiraceae bacterium | reverse complement strand
AGCAAGAAAAATCATGTCGTTAAGTGTCCCTGTACCGATTTCTCTAACTTCACTTCGTTCAGTAAGAGAAATCATGTCGTTCAGTAAGAGAAATCATGCGTCCCCGGGGATCATTTTTGATAATGAAAAGGAAACAGAAATGAAGATAGTAATACAAAGAGTATCACATGCCTCGGTTGAGATAGATGGAAAGAAAGTCGCTGAGATTGGAAAAGGTTATCTCGTCCTTCTGGGGATCGGTCATGAGGATGATGAAAAGACCTGCGACAGGTTTCTTTCAAAGCTTCTGAAAATGCGTATTTTTGAGGATGAAAACGGCAAGACCAATCTTTCGCTTGCTGATGTTTCGGGGGAGATGCTCATAGTATCCCAGTTTACGCTCTATGCCGAGCTGAAGGGGCAGAACCGGCCCGGCTTCACAAAGGCAGCAGGACCAGAGGAAGCAGAGAGGCTCTATGATCATTTTGTAAGCGAAGCGAGGAAGGCTGTTCCAAAGGTAGAGACAGGGGAGTTTGGCGCCGACATGAAGGTCTCGCTCACAAACGACGGTCCGTTTACGATAGTGCTTGATGAGACGCAGGTGTGATGGCTATAAAATGGAAACCATTTTTTTATAGAACTTTTCTGCAGCATTTTCTTCTCCCAGCCATATCGCATTAAGCCCGGCATCAATGGCGCCGCGGTAGTCGTTTTCCAGGCTGTCGCCGAGCATTACTGTTCTTTTTCTGTCAAGGTTGTGCTTTTTTATGATGGCATCGAAAAAGACCCTGTCAGGCTTCATGCAGCCATAGTCCGATGAAATGAGAAAGTCATCAACCAGCCTGTCCAGTCCAAAATGCCTGATCTCATACAGGGTATAGGAGCGCTGGGCATTTGAGAGGATATAGATTTTTTTACCGAGCTTTCTCAATCCTTTCAGGAAATCGGAAACGCCCTCAAACAATTCAAAACGATCCCTTGAAGAAACTCTGAACCGGTAGGAGATCTCAAACAATTCCTCATCTGAAAGCCGCCGGTTTCCGTAGAGGGAAAATAGGTCATCATAGACCTCGAGGATATCTATTTCGGGATATTCATACTCAGTTGCCCGGAGCCTGTATTCTTTGTCTTTTTTAAAGAAATCGTTGCGGAATAGAGAAAGAGACGGATGCTTTATCCCCTTATCATCAAGAAAGCGGATCCATTTCTTCCAGGTCTCATCGCAGTGCTCATCCGTGTGAATATCTATCAAAGTCCCGTAAAGGTCGAAAATATAATTGTCAAATTCCAAAAGTTCCATAAGTCTGATTATATCTCTTTTTTTAAGTTGATTTAAGGTATGCTGAACATAATCATATCATTGTAACTGATTGTTTTTTGTCCACTGAAAGGAGGAGACTATGAGAAAGCAGATGAAGAAGGCTGTGGCAGTTCTTGCGTCGGCGGCATTTGTGCTGGCTATGATGCCTGCCCGCATAGGTTTCGCGGCAGATGACGGGGCTACGACCTTCACTTTTTCTGAAACCGGTATCACTGTGGAAGCCGGTAATTATCTGGATTACAAGATTGACGGGACAGACCTGACGATAACGGGAGATGGGGATTATGTTGTCAAAGGAGAGTGCTCTGACGGCTCCATTACCGTAAAGAAGGAACTTGAAGATGTGGAGCTCACTCTTTCCGACCTTTCTCTTCAAAGCAATAGCACGGCGCCTCTGACCGTTGGTAAGTACACGAGGGCCAATATTATCATTGAGGGAACTGTTTTTCTTTCCGACAGCATCAACAATTCCGAGGATTATCTCGTAAATGAACTTGCTAAAACGGAGGATGAGGCCGATGCTGCGGGAGCCGAAAATGCTGTTATCAAGCTGAAGGATGCTTCGAGGGTTGCGATATCAGGTTCAGGGACCCTCAATGTCAACGCATATGCAAAGAACGGGATCAAGTCAGGTTCGGCTCTTGATGATAATGGAGAGTCCGTGGCTCCCGGAAATGCGGATTATCATGATGCTTATCTTTTTATTAATGATATCACGCTGAATATCGATGCGACGGGTGTCTATGATCCCAATGACGGAGATACCCACGGCGATGGCATAAATGGAGAGTGCAATGTGTGGCTCAACAGCGGGATCTACAATATAGCTGCAGGGGATGATGCTGTCCACTCTGATTATTTTCTGAATATCGGAGCGACAGGTGGCGATGAATATCCGGCTGTTAATATAACAAAATGCACAGAGGGTCTTGAGGGCGCCCTTGTGAATATACTGGGCGGGGAAATAGAGATATATGCGGATGAGGATGCCATCAATGCCGCAAATTCGGATCTTTCAGATTATCAGTTCAGGATAATGGTAACGGGAGGGGTGATCTACGCAGTTGCAAACGGCGACGGGGACGCCTTTGACTCGAACGGCAGCATTATCATAAGTGACGGAATAATCGTGGCTTCCGGCGGTCCCATGGGAAATGCCTTTGACACCGGAACTGACGGGAACAATAATATAAGCAGCACCTTTGCGATAACCGGCGGGACAGTACTCGGCTTTGGCTCATCCCAGATGGCAGTCACTCCTGTAAGCGGTTCACAGGGTTATGCAATATGGACAGGTACGGGCAGCGGTTTTGGCCCCGGCGGAAACGGCGGTGGCTTTACGCCTCCTGACGGCGGAAACGGCGGGAGCTTTACACCTCCTGACGGCGGAAATGGTGGAAGACCTACTCCTCCCGATGGTGGAAACGGCGGTATGCCTACATCTCCTGATGGTGGAAACGGCGGTTTTCCTGGAGGAAATTCCGGTCCAGCAGCAGGTACGGTTACAAACCTTACGCTCAGAGTAAATGAAACAACCTACGCTTCCGGCGATCAGATCTCTATCAGTGCCGGCAACATGGTAGATGTGATGGATGGGGATAAGAGTCTGCTAGGGGTAGTGTCTGCGAATGATGCATCATATGTGATATTTTCAGCGCCGGGGCTTGAGGTAACGGCGGATCCTGATAATCCCGAAGACCCCGAAACCCCAGTGGATCCCGAGAACCCTGACGATCCCGAGCGGCCTTCTTCAGGCAGGATCGGAAGATTCTACAATCCAAACAGCGGCGAGCACTTCTATACGAGGGACAGGAGCGAGGGAGAAAGCTTAAAGCGCGCGGGCTGGAACGCGGAAGGCGAATGCTTCGGCTTCGCGGAGGCAGGAACGCCAATATACAGGGTCTATAATCCGAACATCGGCGATCACTTCTTCACGGCTGATAAGGAAGAAGCTGAAAACTGCATCAGAGCCGGCTGGAAGGATGAAGGGATTGCCTGGTACACAGATCCATTGACGACCACAGCGTACAGGCTTTACAACCCGAATTCCGGAAGACATTTCTTTACGGAGAATGAGGCTGAGGCAAAAAATCTTGTGGCGCTCGGCTGGAATGATGAGGGCATGGCCTGGTAAAGGAATGGTCCTCTGTCACCAAAAAAGAACCCCGGCGAAGCCAGGGTTCTTTTCCTATTCCACAGTAACGCTCTTTGCGAGGTTCCGGGGCTTATCCACATCAAGCCCTCTTGCGACCGCCATGTAATAGCCGAGGAGCTGCATCGGGATCACAGTCAGGCTCGCAGAAAAGAGCTCGTTGATCCTTGGGATATAGACGGTGAAATTCACATTATCTTCAATTGAGTAGCAGCCGCTCTGGGTGATCGCGGCAAGATAAGCGCCTCTGGAACGCGTCTCCACCATATTGCTCAGGGTTTTTTCAAAAAGCTCCTTTTGCGTATTGACGCCTATCACGAGAGTCTGGTCCTCAATGAGGCTTATGGTCCCGTGCTTCATCTCACCGGCAGCATAGGACTCGGAATGGATGTAACTGATCTCCTTCATTTTGAGGGAGCCTTCCATCGAAGCGGCATAGTCGATCCCTCTCCCAATGAAGAACGCGTCTCTGATATGGGCGAATTTTGCGGCGAACCACTGGATCCGTTCCTTCTCTTTGAGCATCTCCTCGATCTTTGAAGGGAGTGTCTCAAGCTCTGAAAGGAGGGGCGCGGCGTCATCTATGCTGTGATTCAGGAGCGCAAGCTTTATTGCCAGAATGTACATCGAAATGAGTTGGGCTGAATAGGCCTTTGTGGTAGCGACTGCGATCTCCGGTCCCGCGACGGTATAAAAGACGAAGTCCGCCTCACGCGCGATCGAGCTTCCGACAACATTTACTATCGCAGCAACGGGAAGTCCCTTTTCTTTTGCAAGACGAAGGGCGGCAAGGGTATCCGCAGTCTCACCTGACTGGCTTATCACGACAACAAGCGCTTTTTCATTGAGCTTCATCTTCCTGTAGCGAAATTCCGACGCAAGCTCAACCCTCACGGGAACGCCGGCGAGGTCTTCTATCACATACTGCCCGACCATCCCTGCGTGGTAGGCTGAGCCACAGGCTACAATGTAGAGCTGTTCTATGTTTTCAAGCACATCATCCGGTATCTCAAGCGCTATTTTTCCATCCTTTAAAGCAGAATGAAGCGTATCCCTGACAACCTTCGGCTGTTCGTGGATCTCCTTCATCATGAAGTGCTCGAAGCCGTCCTTCCGGGCAGCTTCTTCAGAGAAGGGGACGTCAACCGGCTCCTTCTCGACCTCGTCTCCGTTCAGGTCGTAGAAATGGACTTCTCCCGGGGCGATCCTCGCAAGCTCGAGATTGTCTATATAGTAAACTTTTCTTGTATAGGAAAGGATGGCCGGAACATCAGAAGCAACGTAGCTTTCGCCCTCAGATATTCCTACAATGATGGGAGCATCCTTCCTCGCGACATAGAGCTCATCGGGATAGTCTTTGAACATCACGCAAAGAGCATATGTCCCCCGTACTCTGACAAGAGTCCTGTTTATCGCGTCTATGGGACCCATCTTGTATTTTCGGTAATAATAATCTATGAGCTTGACCACCACTTCGCTGTCGGTCCGGCTGTAAAAGCGGTAGCCGTTCTTTTGGAGCTTTTCGGAAAGCTCCTGGTAATTTTCAATAATGCCGTTGTGTACAGCGACAACCTCGGATTCCACCTGTCCTGATCCTGTGCCCGAGCAGTTCCCGCTGACATGAGGATGGGCATTTACTTCCGAAGGTTCACCATGAGTGGCCCATCTTGTATGTCCGATCCCGCAGCAGCCGTGAAGTGTTCTTCCGCCGTCGATCTTCTGTGAAAGATTGATGAGCTTTCCCGTAGCCTTCACTACCTCTGCCGGTTTTTCGCCGTCACGTACCGCGACTCCAGCCGAGTCATAGCCTCTGTATTCAAGCTTTGACAGAGCTTCAAGAAGTATGGGCGCCGCCTGATGGTGCCCGGTAAAACCTACTATTCCGCACATTGGACAATACCCCCTGAGATCAGTTGATCATTATCTTTGAGAATAATAGCACAAAACCTCAATGCCGAACAACAAAGCTTCGTTCCTCCTCATCAATGGGGAGGGATTTTTTTTCGATATCATCTATCATAATGTACGAGTCAAAGGAGAGACCGTGGAGTACCCTGTCGATAAGGGCTTCCTCGCCCTGAAGCTCCATCGTGACAGAGCCGTCCCACTCATTTTTCACCCAGCCCGTGAGACCGAGAGAGGAGGAGAGGTTTCTTGCGCGGTACCGAAAGCCGACACCCTGGACACGCCCTGTAAATCTGAAGTGGTATCTTATCTTCATCTCTTTGCCCTTCGAAGCCCTTGGCCTTTCAGTATCGGCGAGAGCTTTTTGTATATCAGGAAGGTAATGAGGCAGTCTATCAGGCCCTTTACAAAGGTGAAGGGTACATTAAAAACAAGCAGACACTTTTCGATCGAATCGACCGAGGGAATGATCGCCTGATACGCTGCAACGATCGTCTCCTGCGGCATGAAATTGTAATAAACGGGATAGACTATGAAATAGTTGAAGGGCAGTGAGATGATCGCCATTGATATCGCGCCAAGGAGGGAGCCTATCACAGCGCCTTTCTTGCTGTGCACGAATCTGTAAATAAGCCCGGCGACTCCGGTGAACACCGCGCCAAGGAGGAAGTTTGAAAGTTCCCCGACTCCAAAGCTTTGTGATACAAGCGAATGGAAGAGGTTCTTCACAAGCTCTACCGCGATACCGCAGACAGGTCCCATTGAAAATGAGCCGATCAGTGCCGGAAGATCCGAGAAATCAAGCTTGATGAATGACGGGATCAGAAACGGAAGAGGAAATTCGATGAGCTGGAGCACGAAGGCCGCCGCGGAGAGAATTCCCGTGACTGCGATGAACCTTATGGCAAAGCCGCTTCTGGTTTCCTGCACTGTGCCGTCCTTTGTCCTGATGTCAGTTGTCATAATGAAACTCCTTTCCCGGGACAAAAAAAGTCCCGAAGCAATTGCCCGGGACATGAAAAACGCAGATCAAAGATAATGCGCTTTCAATCTTCTTTCATCCAGACTGTACTGTTGGTACCGGAGTCTCACCGGTTCAGCTGCTTAAAAAAGCAGGTCGCGGACTATACCGCCAGTGGGGAATCTCACCCCGCCCCGAAGATTTTTTTCTGTGCGGTTGCCGTGTATGATCACATCTGACTGCTGCTTGCAGCAAGGCAGATGTGATCATACACGAGCGACCGCACAGATTAATTTTTTTAGAATTTATTTCCTGTTGTAGAGCGTGTCGGCTCCGTTTGAATCCTTGACGTTCAGGACCTTTCCGTTGATGCTGTAATCAAGTGTCATTGGAGCGGTATTTCCCTCATAAGTGATCGAAAGCTTGCTGTCAGTGGCCTCATAGGTGAACTTCATCACATTGCCGGAGATATCATAGGTTCCGGTGCCGTCAGCGTTGAAGGTGTAGGTGTAGCCGCCGCTCTGATATTCCCAGGAGCCGACGAGCGCGTCCTTTCCTGTTGTCGTGGCAGTGGAAGGCGCAGCCTGTGAAGAAGCCGCAGGGGCAGCCGGCGTATTGTTGTTTGTGCTGTTTCCGCCGCAGGCCGTGAGCGGGAGAGCTGCTATAGCCGCCGCCATGCAAAATGAGACAAACCTCATTGATCTTCTCATGACAAACCTCTTTTCTATTACTGAAAAGTAAAAATCTGTTTTTGGCGCAACACTTGTTGCAAGGTATCACATCACCCTTGAAAAATCAAGTTCAGCTTACCGCGCTTGATATAAGGATGTTTTTGCCATGCTGCTTTCCGTAATACATCCTCTTGTCTGCCGCCTGGATGATGTCATTTGGCTTTTTGAATGTGGGGGTGTTTTCAACAAGTCCGATCGTAATGGTGACAGGAACGCGCATATTGAAAAAGACCGTCGGCGTTGAAGCAACGCTGCTTCGCACTGCTTCCATCTTCTGCCTTGCGATGCGTAAGTTCGTGTCATTCAAAAGGATGATGATCTCTTCACCGCCCCAGCGGCATACATCGAAGCCGTGAAGTTCCTTTCTGATGAGGCGCGAGATATGCCTCAGCACTTCGTCCCCGCAGTCATGGCCGAAGGTGTCATTTACTTTTTTGAAATTGTCTATATCAAGGAAGGCGATGCAAAAGTGATGCTCCTCGCCCTCCTTCATGAGTTCCTCGAGCAAGGGCAGAAAGCCCCTTCTGTTCAGAAGTTCTGTCAGGGTATCGTTGTTCGCGTCTGCCGAAAGCTGCTCGTTTTCCCGTTCAAGGTCCAGGACTTCCCTTCTGCTTCTGTATATGTATATGACATTGTAGAAGACCATGGAAAAGAACATGGCAAAGGCGGAAAAGATCGTAAGGGTCTTGGAGGCTTTGTCAGAGATACTGATGATGGGAGCCTTTCCGTAAAAGAAAATATAAGAAAGCGCAAATACCAGAAAATCCGCGGTAAGAGAGAGTCCCACGATCCACAGCCGCCTTTTCTTGAACAAAAAGAGGCCGAAGTATATTATTATCGGGACTATCGAAAAGAGGAAAAAGTGGGACCCGCCGCCGTATCCTATGTAATAAGTTGATAGGACGGCATAGACAGTCACTTCGATCAGAATGGTCCAGTATACCGGAAGGATGATATCCGCCCTGCAAAGAAAGACACATATTACGTACGCGAGGACGCTTACAACATTTATTACGGAAAGAGGGATAGCTCCCGCAGCCAGTGTTATGAGGAGAAGGGCGAGATGAACCAGTCCCATTACAAGAACAGTAGCGGGAAAGCTGTTGTGTATGAGAAGATGCAGCAGATCTCTAAAGAGCTTTATTAGCTTCAATATTTTCCTCCTGCCGTTAGTATACTATTTTCATAATAACACCGGAGAACCGTTACCGCAAGGAGAGGCACATAGGAACTTTTTTGCATAAACGGATAAAAACAGCCCCGGGAAGGCGGCTTTTGAATCTTTTTATTCTGATGGGACTAACCATATAGCATAGCTTGACTTTCTTTGTTAATCTGATAAAATCACAGTCACAGGAGCGTCCTGCCTTTAAGTGGAAATGATAATAGCATTATTTCGCTAATTGGGAAGTAATGAGCAAGTGACTATGCTGAATTGCATAGTCACTTTGTTTTTAGGAGAAGATATGGCGCAACAACTTAAATTGTTTCACATAGACATGAAATATATACGAGACTTGCACAAAGCAGATGATAAAGTGCTTTCCGTCTCTCCGCAGATAGGAAAGAGTAATCGGGTATTTCTTGGCGTGTTCAATGTAGGAAATAATCGAAATTATGCTATCCCCCTGTCTCATGCAGAGGATAAGTATAATAAATTATCGTCCAAAGCAGATTTTGAAAAGATATATGATGCAAAAGGGCGGCTTGTTGCTGTTTTGCGCTTAAATCTTATGATACCAGTCGAAGAAGCACAACTGATTCCTGTTGATTTGACAATTCATCAGACAGATTCTCCACAGGTTAAGGCTTATAAAAACCTTTGTAAAAATGAGATTCGATATTGCAAGAAGATTGAGAACGCAAAAAGAATATCGGATAAAGTTTTGAGCCTATATGACCTATGTGCAAATCCTAAATCAAAATATAAAGGCAAAGACCGATGTGTTGACTTCAAGAAAACCGAAGCAGTTTGTGATAAATACAATAAGAAACATGGTAACAAATAAAAAATACCCCTGCCGATTTTTAAAATGAACGGCAAGGGGTATTTTTATGTCAGAAGTCTCTTAACTTAACGGCATTGAGAAATCTCCCGGACCTTTTTTGTCAGAGTCATTTGTATCAGCGTTTTCTAAGGAGCTTTTTATTTCTCAAGCGTCTTGTGAACGCATGCGGCGAGAGCGCCGCCGATAAGG
>CAMVHB010000056.1 GCA_947167155.1 uncultured Lachnospiraceae bacterium | reverse complement strand
TTGCCTGTGTAAATAAGGCGGCAGAGAAAAATTGACAGGGTGAAGGATGTTTCAGATACTGATAAACGGAAAAGCCTATGATATGGAGTTTTCGGAAAACAAGACATCTGCGGATATTATACAGATGCTGCCCTTGAAATTGTCTATGCAGGCATATTCGGATATCGAATATTATGCCGAATTGCCTGAAAGACCATTCCTAAATGCAAATGACTGGTCGCAGAAAACGGTGATACCGTTTATGACGCATGGCGGATGGCCTGGTCATGTGATCAAGGATATACAGAATTGCTGTGCCGGTGCGAAATTTCTTTCTGACATGAAGATACAGTTTGATTCACAGGGCGGAGCAAATATGCTGACTTCGCAGGCAGACATCAATGCGTGGATCGAGCGTGTAAAAAAGGCGATATAATGAGGAGGGCTGAAAGATGAAGTTAGATTTTTCAGGGTTATATGAGGCTGTTTCACGATTCGCTGAAATTAGTAATATGGTGCAGCCCGCCAGCGAAAATGCGAGAAAACTAGCAGCCTTGATATCAGATGAATTAAAGATAAGCATCGAATCAGCGAATAAATCAGCGAATTCTGATGAAAAATCAGCGGATAAATCAGCGGATTCAAATATGGAATCAGCAGATAGTATGACTGTGCTGACTAAACGCCAGGAACAAATACTGACAATAATGGAGGATGACAAGGAATATACTACGGAGTCTATTGCCGGAATCACCGGAGACATTTTGTGTGAACCTGTTTCGGAAAGCATTACCGGCAAGGAGCGACGGAGATGTCGGTGAAAATGTCGGTGATAGTTCGGCAAAATTCGGTGAAAGTTCGGTGAAACTCGGTGAAAGTTCGGCAAAAAAATCGGAGAAATTCGGTGAAATTACGCTAAATGGAACACAGATGGAGATCGTGCAGAGGGTTGAAGCAGATAATCGAATTTCTGCAAAGCATATTTCCGAGGAATTATCGCTATCCGTCAGAGCTATAGAGAAAAATATTAAGTAACTACGAGATAAGGGGGTTCTTGTCAGGCATGGTTCCGCGCGGGGCGGATACTGGGAAGTCGTTAAATGACGAGAATTGTGATACTATTATAAAATTGCTCGACTCATTCGGACTTAAATGGCTATGTAAAGTATAATAATGAATTATTACTGATGGATCGAAGGCTAATACCGGGGGTAACGCAATGAGAGAATCAAGAAAGTCAACACTGTCTGAGCTTAATGGCAAAAACGGAGTTATCAATACCCAAAGCGAAAAAGATCTGGATAAGAGCCTGATGTCAGACTCGGGATCAAATGCAAGCTTTATTGATAATGTCTTTCATTCAAATGATAAGTCGAAGCAAAAGAAGCAAAAAGACCAAATGGACATAGATGAGGTCCGGAAGGACATCAATGACAATATGCCCATGCGTTTCAGCGAAAAGAATAAAGGTAAGATCATCTTTTCAGAGAAAAATAGTCAGGGCGAGGAAAGCATACTTATAGAGGGACCGGTGGAAATACCGGATGAAATCGAGGTATTGCTGAATGAAGCACTTTCTGACAGGAAGAGATCCGCATTATTTTTCAAGGTTCGTGACGCCATCAAAGTCTACCGGGCGGAACGGGATCCAAAGGCCAAGGTGAATATGCTTCTTGGCGTAAGGGAGAGCGCCTTCAATTATCTTCTTGAAAAAAGAGGAGAAGCCCCTGAACGAAAGCAGATGTGCAGCAACATAATAAGTTTGATCGATTCATTTGCCGAGAAGAATGGGATCCAGACAGAGAGAAACCTTGATTATCTTATAGAAAATGAACGCATCTCAGATAATAAGCTTGATATGGAGATCAGGCTGGCAGGGAAGCTTACGGTAAAGAGCAATGACACTTTTGTATCCGACCTTTCCGACAGAAGAAAAGCCTTCAGGCGGAAGATAAAGGATGTAAGGCTTGCGAGAAGTCTCAAGAAAAAACTGGTGGATACCAGAAACAGCGCCTTCTCTTATCTGGATGAGGTCAAAGACAAATATGTGGTATATGAGAATGAAAGAAATGCCGATTATGATGATGCGGTAAAAAATATCGTAGCTGCATATATGAACTTAAGCTCCGCAAACGGTAATTATGCGGGGATAGTGGACTATGATGAGGAAAATGAAACCGATGAAGGCTACCGTAAGCAGATCGGCGCCAATATGCTGATCAGGCTTTCTGCATCTGATAATAAAAGTAAGGGACGCGTGGCTGCAAAGTGCCACATGATAGAAGCTATACTCACCGACATACTCAAATGGGATCCTGATGAATTCAAATTCAAGAAACCGGAAGACTTCTTAAACCGCGGCAGAAACGCGCAGGAAAGTACAGAGAAATACATGGAGCTTTACAACAAGCTTCGTGTAGCCGATCACGCGGATGTCCTTTTTAATGAGCTTTTGTACCAGAACAGGAAAAACAAAAACTCAGGTACACTTAGCCAGGATCTTCTTAAGGAAGCTAAGGCAAAAATCCTTCTCTTCAAGGCGATAAAAAAGGAGTATACCGAAAGGCTGTTTATGATGAACTCGCCTTACTATGCCCTGCTATTGCAGAAGGATACTCAAGAGTACAATACTCCCGCCAAGCTCAATGCCCTTTCAAATGATAAACGGATAATTGGGATAGACAAAAAAAAGAGTGTGGGATCAGCTTTCAAGGATTTTGTCATAAGCCTTAAGGAAAAGACCAAAAGACTTGTGTCCGGAAAAACCGGAAGGGAATTTACAAGAAATACAGATCCAATCAAACTCCTGAAATCGTTCAGGACCATTGCAAACGCAACTGCCGCCGTGTCCAAGCGGCGTATTGGTTTGATCGCAGAGAAGATAGATAAGCTGCTCACTAATGATAACTTAAGATTGTTAGGCAAGTGGGAGCAAAGGGAAAGCGCGCGCCCCGTTATCAGGGAAGCAGAAAATACAAAGATAAATGATGAGCTTAATCTCATCAATAACGAGGATGATGAGCTCTTTAGAGATTTAGAGAAGAGTGAGGATGATATCCTCCGAATAGTTGAGCCTGAGGAAAAAAAGGATGAAGGTGAAAATCCCGGGCAGGAGGTACACGAAGAAAACATTCCGGAGGAAGTGTATGAAGAACCGTCCTTTAAGAAAGAATTAAAGGATAAACAGGCGGAGATCATTGGCAGGGCCGGTGCAAAGGTTTCAGAGATCGATGCCACACTCGAAAAAGAGAGCCGTGAGCGGATAAAGCAGCATATCAAAGAAGAGAAAGAAAAAAGACAAAATGAGATAAAGGAAAAACAGGCAGAGATCAGTAAGAAAGCCGGCGCTAAGGCTACCGCGATCGACGAACAGCTTGAAAAGGAAAGCCGTGAGCGAATCGCAAAGCAGATGGAAGAAGACAGGAAAAAAGCCGCCTTCCAAAAAGCGATAAAAGAAAAACAGACTGCCATCACCGCAAAAAGCGGGGAGTGGCTTAAGAAGTATGAAGAAGCAAAAGAGGCAAAAGCTAATGAGCGTATCCTCCTTTCATACCTTCTGGAGGGGTACGAGAAACTATCGAAGGGCGATACCACGATGGAAGACGCCTATTCGCTCCGTGAAAGGATGATAGAGAGGCTCATAGCCTTTACAGGCGTGGAAAGCTCCGTCATTGAATTTACGCCCACCGATGAACTCGTGAAGTTCATAAAATACGTTTTGGACAACCAGTTCGCAAAAGGCGCGAAGGAGAAACTTGCCGGAAGGATCGAGGCTTTGGATGAGTCCTATACCGATACTACGGACGATACGACTCTGCTTGACCGTGTGAAGAAGCTCATGTCAAAGGGCGATAAGATGACTGCTCAGGACAAGCTTCTCGCATACGACTACAACACGCTTCTCATCTGCATGAACAGGAGCCGGGAAGATGGCGACATCAAATATAATGACTACAAAGGTTTTGACCTTTCTTATCTGACCCAATATGCCGCCGATACCTCCCGCTACATGAGCACCCTGCCTGAAAAGGAAGGGGATTTTGGCAGACTGTCCGAAGAGCAGGCAAGAGACCATGAAAAGATCTGCCGCAAGATACTGTCTGAATACACCGGAAAGGAAGCGGACTATTTCCGCGTGATCCCGATCGCCACGCTCTCGAAGTATGCCTTTGATGTGCATGACATCATCAATAAGAAAAAAGCGAAGTCAGCTGCTGATAAGTGCCTTAAGCTTGCCGGTGAGATCTATGGAAGGATCGATTCCATAGATGATGCCCTGAAGAAGAATGACCGCGTGGGAATACTTGATACGATAACAAAGCTCTCAGGGATCAATACAAAAGACCTCGATGGCTATGCTACCGTGGAGCTTCGCGACCTGCTTGAGTCCATGTATGTCAATGTAAACGCTCCGAAGGCGCTATCAAAAGAGACTGCCAATATAGTAAAGGAAGGCAATAAGTTCTTTGACGCGGATTATTATCTGAAGCGGTTAAAAGACAGCCACAGGAAGGTATGGCTGAAACGGGATCTCGGTGATGAAGCTTCCTTTGATGATCTGAGATCCATGGCAGAATACAGCATCTTGTATCTCAGGCAGCATCCCGGATTTTCAGGCTTAAGCTTTGATGATTTTTCGGGACTTTCTTCAGACAGTATTTATTATATTTACAGGAATGTCGGGATCATTGAAGGCTTAAAGGGAACTGACGATCCTTATGAGAAAAATGATACTGCAAAGGCGATCCGGGAGCTTTCGGGCTTTGCTTTGTCCGACAAATTAAAGAGCGCTCTTGAGAAGACCCTTGATATAAGCCTTGAAGAAGTTCCGGAATTGATAGAAACAGAAAAAAAAGAAACCGTCCATATCGGAAAAGTCGAGCTTAATGACTGGAAGAAGAGCGCATGGCAGACAGCAGCGGAAGAAAAGGCGGCTCTTAAAAAGAAGTCCATAGAGGAGAGAAGCAAGGTAAAGGAATCCGAAGAGCATGAGAGCTTCATGCGTATCACTGAAAGCTACCAGAGGCAGCTTGACATATTAGGAGCAAGAAAACGTAAAAAGACCGCCGCCAAAGTGGAGACCGAGGAAGAGCGAAAGTTCTCGCTTGCCGCCATAAACTTCCTCAGTATGCTCGGAGATATCACGGAAATTACCGGCGCAGCAGAGCTTGACAGCGCTCTTGATAAGAAGATAGGGGCTGTGCTTTCAGATCACGCCGATGATGTTGCCTGGCTGATGAAGCAGAACAATGACAGGCGTTTGCTCATCTCAAGCGTGTTTACTGAACTCAAATCCGGCACCACTCAGGGAGAAAGATCTTTCTTTGAAGCCTGTGAAAATTCCTTTATGCCTGTGATAAATGCATTATCAAAGGCTCTTAATGAATCAAAGGACAAAGCTTTAAACAAGGAGAATATCAAAAAGATCATAAGTTCCGGAGCCATAAACAAGGCCCTTGCGGATTATGCGGCGAAGGTGAATGAAAATGTCGAGCTCTTTGAAAAAGAGATGCTTCCTGTCATGACCTCCGCAACAGCCGATGTATACAACAGAGGAACAGAAGAGGAAAATCTGCCGAAAGTCACAGAACTCATGAGCGATGACATGAAGGAGCTTGTAGATCTCATTGATTCCGAGAGCAGGAAGGCCCGGTTCGCTGCTGCCAAAAACACCAGGGAAAGAGAGGAGCTTAAGAAGAAATCAGATGAACAGGCTGAGAAGGAACGCGCCCAATTAAATGATATGCAGGAGTCGCTCCTCTATGACAGCAAGAAGGGACAGGGCAGGTTCAATCAGCTTTTGATATCGGGTTATTACAAGAATGCATCAAGATCTGACAAGCGCAGGATGCTGTCTCATGTCATCAGGGATATGAAGAAGAACAACGCAAACATATCTGCCAAAGAGAAGGGCTGTGAATACTTCGCCTCCACCATGAAGGGCGCGGGTCCTTTGATGCAGAAGATGATGCAGGGGGTGCCTGAGCGCATGCTGATCCCCGAAATGTCGGTAGCTCTCGGAGTAGTGAAGTCATCCCTTGCGCCTATCGATAAAAAATACGTTGATGAGGTATTTGATGAGATAATAAAGGACTCAAACGGCGCCATTACATCCATAACCGAAAGGAAATCACTTGGTGCCGCTTCAGTGGCAGAGACCTTTAAATGCAAGATCGAGGGTCCTGACACAGAGCCGAAGTATGTGGTGGTCAAGATACTTAGGCCCGATGCGAAGGAAAACATGAAAAAGGACCTTTCTTTCGTTCGCAGGTCAGCCATGTTTGCGGATATGTCGGATGAAGAGATGGCGCAATATGAAAAGAAAAACGGTTCACTTCTTGTGAAGCACAAAATCAATGTGACGGAGTCCGGTTTCCTGGCACAGTTCTCCGAGATCGAGAAGGAGTTCGATTTCACCACGGAAGCTAATAATATCAAACTCGGCGAGAAAAACTATGTGAATAAATACAACAAGGAAAAGGACGGGTCTGACAACTATCATGTGAAATCAGTGCATCTCAATGAGAATTTCAAACCAAAAAAGCATTATCTTGTCATGGATATGGCAGAGGGGAGAACGGTTGATAAGGTAATAACCCAGACCAAGAACGACTACAAATTAGCCCTCAAGACATTTAAGAATACTGACTCTTCAGTCAGGGCGCCTCTGGCGCTCAATTCAGACAATGTAAACAAGTTCTGGGAGATAAGGACCAACCTTGCGAATTCATCCTATAATTCCATTAAAACCGGTAAGCTGTGTGCACAGCTTGCCTATGTTTGGCTGGAGCAGGCCCTGTTTGGAAGCAAAGCCGTAGGCTTTAAAGATGACCCTAACTTCCATCACGGCGACATGCATGCCGGCAATATCATTGTGGATGGAGAAAACACCACCGTACTTGACTATGGAAACGCGGTGGTTTTGAAGGATTCCAAGGTAAACCAGATCCTGTCCATGATCTCGGCGGCGGTCATCAACAGTGCGAAGCATTTCGTTGAAGCCTTTAACAATCTGCTGGAACTCTCGGCCGAGGATGAAAAAAAGGCAGCGGATAAGGTTGGATATGCCCCCCTTACGCCGGAACAGCAGAGGGAGTTTGTAAAAAGGCTTGACGAACTTTTCAAACTCGGTACTGCTGAGGATACAGGAAAGAAGATATTGATCGCCCTGAACGTAGCCCAGTCCCTCGGAGTCAAGCTTCCGAAAGAGATACAGAATTTCTCCCAATGCCAGCAGCGTCTCGAAAACACTCTTCAGGAGGTTAAGGACATAGCTATAAAGTCCACCCGTATGGTGGATTCTATGGAATCCCTTGAAATTGCGCCGGAGGATGAGGATTCCTTCAATCCGTTCATAAAGCTTCATAAGTATCATAAACAATATAATCACCGAAACAAGGCAATGCTGAAGAAATTCGCTGACAGATACGATGTGGGAGACAGCGGGGTATTCATGGCTCATGCGGGAAATGCCGACACAAAAGAAAGACTGGATGAGCTTGTAGGCGAGTATATGCCCATGTATTTCAAATTCAAGGGGAAGATCACGGCAGAGGAAGCACGCACAAAGGCCGCTGAGATAAGGTCCGCGTTTAATGAAGCTGTCACTTTGGTAAAAAAAGGGAAAGAAGTGCCGAAAGATCACCTATGGAAGCTTTCACAAATGGTGGGTTATATAGTCAGGGTCGGTGATGCCACCGGTAATTTTGGAGGTTTTTTCACATCGGACAAAATGCTCACGTTAGCTTCATTGGCGCTTAACCCCCTAGATAGCAGGAGCTTTGATGAAGACGCTTTCGAACAGATAATAGCCATGTTTGAAAGCTATATCCCTGATATACTTGAGGGTTTCGACTCAGTATATGAAACCCTTTCCGATATCAGCAGCGATATGTTAAAAGAACGGGCTCGAAGAATGAAGGTAAATGATATCATTTACGATACTTGTGTCGCTGCTTCACTATGCAAGCCTGAAGCGATCGAGATCCGAAGAAAGCTTCAAGGCACAAAGGAGCCGAAAAAGCGTGAGGAATTCGAGCGTCAGGCCGGCAGCATAATAAAGGATAAGACAGTCAGCAAAAAGTACAAAGCATTCAGAAACGCTGAGGATGAGCTTGATAAAGCAAGGCTCTCGAAAAACAAGGCTGCCATAAGCAGCGCTGAAATGAAACTGAAGCATGCGGAAAATGATTTCCTGTACAGCTATATGGTACAGGCCTTCAATTTACTGACCGGTATTTCAGATAAATATGAAGAAAATGTCAACCCAAGAAATTTCGAAGATGAGGACTACCTTCCTGATTTTGTCAATGTAATGGGGGATGTGGTTGATGAACACTGGAAGCGCTGCGCTGTCAAGGTCAATAAGTCCCTTGAAGCAGAGATCAACAGGATAGCCAAGGAGAAGGAAGGGTTAGAAAAGCAGATAAAGAAGGAAGAAGAAGCAGAGCTGAAAAAGCAGAAAGAAGAGGAAGAAAGAAAGAGGAAGGAAGAAGCCGCTGCCGCAAAGAAGAAAAAGGCCGAAGAGGACAAGAGGAAGAAGGAAGAGGCCGCTTTGGCAAAGAAGAAAAAAGCCGAAGAGGACAAGAGGAAGAAAGAAGAGGCCGCTTTGGCAAAGAAGAAAAAAGCCGAAGAGGACAAGAGAAAGAAGGAAGAAGCGGCCGCGCTGAAGAAGTCTCAAAAGGAAGCGAAGAAGAAAAAGAAAAAATGATGGATGATTATATTCTTTCTACAAAAAGATGTGCTGTCCGCGAGATCGATGAGAAGGATCTGCCTGCGGAATATGAGCTATACGACTCTCCCCATATGACGGATTATATTCCGCCGCTTTCTGATCCTGAAGCCGAGATCATCCTTTGCAGGGAATATGCCAGGAAGATATATGGAGTATACGGCTTTGGCATGTGGGGAGTATTTGACAAAAATACCGGCCGCCTGATAGGTGAAGCGGGGCTTGAACCACGCTTTGATGCTGACCGGACAAAATATCCCTTTGACTGGATGTTTGACAGACACTGCGCCGAGCTTGGCTTTCTGATCGCAGAGGATCTCTGGGGGCTGGGGTACTGCAAAGAGGTCTGCCGCGCCGTTTTGAGCTATTGCAGGGAACACTTTTCGATCACTGATGTATTCTCCCGGACAAATGCGGATAATATCGCATCGGTACGGGTCCTTGAGGGACTCGGATTTTTGGAATGTGAACCCCCCGTTGCCTGGAATGATTCAGGAGGAATGAAGATATACCGTAGGAAAGAACGATCAGAAAATTACACATAGTTTATTTAGAGCCGCTCCTTGAAACAGGGGCGGCTCTCTGTTAAAATAGC
>CAMVHB010000055.1 GCA_947167155.1 uncultured Lachnospiraceae bacterium | reverse complement strand
AAAAATGGTCCCTCGACTCCGTCCCCTGGGACCATTATAATAGAGAACGCTTGAAAGGAGATTCTGAAGATGAATGCAACTGTAAGAGAAGAAAAGAAGAAATATGAATTCGTTTCGATAGATACTGCAAGCCCCTGCAACGCGCGCTGTATCTTCTGTTTCAATGACTGGTCAAATATCAAGGGCGCCATCATGAAACCGGAAGTCTTTGAGAAGACTCTGCCGCTTCTTGAAATGACAGGCTATGACGGCTTCTACGTTTCGTGTCTGTTTGAGCCCACCTTAAACCCTGATTTTTCAAGGCTCCTCACTATGATGCCTGAAAGTGGCAGAAACAAGGCTTTTTTTACAACGAACCTCGTGAAAAAGCTCTCTGATGAGGATCTCACTGCTTTTTCAAAAGCAAACATAGACCACATCAACATATCCCTCGAAACCTATGACAGGGCTCTCTATGACAGGCTTACCGGAACGAAGGGAAGCCACTTCTACGAAAATCTTGAAAGGCTCGGTGTCCTGGCTAAAGAAAACGGGATGAAGCTACGGCTTATTACGATGATACTTAAAAGTAATATTGACGAGCTCCCCGCCCTTATCAAAAAAGCAAGGGAAGAGCTCTCTCCCGTTCGCCATGAACTTCGCACACCTTATTATTTCAAGGCATCAAAGGAGCAGATGGATATAGCGGAAAGTGAGCTTCTGCCGCGAATGGAGCTTGACGAAAAGGGGAAAGCCTTATTTGACGCTGCCGGAGGAGCTGACAATATTATCATCGATCTTTCAAATGATCTTGAGAGCTTTCAAAAGAAAAGAAACGAGGACTTTGACACCCATATCACAAGCAGCTCTGAGCGTCCCGGAAGCGCGAACTTCAGGGTCCGTATAGAGTCTGACGGCACCGGACATTTCGGGCACAGATCCGAGACAAAGGAGCTCTTTGACCTTGAGAAACTGGATGACCCCGGGAAGTATTTCAGTGAAGCCCTTGTACGTCTTCAGTCACTTGAAGCCTCAAATTTCTTTCTGGGAGAGCTTTCAGAAAAAAAGAAGAGCCTCTTCTCCTTTGCAAAAAAGAAGGAGGCAAAAAAACCTGCCTTCCTTACTCTCCCTGTAGAGCTCTCTGAAATCCGCTTTCCTTCCTCACTTGACGAAGCAGTTCTCTTCGACGGGCGTTTCCTGCACTTAAGCGGTTGGGAGACCGCGAGCGCAAAAAACAATATCTCATCAAAGGACAGACTCTTTCTTTTGAAAGACAAAGAGCGCTTTCTCGCACTCAAGCCCTTTACTGTAAAAAGACCTGATGTTGCAAACGCTCTTTCTGACAATAGTCTTGAGGACAGCGGTTTTGACCTCGTGATAGATACAAATGGACTTTCTGATATCAAGGACTTGTCGCTTTACAGCGCATATCAGACCAGTGAAAAGCTGATCGCTTTCGAGATAGCCTGAAAAAATAAGAGAATGAACCCAGGGGACGGAGTCATGGGACCATTTTATAAAAAGTGGTCCCTCGACTCCGTCCCCTGGGTTCATTTTTATTTTACGAGATCCTTTGCCCTCAGATATGCTTCATCAAAAATATCAAAAATATCATATACTATCGAACTCTCCCTTTCAGCCCGCCACGGCTTCGAGCCGCCCATATAATGCACAATGGCGGCATTATCATAAACGGAACGCGTATAATCAAGATACCCCTCAGGTATCTCATTTGCAGTTATCAAAGATAATTCGAGCGGTTCCATAATTCCCGCCTCAACTCTCTCCCTGTTCATGACATAACGGATCGGCGGACAATTGTACACATTCCAGGGAAGCAGGAGAAAACTGTCATGGAAGATGAGGTTTAAAATATCCTGTTCCGGATAATATAGTTTTTTCTTGTTCATATGAGCCAGATTAAGGATCGCTTTGCCTCCGCCGATCTTTCGTATGAATTCAAGAGAAAAGATCATGAATCCGGCATTAAAATAGGGTCTGTCATCACGAAGGCCAAGGCACGTAAGGTTGTTGTCTCCCAGTCCAAAGAAATGCCCGAAAACATCCGCGCAGGCAGCGAGCCCGCATGAAGACACATCCTTTGAAAAGATCTCAGATATGTCACGTTTTACGGCCATATCGATATCCATACAGACTATCTGCTTGAGATCTTCAGGCAGATGATCGAGACCCGCAAATTTGAAATATATCTCCTTCGGGAATTCTTCCGTTACCGGCAGACCTTCAAACATGTTTGCATCCATCGGCATGAGAACAAGCTTTACATCGGACCAGCGTGAAACAAAGGAAACAAGATCAGACGTGTCATCATCCGAAAGATCTTCATAGAAGAGGTAGAAATCAAGCGGATATGAATTTGTCGAAAAAAGGGAGGTCCACATTATCTTCAGCGGATCTATGTATTTTCTGTTAACAACAGACATAAACGCCCTTTGGTTTGGCATCTTTTTTGCTCCTTTTTCGGGACTGACTAAAGGCACGAAGCCTCACTCAAGTATATTTCTCTCGTACTTTTTTATCTCCTCGATATATTTCTGCCCTATCTCGCTTATGATCGATGAATTTCGGGCTATATATCCTATAGTCATCCTCTCGTTTGTATCAAGCCTGATCGCACAGTAATCCTTGCCGTTCAGATCTCCGCAGAGGATCCCCGAACACAGGGTATAGCCGTTGACCCCCTTCATGAGATTGATCATCGTAGCTCTGTCATTTGCGCGGATCATCTGCTTGTACTGATGCGTGCTCAAGACCTCCTCCGCGTAATATGCCGAATTGTACTCTTTCTGGTCAAATACCAGGCAGGGATATTCGTCAAGTTCTTCAAAGGTAATAGGCTCACCGCTCTTTTGCTTTTCAACTGCCAAAGGATTTTTCTTCCAGATATACACATATATCCCGCAGTCAAAGAGCGGCTCAAAATAAAGACCCGCATCCGAGAGCACCTTGAGCAGCACCCGCTTATTGAAATCATTAATATACAAAAGCCCAAGCTCGCTCTTCTGGTTTTTGACATTATCTATGATCTCATGCGTCGTGGTCTCGTGCGCTTCGAACTCATATTCATCATAGCCGTACTGCTTTACAAGTTCTATAAAGGCCTTGACGGCGAATGAATAATGCTGCATCGATACACTGAAATGCTTCTTGATATTGGTCTTTGAAACATATTTGGCGTCCAATATATCGTACTGCTCGACTACCGCTCTCGCGTAGCCTATGAATTCTGTCCCCTTGGTAGTGAGTGTAATGCCGTTCTTTGAACGAATGAATAAGTCAAAGCCAAGCTCGTCCTCAAGCGCATGCATAGCCCCCGTAAGGCTCGGCTGCGAGATGAAGAGCTTCTTTGCGGCATCATTTAACGAATTTTCCTTTGATATCGCGATCGCGTATTTGAGCTGATTGAGTGTCATAAAGCCCCCTCATTCAAGTGAAAGACATAGCTCCAGAAAAGCATTTTCCTTATCGTAAGACTCAAAAGAAAACTGCTGATACTTCGACTTGTCACCCTCCCAGTAAAGGAACATCCACGGTCCGCTGCTTCCGGAATCAGCGGAATCTTCCCTTGCAGTGACAGTTCCATTGCTTATTGTCTCAAAAAAGGCCTTCCACTGCTCTTCAGAAAGCTCTATCGTCCCGCTTTTCGTAGTATCTTCTTCAGTACAGGGTCCGTATCTTCCCTTCCTATCCCGGGTCTCATGGAAGAACATATACTTTTCGCCCTCAACAAAAAACCTGTACCTCTGATAGAAAGCGTCGAAGTTGATATTCTCTTTTGTGTAATAAAAGTCCTTGATATCCTCTGATGTGATATCCTTTCCCACTATCTTTTTGTTCCCGAAAAGATTCATCGAAGGGCCCTCCCCGTTTGAAGAAAAAGCGCAGCCTGATAGTGTCATTAATTGCATTGCCATGACAATTGAAAAAAACAATGCCCGTTTTCCAAAAGCTTTAAGTCTCATAGCGCCTCCTTGTCCAAAAAGAAAAATGGTCCCTCAACTCCGTCCCCTGGGGTCATTTTTCGAAGAACGTGTCGAGCTTTGCCTTCAAAGACTTCTTGTCGATGGTCTTTAAAAGATAATCCACGGGCTTTAAGTCAAGCACCGACATCACGCTGTCGCGGTCATTCTTTCCGGTGAGAAACATCACGGGAATAGACCCGGAATCCGATTCGCTTCGCAGCATTTCAAGGACCTTCGGGCCGTTTGTGACAGGCATCTCGTAATCAAGGAGGACGAGGTCCACCTTGTTCTTTGCAAGATATTTGATCGCCTGAATTCCGGAAGCAACCATCCCGACGTGATAGTAGGGGCTCAGCCATTCAAAAATGAGCCTCATATAGGTAATGTCATCATCAACTATCAATATGCTCTTTTTCCTGTTCTCTCCGGCCTCGGTATCAAGATAGTGCTTTATCGTCTTTAAAAGCTCCTCCATCTCAAGGGGCCTGAGGAATTCCCGAAGTATCAGCGTTTTTGGAATCGTCTTTTTTACATGCTCTATCGATTCCGCATTTCCTATGACGATGATCCTTCTGTCAGTGTCCGAAGCCACATCCTTCAGGAAAACAAGGCACTCGCTGTCGTCCTCAACTCCCTCGTCAGCAAAGGCTACGTAAAGCTCAGCCTCGTCTTTCAAGGCCTCTATCTTTTTGATATCGGTACCGACAGCCTCTGCATCTATCCCGGTCTGACCGAGCTTCGATATGAGCCCTCCCGCAAGGAAGCCTTCGGTGCGGCCTATTACTATTATCTTTCCAAAATCTCTGCCTGAATAACCTGCCATGATCCCTCCAGATTTACTTAAGCATCTCCTCTATGGAGTCCCAGTCGAGCATCAAAAGGTGCTCCTTTATCCTGTCAAAGAATTCGCGTGTCCGCTCATCAAGAGTAAGGTCGGAAAGCTCATGCAAAACGCTCTCGGCTGCGCCAAAGTCCATAGTGTCGCATGCAGAAAGAAGCCTTTCCTTCGCTTCCGCTATCATCTCATTTGATGCAGCAGGCCCCTTCTCCTTTTCATCAAGCGCACCTGAAAGCCTCTCGTAAAGGTCCCTGTACTGGTCAAGAAGCGAAGTCGTATTTTCCTTTATGAAGTCGATATTTCCTTCCTTTCCTGCCTCCTCCAGCTTCTTCGAAAGCTCGGAAAGGCGCTCCGCTCCAATTATCCTTGCAGCGCTCTTTAATGCATGAACCTTTACCGTATAGTTTTCGATATCCTCTGAAACATAATACTGCCCTATCTCATCGGCTTTTGCCAAAGCAGTATCCGCAAATACCCTCGCGACCGATATCAGGCTCTCCTCCGAGCCGCAGTTTTGAACTCCCTTGTCAACATCAAGTACCGGTATCACCTTCAGCCTCTGAAAGATATTGTGCTCCCTTGCATTTTCGCCATCCTTTTTCTCAAAGTTCCAAAGATCCTTGAACCCCTGCCAGATATCGCTTCCGTCCGAATTCTCGTTCATCAAAAAGTCCTTGTCCTCATCTATCATGAGGAGCATTGCCTTTGCGGGCACAGGATCAAATATTGTACCTATACAGCGCTCGATCTCAGCCCGCACCTCACTTTGCGTCTTTGGCTTGCTGTATGTGCGGGTGGAGGTCATAGCGTCATAGCAGTCCGCAACACAGACTATCCTTGCCTTTTCAGGTATCTCCTCACCCTTCAGCCCGTCAGGATAACCGTTGCCTCCAAATCTTTCGTGATGGGATCTTGCGCCCTCTGCAAGGGACGGCATATCAGAGATATTCCGAAGTATCTCATAGCCCTTGATCGTATGCTCCTTTATCTCCGCGAACTCATCATCCGTGAGCTTTGAATCCTTTGTGATGATGTCCTCGTGGATACCTATCTTTCCGATGTCATGCATGAGGCCGATCTCATAGAGTTCCTCCTGCTCCTCCCTGCTCTTTCCCATGCGCCGTGCGATCTCGGCGGAATATGCCGCGACGCGTCTTGAATGACCGTTTGTATAATGGTCCTTCATATCTACAGCCATTGAGAGAGCCATCATCATCTCCCTCGTAAGCCTGTTCGCGCGGTCACTTTGAGTATCCGCCTCCTGCCGAAGGTCACCCTGAAGGTGGTGGGATTTGATCGTTCTCTTGATACGTTCCCGCAGCGTTTCAGGTGCAAAGGGCTTTCGCACATAGTCTTCGGCGCCTGAGTAGAAGCCTTTTTCCTCAGACTCCGCATCCCCTTCTCCTGTGACAAGTATCACGGGGATGTCCTTCGTCTGTGGCTTGCTCTTTAATGAGGATAATACATCAAAGCCGCTGTCTGAGCCCAACTTTACATCAAGAAGGATGAGCGACACATCATTTTCTTCTGCCTTCCTGATCCCTTCTTTTCCGTCAAAGGCGAAAAGAAGCTCATATTTGTCCTTCAGCTGCTCCTTCAAAAGCGCATGTATCGTATCATCATCATCGATCAAAAGGATAGTGTCTCTTGCACGTTCCTGCGCCTTCTCAGGATCCTTGGCAGGAAGCAGTTTTTCCTTTGGAAGTATGCGCATCAGAAGCTTTTCAAGCCGCTCGGGATCTACAGGCTTTGATAAAAAATCAAAGAAGCCTTCTCCTATATATCTTTCCCGCGCGCCTGAAAGAGCGTTTGCCGTAAGGGCTATAAATACAGTGTTTTCGACTTCCGGACGCTTTTTCATTTCGTGAAGGGTCTCGATCCCGTCCATGTCCGGCATCATATGATCAAGGAAAATGGCGTCATAGGAATGAACTGCTGCAAGCGAGAGCGCCTCTTTTCCGGACTGCGCTGTATCGACCTGAAGGAGGGTCTTTTTCAAAAGATTTTTGATAACGGTGAGGTTCACCTCTGTATCGTCGACCACCATTATCCTTGCGTCAGGCGCTGTAAAGCTCTCCTGATAGGAAGCGATCTTCCGGCCTCCCTCGAGGCTCCCCGTAATGTCTCCGATGGGCTCTTCGGAAACGACTCCCTGTTCGACCGAAAAAGAGAAGGACGAGCCCTTGCCGTACTCGCTTGAAACCGAAAGCTTCGTTCCCATGAGTGAAAGCAGTTCCTGCACTATACTCATGCCAAGGCCGGTGCCCTCGATATGCCTGTTCCTCTTTTCCTCGATCCTCTGAAAAGGAGTAAAGAGGGCTTCCATATCCTCTTCCCTGATTCCGATCCCGGTATCCGTCACCTTAAAGGAAAGGCTGATCCTCTTGTCTTCGCCCTCTTCCGGGATCTCTTCAAAATCCACTTCCATCGAAACAGAGCCGGTATTCGTATATTTCACAGCGTTCGTGAGAAGGTTCATCACGCACTGCCTGATACGGATCTCATCGCCGAAGAGAAGATGCGGGATCTTTTCATTCACCTTCAGTTTGAAATCAAGTCCCTTCTTTACCGCGCGGTCCCTTATCATGTTGGTAAGGTCGTGGATGAGGGACGAGAGCTCGTACTGGACGGGTATTATCTCAAGTTTTCCTTCTTCGACCTTTGAGATGTCGAGGATGTCGTTGATGAGTGAAAGCAGGGTCTCTCCCGCGGACTGGATATCTGCGGCATAGGAAAGCGTATCCTTCTCCCTGCTCTCACGAAGTATCATCTCGTCCATCCCGAGAACCGCATTGAGAGGTGTTCTTATGTCATGGGACATATTTGCCAGGAAGGTGGATTTCGCCTGATTCGCTGAATCCGCGATAGCCTTCTGCTCCTTGAGTTCTTCCATGTAGCGAAGATGCTCTGTGTCATCATTAAATACATAGACGGTTCCGACTACTTTTTTCCTGCGCCTGAGCAGATTTTTCTCGGGGACATATTTCCTGTCTCCCGAAATATAGATCTCACCGCTCTTTGCAAGCGCCTCTATCTTTTCAAGCGTCTCCTCTCTTTTGTCTGAAAGCCCGGGGAAAAGCTTTCTCGCGGGTTCATTGTAAAAGCCGGTTTCATTATTTTTGTCAACAGCTATGATCGCTTCGGACAGCCTGTCAAGGACAAAGTCCTCGGCAAGACGCCTCGTATCGAGAAGGTCATATCGAAGGAGCGCGATAAGGAGGAACAGGGCGGATACAGCGTAGCCAAGCATTGTCATGTCGTAGGCTTCCCCGATCCCTATGATCTCCAGTATGAAAGAGACAGCGATCGCGAGTATGGAAGCTATGACAAAAAGAGTGCCCCGCCTTTTCCTCATCTTCTTTTCCTTGGAAAGCTTCTTCAAAAGGAAGGCGATCCCGACGATCACGTACACAAAGATAACAATATTGTAGAGGATATGAACCGGTCCGTATCTGTAAACAAGATGAGGGAAGAACCCTGACCTTGTATATCCGATCTCGGTATAATAAAGATGATTGTACCCTGCGGTGATCACCGAAATATAGATAAAGACATGGAGGATCAGCAGGATGTGCATCATTACCTTTGTCCTTTTTGTCATCCTGTTGCAATAGTTAAGGACAAACAAAAGCAGGGCAAATGGAATAAAGGCTCTTCCGAGATATGAAAGCTTCTGGCTGATAAGCGCCTCACTCTGAGTCTGGGCCAGCATTACAGCCGTATAGCCCACATTGTTTATGAGAGACGACATGCAGTAAAAGAACAACGCCCCGTGGGTCTTGTTCCTCCAGTTCGTAAATATCAGGGCACTCGCAGCAAATATCGCCGCGATCGTAACAAATTGCACAATTAGTAGTGCGTGATATGTGTCCATCGTTTTCTTCCCCCGCTGTTGAAAAATACCAACGCGACTATTATAGCATAATACTCACTCACAAATACGAATTTCATATGTGATGAGGATATGACCATCGGACTTAATCCATGATTGTGTTATAATCTACAAAAGCTTTTTCAGGGAGATTTTTCAGTATGAATATATATGTGGATTTTGATGACTGCCTCTGCGAGACCGCAAGGTATCTGTCGATGCTTGCGAAGGAGCTTCTTGCAAAGGATGTGCCTTATGAGAGGATCAAGTATTTTGACCTTCGAAAGAGCTTCAGCCTTGATGAAGAAGAGTACAGGTTCCTGATGAATGAGGGCCACAAAAAAGAAGCCCTGCTTTCCTATGAGGAAACAGAAAACGCTTCAAAGACATTAATTTCCTGGCTTGACACAGGGCATGATGTCTCTGTGATCACCGGGCGCCCGGGCGATACCTATGAAGCCTCAAGGCTCTGGCTCGATCGGCACGACCTTTCAAGGGCAAAGCTCTACTGCCTGAACAAATACGACAGGGAGGGTTTTTACAAGGACAGGAGCTTTTCCCTCTCTCTTTCTGACTTTTACAATATGGACTTTGATATTGCGATCGAAGACTCACCGGAGGCCTTCAGATTTTTTGACCATTTCCCCAATATCAAAGTAATGGTCTTTGAACGCCCCTGGAACATAGACGCCACTCTCCCCGGAAGTAATTTCAAAAGATATAAAAGCTGGGAAGAGATCAAAAAAGCCGTCTCAGAGCCTATTATATAGCTTGGGCCAATGCCCCATTTTGTTTTCAA
>CAMVHB010000054.1 GCA_947167155.1 uncultured Lachnospiraceae bacterium | reverse complement strand
GCATCATTTTCCGGGACAGTTTCATCCCTTCCGAAGCGTGAGCAGATCGATGTTCCCGTAGATGAGATGATGATCGTCGAGCTCTACAGCAAGTGATCTTACTGATATTATTCTAAACGAAACTGAAAATCAGGCACTTGAGAGTGGAGGAAATGCTTTGTTCGATTTTGAAAAACCCAATATTTCGGTAACTGAGCTTTCTGAAGACGGAAAATACGGCGTATTTGTATGCGAGCCCCTTGAGAGAGGCTACGGAACTACGCTGGGCAATTCTCTTCGCAGGATAATGCTCTCCTCGCTTCCCGGCTGCGCTGTAAGCCAGGTCAAGATCGAGGGTGTTCAGCATGAGTTCTCCGTCATTCCCGGTATCAAGGAGGATGTTACAGAGATCGTCCTTAATATCAAGGAACTGGCACTGAGAAACAAAAGCAATACAGACGAGCCGAAGACCGTCTATCTCGAATTCGAGGGAGAAGGCGTGATCAAGGCTTCCGATATAGATTTCGGTTCGGATATAGAAGTCGTCAATCCGGACCTTACCATCGCGACAGCGTCCTCGCCCAATGCAAAGCTCTATATGGAGCTTACTATCACGAGCGGCAGGGGCTATGTGAGCGCTGAAGCAAACAAGACTGACGATACTCCGATCGGAGTGATAGCAGTCGACTCGATCTACACACCCATAGACAGAGTGAATCTGAAGGTCGAGAATACACGTGTCGGACAGCAGACAGACTACGACAAGCTTACGCTTGAGGTCTGGACGAAAGGTACGCTCAGAGCTGATGAGGCTGTCAGCCTTGCTGCAAAGGTGCTCTGTGAGCATCTCAAGCTTTTCATCAATCTGTCCGAAGCAGGCAGGGAAGTAGAGATCATGACTCCCGATGTACCTGCACCCGCTCCGACTCCCGGAGATATGCTGATAGAGGAACTTGAGCTTTCGGTACGTTCCTACAACTGCCTGAAGCGCGCAGCTATCAGTACCGTACAGCAGCTTACGGAGAAGTCTGAGGAAGAAATGATGAAGGTCAGGAACCTCGGAAGGAAATCTCTGGAGGAGGTTACGAACAAGCTTCATGATCTTGGTCTTTCCTTCAGAAATTCCGATGATTGAAGCAATCCGGACTGTTCATGAATTGTAAAGGAAGAATACCATGGCAAAGTACAGAAAATTATCCCGCACATCTTCACAGAGAAAGGCTCTTTTGAGAAGCCAGGTGACTCAGCTCCTCTGGAAGGGAAAGATCATCACAACAGAGTCAAAGGCGAAGGAAGTCAAGAAGATAGCTGAAGGCCTTGTTGCTCTCGGGATCAAAGAAAAGGACAATTACGAAGAGGTTACCGTTTCAGTAAAGACACCCAGGAAGGACAAGGACGGACATCGTGTCAAGGAAGAGAAGGACGGCAAGAAGGTTACTGTTTACGATACTGTTGACAAGCAGATCAAGAAGGACAAGCCTTCCAGACTTCACGCAAGACGTCAGATGCTGAAGGTTCTCTATCCTGTTACCGAGAAGGGCGAGAAGAGACGTGAGGACAAACAGGTTGACCTTTGCGCAAAGCTTTTTGATGAGTATGGCGCAAAATACAAGGATCGTCAGGGCGGCTATACCCGTATCATCAAGATCGGTGAGAGAAAGGGTGACGGTGCTCTCGAGGTTGTTCTCGAGATGGTCTGATGGCTTGAATAGATCAAAATGACAAAAGACAGGGCAATGACCCTGTCTTTTTTATATTTATTGAAAGGCTGATATTCAGGCTTTTAACCGCCCTTCCTTCAGGAAGGAGTCAAAGAGCGTGGGGTTCACCTTCGCGACGGAATCCTTGTCCGAAAAGTGAGAAATCGCAAGTCTCGGCTTTGCAATGGCTGTTGAGGAACGTATGACGAGCTTCGGCCGCAGCATATTTTTTGATAGGGCTATGTCCTCGCGCATTACCTTCAGGATATAATATCCGCTCTTTCCAAGCTCCGGAAGATCCTGATGGATGGTGGTGAGAGGGGGAGAGAGCTTCTCTGCAAGAGGAACATCATCAAAGCCGATGACGCTCACGTCCTCGGGAACCTTGTAGCCTGCGCTCACAACGGATTCTATCACTCCATCAGCGATCAGGTCATTCCCGCATACTATCGCGGTTGCACCCAGAGAAAGGAAGGTAGGTACGTGATAGGGCGCTGCTTCCCTTACAAAGTAGCCGTAGACCGCAAGATCGGGATTTATGGGGAGGTTATGCGAAAGCATGCTTCGAAGATAGCCGAGCATTCTCATGTCTGAGATATAGGAGCCCTTTGAACCGTTGAGAAATGCGATCTTCTCGTGGCCGAGGGCGGCAAGATGGGAGACAGCCATATCAAGAGCTTCCTCACAATCTGTGCCCACAGAGCCGATGTAAGGATTTTCAGGAATATGATTGTCAAGGAGGACCGTAGGTATCTTTGTCTCCCGAAAAGCGCTCATCCAGGGATCTTCAAGTGAAAAGCCGAGGACAAAGGCTCCCCTGAAGTCCTGCTCAAGCATATATGTGTTGTATTCCTGTTCGCCTTGAAATTCGGGTGTGACGGGGATTATTGAAACATCAAAGCTGTCCGCGAAGGTAGCCTTTTTGAAGCCGGATACAATACTGTAGCCGAAATCCTCCGGTTCCTCAAAGCCCATATTCTCGATGAAAAGAGCAAAGCGTCCCTTTCCGGTTTCCGTATTCTTTTTTTTGTAGCCAAGCTCCACGGCAGTGCTCAGGACCTTCCTGCGAAGGTCTTCGCTGATGTCTTTGCCGCCGTTCAGTCCCTTTGATACGGTACCTACGGATATTCCGAGCTTTTTGGCGATTTCCCTTATGGTAGCCATTGCGGCCTTCTGCCCTCCATGAATGACATTGCTTTATCAGCCATTATAGAGAATAATTTTCGTAAAGCAAGCACTTGCGAAAACTTACGAAAATTTTTGTGCAATCCATTCAAACGCAATTTGACAAAATTATAAAAAGTGCCGAAAGAGAAAAGCAGCATTGACAAGCAGGACTTGCGGTGATAAAACATAAATCAGCAAACGAAACAATGCGAAAACGAAATTTGTGGTATCGTTTACACAAGATGGAAACGTTATAATTTTTCGCAATGTTTCGGGGTTCAAACAATTCTCATCAGAGAAAAGGAGAGGAAAAGTAATGAAAAAGAAATTTGTTTCACTTATGATGGTCGGAGCCATGACAGCTGCTCTTGTTGCAGGCTGCGGATCGACCGGCGGAAACGCAAATTCAGGCGCTGCGAATTCAGGTGCAGCAAATTCACAGGCAGCAAGCTCCGGAGCTTCAACCGGAAAAGTTGAGGAGGTTTCACTCACAGTCATGACCCCCGCAGAGGACGACGCATGGGTTCGTCAGGAAAGCGCTGCATTTGAGAAGGAGCATCCTGAGTACAAGATCACATGGAATTATCTCCAGACATCAGAGGCAGACGCGAAGGATGTTATCCTGAAGGATCCCACAGCGATCTCACAGTGCGGTGATGTTTACATGTTTGCAAACGATCAGCTCACATCTCTTGTGAAGGCAAACGCTATCGCAAAGCTCGGCGGTTCCACTGCTGACGCTGTAAAGGCAGACAACGGCGCGGCTATGGTAGCGTCAGTTACATATCAGGATTCGATCTACGCTATCCCTTATACTTCAAACACATGGTTCATGTTCTATGACAAGAGCGTTTTCTCTGATTCAGATGTAAAGAGCCTTGACACGATGCTTTCAAAGGGCCGTGTGGCTATGGACATCACAAACGGCTGGTATTTCCCCGCATTCTACGCAGGAAACGGCTGCACCTTCTACGGTGACGGTACAGATGAGAGCGCAAAGATCGATTTCTCCGGCGACAAGGCTGCCAATGTTACAAAGGCAATCGTAGGTCTCGTTGCGAACAAGAACTTCGTGGTCGCATCTCCTGAGGATTCCATCGGCCAGCTTACTGACAGTGATGCTTCAAAGAAGATCTCCGCATTCATGGGCGGTTCATGGAACACAAAGGACGTTAAGGAAAAGCTTGGCGACAACATGGGCTGCGCTGCACTTCCCACTGTCAAGGTTGACGGCAAGGATGTTCAGATGAAGGCTTTTGCAGGCTCAAAGGCTCTCGGCGTAAACCCGAACTCCAAGAATCAGAAGGCGGCTGTAGCTCTTGCAGCGTTCCTTGGCTCAGAGAAGGCTCAGCTCGACCACTTCACAATGAGGCAGATACCTCCCACAAATACAAAGGTTGCTTCAAGTGCTGAGGTTCAGAAGGATCTTGCCTGCGCAGCTCAGGCAGCGGTTGCTTCAAACACCTCTATCCTTCAGCCCGCATTCGGAATGGACAGCTGGTGGGATGCAGCTACAAACTTCGCAAAGGCCATCATCTCCGGCGAGGTTACGGAAGCAAACGCAGCTGAAAAGACAGCCGCATTCAACGAGACAATCAATTCCTCTATCGTAAAATAATAAGCTACCTTTCCGCCGTCGACCCTCAGAAGCCGGCGGCGGCATTCTTTGAACATTTCATGTAAAGTACAGATCAATAAAAGGGGATAAGATCTATGGCCGTTTCCACCACAGTCGCCGACGCAAACAACGCGGCAAAGAAAATGAAAAAGAAGAAAATGTTCAAGTCTGAGTATACTCTGTTTGATGCCGTCACAAAGGGCGGATGGACCACGAAGCTTTCCATGGTAGTCATGGGTTTCGGGAACATAGCCCACAAGCGCGTTATCAAGGGACTTATCTTTCTTCTCATAGAAGCTGCATTCATCTTCTATATGGTGATGATCGGTGCCGGAGCGCTTGCAGGGCTTCCGAGCCTTGGAGATCAGGCGCAGGTCGAGGTCTGGAATGAGGATGCGGGTGTTTATGAATATCAGACCGGAGACAATTCCCTGCTATACCTCCTCTACGGCGTAGCGACCATAGTTTTCATAGTGATCTTCTTCTGTTTCTGGGCTGAGGCTGTACGGAGTGCCTACAAGGCTGAGTGCCTCTCGAAAAGAGGAGGGCACCTCAATACCTTCAGGGAGGACTTGAGGAGCCTTTTGAATGAGAACCTCTGGAAATTCCTGATGTTCTTCCCGTTCGCCGGGATACTGCTTTTCACAATTCTCCCGCTCGTATTCATGATCCCGATGGCGTTCACGAATTACTCAACGATAGGCGACCACCTTGTTCTATTTGACTGGGTCGGTATGGAGAATTTCAAGACCATTCTCGGACTTGGCGGCTCCCTTGGAAAGGAATTCTGGTCGGTTCTTGGATGGACACTGGTCTGGGCGTTTTTTGCAACCTTCCTCAATTTCTTCTTCGGGATGATACTTGCCATAGTAATCCAGAGAAAGGACACAAAGCTGAAGGCCTTCTGGCGCACCATCTTTGTCATCTCCATCGCGGTTCCCCAGTTCGTATCCCTCCTTATCATGAGGACGATGCTGAATCGAAACGGCGTGATAAACAATCTCCTGATGGACTGGGGCTGGATACAGCAGCCGCTGCCCTTCTGGGAGGATGCGACATGGGCAAGAGTATCAGTCATTGTCATTAACTGCTGGATAGGAATCCCCTATTCTATGCTTCAGGTCACCGGTATCCTGCAGAATATCCCCGGAGAACTCACGGAGGCCGCAAAGATCGACGGCGCAAATTCAGTGCAGGTCTTCTTCAAGATCACGCTGCCCTATGTATTGTTCATCATGGGTCCCTACATCATCACGCAGTTTACGGGAAATATCAACAACTTCAATGTCATATACCTCTTGTCGGGAGGGGCGCCGGTACCTGTGGGCGCCACAGCCGGAAAGACGGATCTGCTCGTCACCTGGCTGTACAAGCTGACGATCGATTATCAATACTACAATCTGGGCGCGGTCATAGGCATTATTACCTTCATTGTCCTTTCGATCGTAGCGCTCATAACATACAGAAATACTGCAGCATACAAGGATGAGGAGGGATTCCAGTAATGGCGGATGTGACTGTTTCTCAAGGGATCACTTCAATAAAGAATGATCCGAATTTCAAAAAGAACAGGATGGCTCCCGGAAGGGTTGCAAAGAATGTGGTCGTTCATGCGATACTCGCTGTGCTCGCCCTGATATGGCTCTTCCCGATATTCTGGGTCGTGCTGACATCGCTTAGGGCAGAGAAGGGGTCCTATACATATTATTTCTGGCCGAAGGCTCTCACGTTTGATAACTATGTGAAGCTGTTCACGGACACCTCTTCCATCAACTTCCCGAGGATGTTCCTGAATACACTCTTTATCGCGGTCTGCTCCTGCATCATTACGACAATCTTTGTACTCTTCGTGAGCTATTGTATGTCGAGGCTCCGTTTCAGGCTCAGGAAGCCTTTCATGAACCTCGCTATGATACTCGGTCTCTTCCCCGGCTTCATGTCCATGGTCGCTGTCTACTTCCTCCTTAAGGCCGTAGGACTGACGGAAGGCGGACTGATAAGGCTCGCGTTGATCCTCTGTTACAGCGCGGCTTCGGGAACTGGGTTTTACATAGTGAAGGGCTTCTTTGATACGGTCCCGAAGTCATTGTCTGAGGCGGCGATCCTCGACGGCTGCAACGGAATGCAGGTATTTACGAAGGTGGTGCTTCCCCTTTCAAAGCCTATAGTCGTATATACGATACTTACAGCATTCCTTGCTCCCTGGCTTGATTTCGTATTCGTCCGCGTCATTGTCGGCGCGAAGTCGGAGTACTGGACGGTAGCGCTGGGGCTCTACAATATGCTTGAGAAGGAATATATCTACAACTGGTACACCTCCTGGGCGGCCGCCGCAGTCATTGTCTCAATCCCGATAGCGCTGCTTTTCATATTCATGCAGCGAAATTACGTGGATGGAATGACAGGAGCCGTGAAGGGCTGATCAAAGAAGACAAAGGACATCCGCCGGAAACGGCGGATGTTTTGTAAGGTTAGTTTATGAAAAAAACGAAAATAATAATATCCCTCGCCCTTGCAACGCTTGTCCTTGCCGCATCCTGCGGAACCAAGCAGGGACGCTTCAGCGAAAACGCAGATACCGCCGCTGCAAGGCAGCAGGCAGAGCTCTTGGGAAAATTGGACTATTCTGTAGAACAGCCGGATTACAACACAACCTATGAGATATTTGTTTATTCCTTCGCAGATTCAGACGGGGACGGGATTGGGGATATAAAAGGAATTACAGAAAAGCTTGATTATATCAATGACGGAAAACCGGAAACTTCCGACGACCTTTCCGCCAATGCGCTGTGGCTGACGCCTGTCTGCCCGTCCACGACCTACCACAAATACGATATTACTGATTATTGCGATATAGACAGTGAATTCGGGACTCTTGAGGACTACAAAACCCTTCTCTCAGAAGCTCACAAGAGAGGGATGAAGATAATATTCGATATGGTCATAAACCATACCTCAAGCGCCCATCCCTGGTTTGTTTCTGCGTCGGATTATCTGAAGAGCCACAGCGGGATTGACTTCTCAAGCATGTCAGCGCTTGAAGAGGCGGTAAAAGCCTGCCCGTATATTGGTTATTACAATTTTTTGAATGAAAAGAAGGACGGCTACGCGAAGCTTCCGGGGACTGATTATTATTACGAGGCGAGATTCTGGGAGGGTATGCCGGATCTGAACCTTGATTCTGAAAAGGTAAGGGCGGAACTGAAGGAAGTGGCAAAGTTCTGGCTTGATCTTGGCGTTGACGGCTTTCGCATGGACGCTGTCACAAGCTATCACACCGGAAATACCACGAAAAGCGTTGAGGCGCTGAAATGGTTCTGCGATATGGCGCGTTCCATAAAGCCTGATACTTATATAGTGTCGGAAGCCTGGACCAATCAGGCGGAATACGCGAAATATTATGAGTCGGGGATAGATTCGACCTTTGACTTTGCCTTTGCGGGGCAGAGCGGAGTCATCGCAAATCTCGCAAGAGGCTCGGAGCCTGCTTCCACCTATTCAAAGGCGATCGCTGCTGAAGAAAAGCTTTACGGTGAGGAATCAAGAAAGAGCGGACGCGAGAGCTTTCTGAACGCGCCCTTCTATACGAACCATGACACAAACCGCAGTGCAGGTTATTATACGGGGGATGACGCTTCTTCGATGGTGAAGCTCTCCGGCGCGCTGAATCTTTTGATGAGCGGGAATGCCTATGTTTACTACGGCGAGGAGCTTGGGATGAAGGGCTCCGGAAAGGACGAAAACAAGCGCGCTCCAATGGCCTGGTCGTTGTCCGGATCGGAGGATAAAGACCCGATGCTCTGCAATGGCCCATCAGACATGGACCAAACCCTTGAATACACGCCCTACGGGACATATGAATCGGAAAAAAATGACGCCGCGTCTATATATGCTTATTACAGAGACCTGATCAGGACAAGGTATCTATTCCCGGTAATCAGCCGCGGAAAGACTGAAGTGATCGATGAGATCAATTCAGACAAGGTAGCCGCCTTCAAAAAGACTGACGAGAGCGGAAAATACCAAAGCGTCTCGATAGTGATAAATATGTCTTCAGAGACGGAGAAGGTGAAACTTGAAGACAATGTGCTCTCAGCGGTTCTCCTCACAGGCTCTGACAGCGTTTTGGGAGACAACAACACCTATCAGCTTCCGCCATATTCCGTTGCGATATTTACCCAAAAGCAGTAAAGAACTATTTCAGTGTTGCGATAGTCACTCCCGTATCACCCTCGCCGAATTCACCCAATCGGAAGGATGCGATGCGGGAGTCTTTTTTAAGAAATGATTCAACCGCCTTTCGAAGGGCTCCGGTGCCCTTTCCGTGAACTATCCGAACCGACTCAAGGCTTGAAAGGCAGGCATCGTCTATATATTTGTCGAGAGTAATGATAGCATCATCCGTCGTCATCCCAAGAAGCTGGATCTCGGGCGAGATCGAGAGGGACTTTGAAAGAGAAGCGCCCTTTGAAGAATGGTCTTTGAAGGAAGCTCCCTCAAAGGTGACTTCCTGCTCCGGGCTGTCGTCACGGGCGAGATCCTTGATATTGATCTTTGTCGTGATTATCCCCATCCTTACCTCTACATTTCCCTTCCGGTCAGGTGCCGAAAGGACAGTCCCCCTGGCGCGTCCCATTGAAAGGACGAGCACGCTGTCACCTTCATGTACATCCTCGATCTTCAGAGGTTTTGAGACGGGTTTTGCATTTTCAAGCCGCTCAGCAGCCTTTTCAAGACGCCCCTTTGTTTTTTCGCCAAGGGAGCGCCTCTTTTTCTCAAGTTCTGATATATCAGCGCCCTTGACTGAAGCTTTGTTCAGATCCCTTATCGCCGCGTCATACTGGTCTTTTGCGTCCTTAAGTATGTTTGCGGCCTTCTCATTTGCTTTTTTTAGGATCGCATCCTTTTGATCCGAGAGCTTCTGCTCTCTTGATTCAAGCTTTTTCAAGCGCTCTGAAAGTATGGCATTATCCTTTTTCAGGCGGTCCGCCTCACTCTGGGCGCGGCGTCTCTCGTGCTCGAGCGACCCGAGGAGATTTTCAAGAGATATCTTTTCTTCGCCCATACGCTTCTTTGCGTCGTCCGTGATCTCCTTCGGGAGGCCGAGACGGCGGCTTATTGAAAAGGCGTTTGACTTACCGGGAAGACCGATAATGAGCCGGAAGGTGGGAGAAAGGGTATTGTCATCAAATTCCATGCAGGCGTTCTGAACGCCATCGGTGGTGAGGGCATAGCTCTTCAATTCCGCGTAATGCGTGCTCACCAT
>CAMVHB010000053.1 GCA_947167155.1 uncultured Lachnospiraceae bacterium | reverse complement strand
GAAAACAATATGCTTTCCTTGGCGTGATACAAAAAGAAGCGGCCCCCAATATCCGTAAACGGGCCGCCTCAATATTTTTGCCTTTTCATATTCAGTTGCTATTTTACTGAACAATAATGTACGTAAGGGTTGCTGCTCCTAAAGCCAGCCCGCCTATTGTCATAAACAAACTCAGCATAATAATCTCCTTTCATCCTTGTAAATACGGTTTAGCATTTGTTTCCGTTTCGACCTTATTGCTGCGATAATTCACTCAGAAAGGCCATCCGATGATCAATCCGGGAAGGGGATACGTGATTTCTCCGGGTTCTGTTACTATAGGTGTAAACATATCTTTTTCCTCCTTTCTCAGCTCTCTGTGGCACAAACAATGGCAAAACCTGTGCCGCAACCTACTACTGTGGTTCCGATCAATGTTATTACAAGTGCTGTTAATCCAAACATATCTTTGCTCCTTTCGTTGCTGTGTTTTGTTTCTTTCTGAAAGGTATGATAACAGGTGCATCCTTGCAAAATCTTTGCAGGGGGAGATTTTGTTTGACGGAATTCTCGCTCTGCTCCGGGGCTCACCCTGACGGGACACATAAAAAGAACTCCGCCCCCGTTTCAATGGACATCGCGGAAAAGGTCAAGTATAATGAGCAAGGTGTTTTGAAGTTTTTTCAGGTGATAGTACAAAACCAAACCGGAAAATGATGGCATTTTCCGGTTTTTCATTGAAGGAGAGTATATATGTCGCTTTCGGATATCGGACCCTATGCTTTTGTAGACGGTTCCTATAATGTAAGGACGAAGGTCTTTGGCTGCGGAGGCTATGTTGTGGCAGAAGGGAAACGTTATGAGATCAAGGCCAAAGACAGTGAACCGGAAATGGCATCGATGCGCAATGTTGCCGGAGAGATCCTTGGCGCAAGACTTGCGGTTGAGAAGGCTATTTCGCTTGGACTTAAGAGCATTATCATTCTCTATGACTACGAAGGCATTGAAAAATGGGCAAAGGGCGAGTGGAAGAGGAACAAAAAGGGCACAAAGGCTTATTTTGAGTTCATGCAGGAAATGAAGACGAAGATACAAATAGGCTTCAAAAAGGTGACCGCCCATTCCGGCATACCCGGAAATGAAGAGGCAGACAGGCTTGCAAAAGAGGCTGTGGGAAATGCGTGATTTTTTCAGCAGGCTTCATCACAATTTTTTCTTCAATCTGAAGACCCTCCTTGTTTTCGAGGTTTTGTACAGGATCTTTTCGCTCGCGGTGATGCTCCCGCTCTTTCGTGCAGCTTTTTTTGGCATAATAAAACTATGCGGCACATCATATCTTACAGGCGAGAGTCTTTCGATGGTGATCAAAAATCCTCTGTTTTTGATACTTTCGGGAGTCCTTTTGCTTGCAATGGCCATCTATTCGATGATAGACATAAGCGCCGTCATTTTCATATATGACAGGTCCGAGGAAGAGAAAAAGGCAGGCGTTCTTGAAACTATCGTTTTTTCATTCAAGACCTCGATCCGGGTTTTTTCCCACCACAATTTTCTGATCGCCCTTGTAACGCTCTTCATGATACCTTTCCTGAATCTTGGTGTGGGGCTTGTCTTCATAGGAACAGTAAGGCTGCCGGATTTCTGGGTCAACTATATTGTAGTGCATCCCGTTGTGTTCATCCTTGTGGTCTGCGGTGTGTTTCTCATGATATATTTCCTCATCAACTGGCTCTTTTCTTTTTCGTATTTTACGCTTGAAAAAAAGCGTTTCAGGCTTTCACGGCATTATTCAAGGCTCCTTTCAAAAGGACATATTCTTTCAATGATAATAGCATTGATAATCTGCCAGCTTTTTCTTCTTTTGCGTTATTATCTTCTGTCAGCAGGCGGAGGGCTGATGATATCACTTTTGAACAGCGCTGTTTCCGTTTCTACCGTGCCCTCATCTGTACTGATCACCGTTCTTGCGGTCTTGTTCGGAGGAGTACTCTTTCTACTTTCATCAATGGCTCTGCCTCTTGTCTTACTGGTTATCACAGCTCTCTTTTACAGGTACAAAAAGGAGAGAGGGTATGAGGTGAAGCACGCTCCGGAGGTTTTTTCGAATAAAGATAATGGGCGTTATTCTCTTGCAAAAAAAATAACAGGCTTTTTTGCAGCTGTGGCAGCAGGCGTGTTCGTGATGATAATAGCTTCAGATTATACCTACGGTCTTTCTACGGGAAGATATCCCCGTCGAATGGAAGGGGATGACAGGATCCTTATTACAGCACACAGAGGCGCGAGCTCAGATTACCCCGAAAATACATGTTCAGCCGTTAAGGGCGCATATGAAACGGGAGCAGACTTCTGTGAGATAGATGTTCAAAAGACAAGAGACGGAAGACTTGCTGTTATCCATGACAAAAATCTGAAACGGCTCACCGGCATGAACAAAAAAGTCTGGGAGCTTGATATGGAGGATATCAAAGCACTCAGCGTAAAGGAGGGCGCTTCTCTTTTGGAAGAACCTGAGCACATAGCTGAACTATCAGAGGTACTTTCGATCTCAAAGGAGACGGGCCTTCTCATGAATGTGGAGATCAAACCTCACGGACATGGGGATTCTGACATAGCCGAACTTGTTGTATCTGAAATCAACAGAGCAGGATGCCGGGATAATTGTTTTATATCTTCGATGAAAAGAGCTGTGCTCAAAGAGGTGAAGAGGATCGATCCTTCAATGAAGACGGTTTATATATCTTCCCTTGCCTTTGGTGATCCATCCGAGCTTGATTTTGCTGATGGAATATCGGTTGAAGTCAGCTTCGTTTCAAGAGAACTTGCCTCGTTAGCGCATCGCGCGGGAATGGAGGTCAGCGCCTGGACGGTGAACGACATAGGGGTTGCAAGGGAGGTGATCGCATCGGGTGTTGATAACATCATTACTGACGATGTGATGAAGATGAAAAAGGCTGTGGAAAACGCCTGGGAAGCGGACCGGACGCTGGGATGGTTTACGGATTTTACGAGCAATCTTTTAAGATGAGAAATGTTTCAACAAACTTATGAACATCTTGAACATTTGATGTATTGCCCCCTCACGTTGCTTCGCATAATGGTTCCTCCTTTGTGGTTGACAGAAGCTATCTTGAAAGAATATGATACTTAAATAAGGAAGTCTCTATGATTCTCGGATCGTGTTTTTTTGCGTAGGAATTACAGATGGGTTTTGAAAACGTTTTTTCCGATACTGCAGATGATGATTTTTGGAACGAAGCCGGCTTTCCTATGGGCTCCGGCTTTGGTTCCGGCTTTCCGTCTGCCTTTGGGTCGGACAACTCAAGTTCAGACAGTCTGAGTCCGGATGGCTTTGCGGGACTTTCGGATGACTTTTCCGACCTTATGCAGGTTACGCAAAGTGCTCTTCCGGGTGCAAAGGCCAAATCGGGAAAAGACATCCTCCTCGTTGCCAGGGAACAGACCTTTATGGTGAATGCCATAAAAAAGTCTCTTCAGGAAGAGCATTTCGAGGTCTTTTTTTCACAGGCAAATATAGCAGCTGTTACTTCAATAGCGAACAGGCCGCCCATTGTTGTATTCTATGTTGACAATGCAGACCGGGCAGTGTTTAGTACACTGAATTATTTTAAGGACATTCTGCAAAGTGATTTTTCGGCATGCAGTATCTACCTTGTCGGTAACGAGAGCGAACTTGAGGATGCTTACAACTATCTTCCCAAGGACTTGACAAAAGGTTCGTTTCCCAGACCGCTGAACGTGAAGAATCTTGTCTCCAAGCTCCAGATGGATCAGGCATTCGGGGCTGAAGATCTGGACAGGAAGAAGATACTTGTCGTCGATGATGACCCCATTATGCTAAGGACCTTGAAGGCCTGGCTTGATGGAAAATACCAGGTTTTCATGGCAAATTCCGGCGCAAACGCGTTGGCTCTCCTGGCGAGAAACACGGTGGATCTTGTGCTTCTCGATTTTGAAATGCCGGTAATATCGGGCGCGAAGGTGCTTGAGATGATAAGGACAGAAGCTGCGACTGCAGACCTTCCGGTGATGTTTTTGACTGCAAAGGATGATGCGAAGTCAGTTCTTTCCGTGAAGGATCTTCGTCCCGAAAGATATCTTCTGAAGACGATGCCGCCGCATGAGCTTTTGCAGGTGATAGGAAACTTTTTCGCGCGACAGGGCGGAAAATGATATAGAATGGAGGATGAGCGAAATGGCTGAAGAAAAGAATATCAAGATAGACGAGAGCGGTATAGAGATCGATGAAGAGGATCTGAAGCGCAGGGCGAAAAAGCTGGGGCTTCATACAGAGGATGAAGCGTTTATGGGAAAACTTGAACGCGGACTCGAAGCGTTTTCAAAGGTTGATTCAGACGATCTTTTGAAGGCCCTCACCGAATTCGGCGAAGGGGAAAAAGACTGACGAATTTTTTTTGTTTTTACGATGCGGATATGGCGGAATTTTTGACCATCGGGCGATAGCACGATGGTAGGCAGACGCACCAGATGAAATATGGGCGCGTCGTTGTGGTGATTATGCGGATATGGCGGAATTTTTGACCATCGGGCGATAGCACGATGATAGGCAGACGCGCCAGATGGAATATGGGCGCGTCGTTTTGAAGACATTTTGCGGATATGGCGGAATTGGCAGACGCGCCAGATTTAGGTTCTGGTGGGAGACCGTGCAGGTTCAAGTCCTGTTATCCGCATTATTTTGAGGGGGTATTATGAAGAAAAGGGGATTGTTTGCGGTTCTTCTATCGGCTGTCATTTCGGCAGTCCTTTTTTTGTGTTTGGCTATCCGTCCCATTGCCGTAGGCAGCACCGACAATACAAAGCCCGTGAAGGCGATATTTGAAGGCGCGAAGATAATAGTCCAAAAAGAGGTTGTTATCGAACCGGAGGAGCCTGAGAACCCGGAAAACCCTGAAAACCCGGAAAATCCTGAAAACCCGGAAAATCCTGAAGATCCGGAAGTACCTGAAGACCAAAGCTCTGTATCTTCTGAGACACCTATAGATAACAGCACTGCACCTTCGTCATCTTCCGACAGCTCCGGCGGCAGCACTGCACCTTCGTCATCTTCCGACAGCTCCGGCGGCAGCACTGCACCTTCGTCATCCTCCGACAGCTCCGGCGACAGCACTGCACCTTCGTCATCTTCCGACAGCTCCGGGACCACAAGCAGTTCCTCATCCGAAAGCTCTTCGGAACCCGTAAAGGAGCCCGAGACGAAGATAATAGAAGAGATAGTGCCCGCTCCCGACAACACCGTATATTATGACAATCTGACTGAGGCCATAGAGGATATTGAGGCCTCAGGCGCAGCCGAAGCGGTGATAATCATCGAAGGCGGCATAGTCACGGATGAACCTTACAGTACCATTACGATCTCAGGCACAAATATATCGCTCTTTTTGAACGGCGGCGCCATAGGTGCCGATATCAATGTTTCATCTGATGCAGTTCTTGATGTTACGAGTGATGATTCCTTTCCAACTGTGTCACTCACAAAGGGAACTTTTTCGATAAATACGGATGATGATCTTGTTGAGATAACATCTGACGCGGGATCTCTTGTCAATGTTCCTGTCGCAAGCCGTGATTTCGGGCTTGTGACAGAGGATATAAGCTATACGGATGACCTTGAGACGGAAGAAAACGAAGCGAAAACTGTCAGAAAAACTTTCATTTTCAGGGACTTTACTGCGCCGGAGAAGAGCGGTAGCGCTTATTATTATCGTTATGAGTCCATGCGGGTGAATGCTGCGCGGATGTTGATAAACAAGGCTCTTCCCGGTGGTATTTCAGAGATCAGGGTTGAGGTTTTAAGAGTCCCGGAAAATGCAGGTTTCTCATTAAGAAATGTCAGAACGAATGAAAAAGGCATTACCATAAGTGCGGCAGATGGCATTGCCGTCGCGGCGAATGGCGTCGATTCTTCGGGGACGGCAAGAGATTATTATTTCGGAGAGCCGCTCATTCACCTTGCGGTAGCGGACAAAGAGTCGGAAAACTATCAGCTGAAGGATAGCGAGGGGAATATAATGGCGGTGAAGGCCTTCTGTCCCGATTATCTTTACGCGCTGAGCGGAAGCTATACACTGACGGATGTGGTCTTTAATGTTTCCTCAGGTCATATGACAAATGTTTTTGCGGGAAACGATGGGATCTCTGTATCCTACCAGAAGGGGAGCTCGTCAACACTTCGGACCTGGTTTGTTCAAGGAAGGAAGGAAGCTGAGAACAGGGATGTTTTCTGGCTTTGTGACGAGGATGGCGCAGGCAATTTCTATACAACGAGTGAAAAGATAAGAGACAGATTCATAAACGACGGATTTGAGGACCTTGGAGTAGCATGGAAAGCCCCGCTAAAGAGCGATAAGCCTGTTTATATGGCATTCAACGCAAACGATCCCAGCGAATATTTCTATACTACCGAAAAAAACGAATATGACAGTCTCGTCCTTGCCGGCTGGAGAGGGAAGGGGATCGCGTTTTATGCCTCAACTGAGACCAATATGTATCCTGTTTACAGGCAGTACAACACAAGAACCGGCCGCCACAATTTCACTTCATCCATTCATGAGAAAAATGTTCTGGTCTTTGAATACGGCTGGAATGACGAGGGCGTGGCCTGGTTCGCGCAGGATTTACTTTTTTAATGAGTCCCGCTCTGCGTAGGTCCTGTTTTTCCGACGCGTCCCGGTCTTGTCAGGAAATTGCGATCCAGTCAGGAAATCCCGCTTGACAAATAGTCTGCTGCGGACTAATATACTGAACACATTCCAATTTTTCTTAATCTCCGTTATTTTTCGTTCACATACGAAAAAGGAGAACAATCTTGAAAAAATACAGATTAATGCTGACTGCGCTTCTCGGTGCGGCTTTTCTTTTTGCGCCACACGAGAGTGTAAGTGCAGCAGAGCCATCGGACGTGATATGCGTTTCTGTCGGGGAAGCCTCTGAAAACGCTGAGTCCGGCTGGCTTTCGGGTTATTATTATGAGCTTGTTGACGACGACGTCAATGAGCCTGTTGTCATGCTCAAAAAGTGTTACCTCTCCGGTGATGTTTCTGTCCCGGGAACGGCGACGGTTGGCGGGCGGACATACCGTACTCTTATTACAAAGGAGTGCTTTTCAAACTGTGCCGGGATCACATCCCTGCGCTTTTGTGAAGACGGCGGAATGAAACCGCTTGCCTCAGAGGATATGACAGAGGCCTTCAGCTATGATCCTTTTCTTCAAAGCATTGATATAAGCTGTCTTGATCTGTCAAAGACACAAAAGATCAACAGGATGTTTGCAAAAAACGAAGGCCTTTCGGAGCTGATTCTTTCAAATGCTTCTCTTGGAAATGCCTACAGTTCGCCGACTGTCGAAGCCTTGGGACTTTTTTCGGAGTCGCCATCCATCACGTCGCTTGATCTTTCAGGCTTTGATACGACTAATGTCGTGGATATGAGCCATATCTTCAGCTCAATGAAGGGGCTCAGAAGCCTGAAGTTTGGAGGGGTCTTTGATACATCAAATGTCAGAGATCTTTCTTACGCGTTCTATGACTGTCCTTCCTTTACGGGGACTCTTGACCTTTCAGCATGGAATGCGGCGGGGAAAAGTTCGACTTCGAAAAATACGACTATGAGGTCGATGTTTGAATTGTTTCCTGCGAGAGAAATAATCCTTACGGGTTTTGATACTTCAAATGTCGGGACTATGGCCTACGCATTTGCCGACACCTCGTTTTCAGCCATAGATCTTTCAAGCTTTGATACCTCCGGGGTCGAGAATATGTACGCGATGTTTGACGGTACAAAAGTCGATGATGATTATCTTGATGCGATCATCTTTGGAAGCGGATGGAATACACAGAACGTTAAGCACTTTTCCTTTATGTTCAATCACAGATTTATCACGAATTCCTGCGCCAATGTATTTGCTGCAGCTACAGAGACCGACAGCGCAACAAATATGTTTCAGATGTTCTACGACACGAAGGTGGACTGTGGTTCAAATCATGCGGTAATAGCCAATGCTTCGCTCAACCTGAGCAGCTGGAATGTCTCTTCTGTCATAGACTGTCGCAATTTCTTGAAATCCGGAACAGTTTCCTGTGATCTGAACGGCTGGAACTATTCGAATATGGTATATGGCGACAACGCATTCGGAGGTCAGGCCTCGAGAGCAAATCCTGCGTCAACTGCCCAGGCTATAGAGTCAAAGCTCACTCCCATAGGGGTAACAAATGATCCTGCAAATTACAACGCTTACTACTATGCAAGGTCTTACGCCGGGGTCACGAAGGACGGACAGAGGTTCTCATATTCATTTAAAGGCGATGCGGCACCGTACGACAATATCCACACCATCTACGGAACTTCTGATCTTCCGATCCACTATGATCAGGGTATTCAAGTGGTCTTGTCCTACTATGACAGTGCAGGGAAATACACGACAAAGAAGGATCCCACCGGTACTTATTATTCCAGGGTTGGTGCAACAAGCAGCTACAGTGTCTCCATAAACAGAGTTGAAAGTCCGTCAACCCCGGAGCAGGAGAAGTGGTTCTGTCCCTACATGCACGGTCTTACCACGAATGGGCAGGAAGACAGACACTACTACGATATCTACGGTAATACTGACGGAAGGATAGCATTCAAATACGATCCTACTCAGGAAGAGTGGGATGCTACCGTAAGAAGCTGCATGTACAAAGGAACGATCGAAGGCTTTCAGGCTATATGCAATGATGGAAAATTCCTTATAAACAGAGTGTACGGCTTCAAGGAGGTCGATATCAGCGAATACCTGGGAAAGGTTGAGGTAAAGGCTCCCACAACTGAAAATGGCGGTCTTGATCTGACAGGAAGCTCCGGGACCGATTATTCCGACGAGTATGCAGAAAGTGGCATGCCTTTTTCTGATGTCAGATATGTTTACGGGAGAGAGCAGCAGAATGTCATAAGTCCCATTGAGAAAAAGGACTTTGTATTTTTGGGCTGGTTTGATCTGCAGGGGAATGATCTGACAAACAATAATGAGGGGCTTTATAAGCCGCTCGGCCTTTCAAAAGAGATAATAGTTCCTCACTACAGGGTCAAAGAAAAGGATGTGAGTGTTTCAGTGATCTTTGATCCGGGAGAAGACGCTCCCAAAGGCCTTTCGCTGTCGATCGATCCCGGGTCTTCTGGCTGCTTTTCTCTTTCAAAGGAGGGCGAAAAGTGGGTCGGAACCTTCAACACTACGGTATGGATAAAAGACAGGACATTCAGGCTTCCCGTAATTTCTATAGAGGGAATGGATGAAGAGGCTTTGGAGTATGAATTCCTTGGTTGGGAAGGAGAGGATGGAAGCTTTACAGTATCTTCCTCTGATACCGAAAAATACTTCAAGGCTGTATTCAGACACAATGAAAAGCCCGCTGCAGACGATCCCGCTCAAGGCGACCCGAAGCAGGACGATCCCACTATAGAGGACCCCAAGCAGGACGATCCCACTCAAGGCGACCCCAAGCAGGACGAGCCCACTCAAGGCGACCCCAAGCAGGACGATCCCACTCAAGACGACCCTAAACAGGACGATCCCGCTCAAGGCGACCCCAAGCAGGACGAGCCCACTCAAGGCGACCCCAGGCAGGACGATCCCACTCAAGGCGACCCTAAACAGGACGATCCTGCTATCAAGGACCCCAAGCAGGACGATCCCGCTCAGGGCGATCCCAAGCAGGACGAGCCCGGGCAGAGCGATCCCGGAGAGGACAGGAATGATTCAG
>CAMVHB010000052.1 GCA_947167155.1 uncultured Lachnospiraceae bacterium | reverse complement strand
GGAGTATTGTAAATACGACCTCAACCGCGGGAATCCCTGCTTTGTGGTTGATGCCTGTAGGTATACCGCGGCCGTTGTCCCGAACCATTATTATATTGTCTTTTTTGATAAAGACATTGATCTCAGTGCAGGCACCGGCAAGGGCTTCATCAACAGAATTGTCAACTATTTCGTAAACGAGGTGATGAAGACCTCTCGGGCCCTGGGAGCCTATATACATTCCGGGCCTTTTCCTTACGGCTTCAAGACCTTCAAGTATCTGGATCTGGTCGGCGCCGTAATCCCCGGAAACATGCATATTTTCTTCAGTTTCAGGCATAGAAAACCTCTCTTTAAAGCATTATAAACAACTTATATATTTTAACAGATTTGAACCTTTCCCGCCACAACTTTGATGACCCTGTCGGTATGGAATCTCTCGTTTACAAAGTCGTCAAGGCCTGTACAGGTGATCAATGTCTGGACATTTGAAATGGATGATAGCAGGAGGTTCTGGCGGTTCCTGTCAAGCTCTGAAAGCACATCATCAAGAAGAAGGACGGGATCCTCATTGATAAGGGTCCTTACGGTCTCTATCTCTGAAAGCTTGAGAGAGAGAGCGGCAGTCCTCTTCTGTCCTTCGGAGCCAAAGACCCTGATATCCTTGTTTTCTATGAGAAATTCTATGTCGTCACGATGAGGGCCCACAGAAGTAATTGCCATCCTTCTGTCCCTGTCCCGGGCCATGAAGAGCCTTTCTGAAAAATCCTGCTCGGAAACATCGGGTTTGTAATTAACAACCGGCTCCTCCCTGCCTCCCGAGATCCTTTTGTGGATCTCAAAGATCGTGGGAGCTATGTCTTTGATGAATTCCCGGCGACGCTTTATTATCCTCTCTCCGAAGGAAACAAGCTGAAGATCCCATGTATCAAGGGTATCTGCGCTTTCTGACTTTGGATCGTCTATCAATTTTTTCAAAAGGGAATTTCGCTGTTCAAGGACCTTTTTGTATGAAAAAAGGTCGTTCAGATAGATCCTGTCAAGGCGGCAGAGCTCAATATCCATGAACCTGCGGCGCATATCGGGACCTTTTTTGACGATCTCAAGATCTTCCGGGGAAAATAATATGATATTGCAGACCCCAAAAAGATCGGATGCCTTTTTGAGAGGTATCTGATTCAAGGCAATGCCTTTTTTCGCGCCTTTTTTGAGATGGATGTCAATTCTTTCGTCTGAATTTTCTTTTGAAATGACAGTCTTGATGTGAGCTTCGTCCGCGCCGAACCTGATGAGCTCGTTGTCCCGGCTTCCCCTCGGAGAGCGCGCGGAAGCGCACATGAAACAGGCCTCAAGAAGATTTGTCTTCCCCTGTGCATTTTCCCCAAAAATAATATTATTTCCGGGAACGAACTCGATATTCAGGCTCTCATAATTTCTGAAATCCTTTAATTCAAGGCTTTTCAGTATCATCTGACACCGATGTTTATCGGAAGGACGACGTAATTGTAATTTGCCTCTTCATCCTTGATGATGGCCGGGCTTCTGGAATTGAGAAAATAGAAGTCTATGAGATCCTCGTCTATGGCGCGTATCGCGTCCATCAGGAATTTGGGATTGAAGCCGATGACCATATCATCCCCTTCTTTTTCGACCTCAAGCTCTTCATTCATCGAGCCTCTGAAGGAATCTATGGACATCCTGACGGTCTGGCCCTCTATCGAAAAGACTATGGGCTTTTTGTCGGTCTCATTTGACATTATCGAAAAACGATCAAGAAGATCCGAAAGCTGCTTTTTATCGCATCTCATCTTTGTGATGAAATCCGGGGATATCATCTTGTCTATCATGAAATACTCGCCGGAAATCAGATCCGAGACAACCGTGGTCTTCTCATACTCAAAGATAACATGGTTTTCCGTGATATATATATTGACCATGTCCTCGGCTCCGCCGTTCATTATCTTTGATATTTCATTCAGGGTCTTCACGGGGATGATGGCATTGCAGTCATCAACATTTTCTCTCAATGTGACATTCCTGATAGCTATCCTGTTTCCGTCAAGGGTCACTGCCTTCAGCCTGTTTCCGGAGATCTCGAAATATTCTCCGGTCATGAGCTTATTGTTGTTGTTCTGGGCGGCAGCGAAAGAGGTCTGGCGGATCAGATCCTTGAGGCCGAGCTCTGAAATAATGATGGGATTGTTTCTCGTAACGATGGGGATATGTACGAAATCCTCTGCTGATTTTCCGGAAACCTTGACCTCTGCTTTTTCACAGGTGATCGTGGTATGGAATCTGTCGTCAGTGTCGATAGTGACTTCGTTTGACGGAAGCTTCCTTACAAGCTCTCCAAGGAACTTTGCCTCGATACCGACGATACCGGGTTCTTCTATCTTTCCTTCAACGATCGTCTCTATACCAAGCTCTATATTGTTTGCGGTGAGCTTGATCTCGTCTTCAGTGGCATCTATGATGATACATTCAAGGATTGGCATGGTGGTCCTTACAGGAAGTGCTTTTGAAACGATGTTCACTCCCTTGAGGAGCTCGGATTGCTGAAGGATAATTTTCATCAGGTGCCTCTTTCAAAAAAAATAATAAATATATTTATTTAGTATTAGTATTATATGCTGTTGAAAAGTTCAAATGTTGCTGAAATCCAGTGTTTTCAATGGTTTTTCTATGTCGGTCGTTTTGTCTACGAGGGGCGGATCTTTTTCTTTATCACGTCGATCTGGCTCTTCAGATCCTGGTCGATCTCGTATTCATCAGCAATTTTTTGAACACCGTGGATAATCGTACTGTGGTTTCTTCCTCCGAGGAAGGAGCCTATTACTTCTAATGAACATTCTGTCATCGTCTTGCAAAGATACATGGCAATCTGCCTGGGACGGGAGATGTCATTTGATCTGCTCTTTCCCGTCATCTGGTCGAGAGTCACGGAGAAATGTTCACAGACTATTTCTATTATTGTCTGAGGCGTGATCTCACGGGGCTTGTCAGGGTCGATAATGTTCTGAAGTTCTTTCATCGCTATGTCGATAGTGACTTCGGTATTTGTAAGGCGGGATACTGCCAGAAGCTTATTTAATGCGCCCTCAAGTTCACGGATATTTGATTTCACGTTTGTCGCGATATAGTTGATAACTTCGTCGGGAAGATTGAAATTCTTTTCTTCGGCCTTTTTCTGAAGGATCGCCATACGAAGCTCGTACTCCGGCAGGCCTATATCCGCCATCAGACCCATTTCAAAGCGTGTTCTGAATCTCTCTTCAAGAGTCTTCATTTCCTTCGGAGACTGGTCAGAGGTGATGATGATCTGTTTTTTCGCTTCCTTTAAAGTATTGAAGGTATGGAAAAATTCCTCCTGAGTCTGTTCTTTTCCTATTATAAATTGTATGTCGTCTATCATCAGGACATCGACCATCCGATATTTCTCGCGGAAATTTGTCATAGCCTTCGTATTGACATTGCTTGTCCTCATTGACTCTATGACTTCGTTTGTGAAGGTTTCCGATGTGACGTAAAGAACCTTTGTATTCGGATTTTCTTCTAATATATAATTTCCTATCGCATGAAGAAGATGAGTCTTTCCGAGTCCCGGTCCTCCGTAGATATAAAGAGGATTGTATAATTCTCCCGGAGTTTCGGCAACGGCGAGGGCCGCCTGCTGCGCAAAGCGGTTGTTGCTGCCTACGACGAAGTTCGAGAATGTATATATCTCATTGATATTGGAATTGATATGTGAAACAGCCTGTGCTTTTTCAGGCTTCTTTTCTTCAGAGCCTATGAGTTTCACCTTCAGATTGTAGGAAACACCGGTGACTTCTTCGATCGCTACCTTGAGCTGAAGACCGTAGTGCTTCATTATATGTGAAGTGAGAAAGCTCTCATCCATCTCCATTGATTCGGATGTGGGGTAACCAAGGACAAGGTCCTTTTCAGTTACCTCAACGACGGTAAGAGGTGCGAGCCAGGTCTTGAAGAGCATTTCCTTGATTGAGTACTCGTTCTTCACAGTCTCAAGTATGTTTTGCCAGTTTTCTTTAAGTGAGATCATAACGAAGGTATTTTATATTAATGAGAGGGATTTATCAACAGTAGAAATTGAGATGGAAAAAGTTATTGACATTTTTAAAGAATCTCTTATTTTCAAGGTTTGTTATCGTTATTGACGCTGTTTTAAACAGATTTATGAACAAAAATGTTTATAAATTATTTTTTTCGACATTTTGACATAGAATTATCAACATTATAAACATAAGGTTTATAACATTTTGTTGACTTCATTATTTTTTCTGATACAATGTAAAAGCGTTTTTGTGCCTCTTTGAGGCTGTTTTTTAATGTTATTTAGGAGGTAATTATCATGAAAATGACGTTTCAACCCAAGAACAAGCAGAGAAAGAGAGAGCATGGGTGGAGAAAGAGGATGAGCACACCCGGCGGAAGGAAGGTTATCAAGGCGCGTATGGCAAAGGGCAGGAAGAAGCTTACTGCATAATCAGTCGATGATCTTTACTCTTCCATTGAAAAAGAACGACGACTTTCGCTCTGTTTATAAGAAAGGTCGTTCAAAGACGGAGCGTTTTCTCATTATTTATGTAATGAAAAATGGAATGGAAACGAACCGTATCGGGATTTCCGTCAGCAAAAAGGTCGGAAATTCCGTTGTCAGACATCGTGTTAAAAGGCTGGTAAAGGAATGTTACAGACTGCGTGAAAATATGTTTATCAATGGGATAGACATTGTCTTTCTGGCAAGGAAGGGAGCGGATTCGCTTGATTTTTCGGAAACCGAAAGAGAAGTAATGAGGCTTATGACCCTTTCGCACGCGGTTATCAAAGAAAAGGGAAACGATCTTTCTTGAAGAAGCTGTTTTTGTTTTTGATCAAATTCTACAGGAAATATCTTTCGCCGCTCAAGTCGACGAAATGTCCCTATTACCCTACGTGTTCAACGTATGGTCTTTTGGCTGTGCAAAAATACGGCGCCCTGAAGGGTGGTCTTCTTGCTTTCTGGAGAATACTTCGCTGCAACCCCTTTTCACACGGAGGGGTTGACCTCGTTCCGGAAGAGGGAGAGCCTCTGTTCAGAAGAAAGAATTTGAAAAAAGATAATTTCAAAAAAATAAATGTAAAGGGCGCTGCGCAACAATAATACGGAGGTAGATTTGTCAGATTTTGTATTGACAGCATATAACGGCGCCATCCTCGGTCCTATCGCAAAGGGTCTTGGATGGATAATGAACGGCATCTACAACTTTTTCAATCTGATGCACATAGATAATATTGCTGTCGCTATCATCGCACTTACAGTTATTATTTATATGGCCCTTCTTCCCTTTACTTACAGACAGCAGAAGTTTTCGATGCTGTCGATGAAGATGAGACCGGAACTTACTGCAATCCAGAAAAAATATCAGGGCAAAAGGGATCAGCAGAGCATGATGGCTATGCAGGAGGAGACCCAGGTCATTTACGACAAGTACGGTATATCTCCTTCAGGCTCATGTATTCAGCTGTTGATCCAGATGCCCATCTTCTTTGCGCTCTATAGGGTATTCTACAATATTCCCGCATATCTTCAGAGCGTTAAGGACATTTTCACAAATCTTGTGAACGGTATCACGAATACAGCCGGCTGGCAGACAACTATGCAGAATCTCTATACGCAGCAGAAGCTGAATGTTGCCGCTGATTTTGTAAATACAACGGATCCTACGGCACTCAAGAATTTCTGTATCGATGTCACATACAAGCTGTCAGAGAGCGGCTGGAACGATCTTCGAGCCGCATTTCCCGACCTTACCGATGTCATTGCCGATACTCAGGGGAAACTCGCCGACATCAACTATTTCGGAGTTCTCAATCTTTCGGATACGGTATGGAATATCATAACTGCTTCCGCAAAGATAGGTGCGATAGGCATTATCATCTGCGCGATCCTTCTTCCTGTCGTTTCCTATGCGACTCAGATGATCAATATCAAGCTAATGCCATCTGCTTCGCAGGGAGATCAGGTGGGACGCTCGATGAAGATAATGAATCTCATCATGCCGCTGCTTTCCTTCGTGATCGCTTTCACGGTTCCCGTAGGTCTTACTATCTACTGGATCACGGGTTCTGTTACGAGGATCGTTCAGCAGTTCCTTCTGAACAGGCATTTCAACAAGATGGATCTCGATGATATCATCGCAAAGAATAAGGAGAAAGCCGATAGAAAACGGGAAAAGCGGGGTATCAAGAGAGAACAGCTCATTGCCGCGGGACAGATCTCAACCAGAAGGGCGACTCTTTCCGAAAGAGCTGCCATGGCTGACCCTGTAAAACAGGAAGAAATGGAGATCCAGGAAACAGAGAGAAGAAACGCACCTGCGGGATCAATGACTGCAAAAGCAAATATGGTCTGGGAATTCAATCACAAGGGAAAGGATACTTCTGAAAAGAAGGAAGGATGATATTATCATGAATGAAGATTATATATATAGCGGCAAGACAGTTGAGGATGCAATAACAAGCGCCTGCGTTGCGCTTGGAGTAACAAGTGATCAGATCACATATGAAGTTATAGACAAAGGAAGCAAGGGACTCTTTTCTCTTGGAAGCAAGGATGCCGAAATTCAGGTCACATCACTAAAAGGCGAAAAGGTAGGCTCTCCGAGCAGAAGCGAGAGAGAGTCCGCTTATGAGCAGGAAGCAAAGGAGGATTACGGTACTTCATCGGCTTCAGTTGATGAGGAGGATGATCCATTCAAGATCCACAATGACGGCTTTCTTTCAACAGCAAGAAAGGAACGTCCTGAAAGGTCTCATCATAGTGAAAGACCTTCTGAGCCCCGTGAAAAGCGCCATCATGAGCCCACAGGTCCCTCTGATCCGGCAGTCTGCGGTATAGCGGAAAATTTCTTAAAGGATCTTTTTGCCGCGATGAAGCTTGATGTTACTATAAAGACAGAGCTTGATGCGCAGGAGAATATGCTCTCAGTAGAGCTTTCCGGTCCTGAGATGGGTGTTATCATCGGAAAGCGCGGACAGACTCTTGACAGCCTTCAGTATATAACTTCCCTTGTTGTGAACAGGAAGACAAATCCTTATACAAGAGTGAAGATCGATACTGAGGATTACAGGGAGCGCAGAAAAGCTACTCTTGAGAACCTTGCGAAGAATGTTGCAAGCCGTGTCAAGAGGACGAGGCAGAGTGTTTCACTTGAGTCGATGAATCCTTATGAAAGAAGGATCATACATTTCACTCTTCAGAATGACAGATATGTAAACACCCACAGTGAAGGCGAAGAGCCTTACCGCCATGTAGTCGTAACTCCGAAGAGCAGGGATGAGGAAGAGGAATATTCCTGAAGGATAATGAATGACATTTTGAATACTGACACAATCGCAGCAATTTCCACCGGCTATTCCTCCGGTGGGATTGCTGTTATTCGTATATCGGGGAAAGATGCTTTTTCTTCCGCCGACAGGATTTTCAGGGGGAAGGACAGCCCCCTTTCTTCTTGTGCTTCACATACCGTGCACTACGGTCATATCGTAGATCCTTCTCTTGACTTGATAGTTGATGAGGTGCTGGTTTCAATATTCAAGGCGCCGAGAACTTATACGAGAGAGGATGTTGTCGAAATCAGCTGTCATGGAGGGATGTTTGTCGCAAGGAAGATTTTGTCATTGCTTTTTGAATATGTAAGGCCGGCGGAACCGGGAGAGTTTACAAAAAGAGCTTTTCTGAATGGGCGGATCGACCTTTCAGAAGCTAATGCGGTTGCCGATATCATCTCTTCCGACAATGAGAGATATCTTCAGAATGCTGAGAGGCAGCTTTCAGGTGTTCTCGCCAAAAAAGTAGAGGATTTCCGCTCTAAGATTGTTCATGAGGCAGCTTTTATAGAGTCAGCGGTGGACGATCCCGAGAATTATTCTCTTGATGGATATTGTGACGTGCTTTCAGAAAAGGTCGATGAGCTTATAAAAGGGCTTTCAGATCTTTCAGAGACTTTTTCCGAGGGGAGGATAATTAAGGAAGGAGTCGAGACCCTGATCATAGGGAAGCCCAATGTCGGGAAGTCTTCGATCTTGAACTGCCTTTCGAGAAATGAGTCTGCGATAGTGACTGATATTCCCGGTACCACGAGAGACCTGATCTCAGAAAAGATAAGGCTTTCAGGGATCACTTTGAACCTGATCGATTCTGCAGGTGTGCATGAGGCGGATGACAGGGTGGAAGCGATCGGGGTGGAGAGGACTCTTTCAAAAATAGAAGAAGCAAAGCTCATTATCTTTGCAGTGGATTCTTCTGAGGAGCTTGATGAAAATGACTATCAGATTTTTGAAAAGATAAGCGGAAAAAATGTGATAGTCCTTTTGAATAAGTCGGATAAACCGCAGGCTTTGTCCGAAAAATCGCTTGAAAAACTTGCCGATCTTTCAAAATATGTTTTGCAATTTTCTGCAAAAAACGGCGATGGGATTGAAAAGCTGGGCAGTGCGATTTCTGATATTATCTTTTCAGGAAAGGGAAGTGAAGGACGGGATATAATCATCACGGATGAGAGGCAGAAGACTGAATGCGATAATGCGGTGAGGAGTCTTTTGCTCGTGAAGAGGTCGATAGAGGACGGACTTTCGGAGGACTTTTTCACGCAGGATCTGATGGATGCCTATGACGCACTTGGAAGGATAATAGGAAAAGGTGTGAGTGAGGATCTCATAGAGGAGATCTTTTCGAAATTTTGTATGGGGAAATGAGATGAAGCTTGGTCCTCTTGAAGAGCATTATGATGTCGTTGTAGTAGGAGCCGGACATGCGGGCTGTGAGGCAGCCCTTGCCTGCGCGCGGCTTTCTCTTTCTACGATCATCTTCACTGTTGCGATGGACGCCGTTGCCTTTATGCCCTGTAATCCGCATATCGGAGGGTCTTCAAAGGGACATCTCGTTCGTGAGATAGACGCGCTCGGCGGAGAGATGGGGAAGAATATCGACAGGACTTATCTTCAGTACAAGATGCTGAATATGAGCAAAGGTCCCGCGGTCCACTCGCCCCGGGCCCAGGCGGATAAGCAGCTCTATTCACTTGAGATGAGAAAGGTGCTTCAGAACACAGAAAATCTTACACTCCGGCAGGCGGAGGTTTCAGAGCTCATCGTAAAGGACAAAAAAATTTGCGGAGTAAGGACTTTGAGCGGGGCAAATTACTACGCAAAGGCTGTTATTCTCTGCACAGGAACGTATCTGAATGCGCGCTGCCTCTTTGGAGAGGTAATCGATTATACAGGACCGAACGGACTCAAAGCCGCGACGCATCTTACTGCTTCACTCAAAGAAAACGGAGTTGAGATGAGGCGGTTCAAGACCGGGACGCCTGCAAGGATCGACGGGCGAAGTATTGATTATTCAGTTCTGACTCCGCAATATGGGGATGAGAAGGTAAAACCTTTTTCTTTTTCAACCGATCCCGCTTCGCTCACGAGGCCGCAGTATCCATGTTATCTTACTTATACAAATGAGAAGACCCATGAGATCATCAGGGACAATCTTGACCGGTCTCCGATCTATGCCGGGATCATCGAGGGAACAGGCCCGAGATATTGCCCTTCTATTGAAGATAAAGTGGTAAAATTCAGCGAAAAGGACAGACATCAGCTGTTTTTGGAGCCCGAATCTCTCTTTACTAATGAGATCTATATAGACGGTCTTTCCTCCTCGCTTCCGGAGGAGGTTCAGCATGCTGTGATACATTCCATCAAGGGACTTGAGAACGCGAAGATAGTCAGGAATGCTTACGCGATCGAGTATGATTGTATATCCGGAGACCAATTGCTTCTGTCTCTCGAATTCAAGAATATCAAAGGTCTTTTTTCCGGCGGGCAGTTCAACGGAAGTTCAGGTTATGAGGAGGCTGCTGCTCAGGGACTTATCGCCGGGATCAATGCGGCGATGGAGATCTTCGGTCGGGAGCCGTTGATACTCGACCGCTCGACCTCATATATAGGAGTTCTGATAGACGATCTTGTCACAAAAGAACAGGTTGAACCTTACCGAATGATGACTTCACGAGCGGAATATCGTCTCCTTTTGC
>CAMVHB010000051.1 GCA_947167155.1 uncultured Lachnospiraceae bacterium | reverse complement strand
CCGCTTTTCTTCCATGCTTTTCCTTTGAAAGAAGAGAAAAGTAAAAGACAATATCTTCAGTTTTTCTCTATTAATCATCATTTTGTTCTTTCCTTTCATGCCCCACTCACTGAAATCACCTTGATATCGTCCTTCAAACGGGATGCGTCAAAACAAAGTGCATCAGCCATTTCCTTCGATATTACGGCAACATCAATGAAGCCTTCTTCAGCCTTTGAGATAAGTAGCGTGGGAACCTCGGTGCGCAGCGCCATCTGGTTTTCAGGAAGCTGTAACTGAAAACGCTCTGCAAGCTGTATTCCGTTTACATCACTCTCCGACGCTATACAGCTTATATCATCAAAGATCACCGGAAGTTCCTCTCCCAAAAAGAACTTCTCCCAGTCGGAGAGTGTGTCTTTGTGAAGCTCTGTGTTGATCAAACACAAGAATTCTCCCGATGGCTGCTCCGGCAAGACAAGAGTAGCGCTCGATGTGGAATCAGCCCCGTCAGGTGCTTTTATTAATCCACCGCTTCTAAGAACCGGAATCCCCAGAATGACTATCAGAAGTACGGAAATAAGAATTCTCCGAAATACACATCCAAAAGAGCTCATGTTTCCCTCATTGATCAGTTCTTTGAAGCAGAGCTCAGTGCATTGTTCACAGCCTCAATGAATTCGTTGTAAGTGATCGTCGCGCCACTTATCGAATCTACTCCGTCAAGCTTTCCTGCTTCAACCAGTTTTGAAGCATATTTCTCAGCTGACTGAACTGCCTTTTGAGCTCTCAGCCTGTTTTCCTTCGAAAGATCGGCTCCGTAATTCTCATCCTTTAAGGTACCGTCCAGCTCATATGTCTTGAATGTGCAGGAGACCACCTTACTGTCCTTGATCTCGATCTCCACTTCACCGTAGCCGGCGCCGTTTCCATCGGCATCATCATTGTGATCTGCGCTTCTGCCTTTGTATGTTCCGTCAGCGTAGGAAGATGCCTTCTTTTCACCACCGCAGGCGGTGAGAGAAAAGACAAACGAGAGAGCAAGTGCGGCAGCGGCTATTCGGATTATTTTCTTTTTCATATCATTCACCTCATCCCTTAAACAGCTCGTTTTTCTGATCCGATATGACCTTGCCATGCTCGAGCCTGACGATCCGCTGCGCCTCTTCACCAACCTCCGGATCGTGCGTAACTACGATAAGGCTCGTTCCTTCTTTGTGAAGCTGGCGGAAGATCTCAAGCACGATGTTTTCATTCGCTTCATCAAGATTTCCTGTCGGCTCATCAGCGAGGATCAGCTCCGGTGAATTGATAAGTGCCCTTGCGATACAGACTCTCTGCTGCTCTCCGCCTGAAAGCTGACTCGGGAGATGCCTTGCCCTCTCTGCAAGTCCTACCCGCTCAAGTGCCTCAAGCGCCTCCTTTTCATCCGGCATACTGTGATAATATTGCGCGACCATCACATTTTCCACAGCATTGAGGTAATTTATCAGATGAAACTGCTGGAAGACAAGACCTATCTTGTCCCGGTGAAGCTCGGTGAGACGTTTGTTGCTTTCCTTTGAGATATCACGCCCGTCGAAGATCACCTCTCCGCTTGTTGGCTTATCGAGTGCTCCGACGATATTCATCATCGTGCTCTTCCCGGAACCGGAAGGCCCCATGATGGCGATCCACTCGCCTTTTTCTATACGAAGACTCACGTTGTCGAGGGCTTTGAGTCCGCCGTATATTTTTGATATGTTTTTCAATTCCAGTAAACTCATTTTTTTGCTCCTTTATTCGCCTTTTAAAACCAGTGCCGGATCGACTTCAACAGCGCTCTTGATCGGGATCAGGCATGCGATCCCGGTAACCAGTACGGATGCAGCTATCGTTATCGGTATCAATACCGGTCGGAACATTATCGAGCTTCCGAAGACATTTTGGCTTACGATCTGGGCAAATACATATCCAAGTATCGATCCCAAAATCCCGCCGATCGCGCCAAGAACGAGTCCCTCGGTCAAAAACTGTCCTACTATGCTTGAATTGTATGCTCCGAGGGCTTTCCGAAGACCGATCTCTCTTCGACGTTCCGCTATTACTGCCGTCATTGTAGTCGCGACGCAGATCATCGTAAGCACAAGAACTACTGCAGTCACGATAAAGACCAGGGACTGAAGCTTTGTAAGCACCGTACTTTCAGACGCTGTAACACGCTTAACAAGCTTTGCCGAAATATTAAAAACATTTGAATTGATGGTTTCAATATAGGATGACAGCCGGTCCTGGGTTGCCGCAACGCTGACCTCGACGATGTCATAGCCTCTGTCCGTCAGGGCGAGATCGGCGACATCAGATAATGAAACATAGATATACTCTTCCTCCGAGCCTCCTGTCTGAAGGATCCCGGTCACCTTCAGGGAAAGCTCGTGGTCGCAGAATTGTTCACCTGTATCAGGAGAAGTGTACATTTCATAATCAGGTATCTTTGAAATGTCCATATCATCTGTCACTTCAAATGAATTTACCGCCGAGATGTCATCTCCTGCGCTGATGCCGAGCCGCTCGGCAACCTTTGCTCCTACAAGCGCCTCACCGTCGCTCGTCGGTCTTCCCCCGTTGATACGCCAGTAGGGGCTCGTCTTTTGCACTGAGTCAAAGTCAATCCCTGCAAGCGTCACAGGCATATTGTGGACTGAGGTATTTTCGTAACGGTAGGGAGTATAGCCTTCAAGCTCCTCCTGAGGGAAAAATGAAAGTCCGCTTAATAGATCATCGTCCTCAATGAAGGAATCCTTTGATGGCGTGATTATGATATTCGCTCCATAGCTTCGAAACTGCGAGCTCATCTGCCTCGGCACATCATAGTAGATCATCCCGAGTCCGGAAAGGATGGTCCCTCCTACGACGATCGAAAGCAAGGCTATTATCATTCTCGAGCGGCGCCTCACAAGAGAGGCGGCTATCATCCTGATAAACATCATTCTTTTTTTGTTCATTGTCTCAGCCTCCTCTCAATGTCCGCCATGCAAAACTTCCGAAGGCCGCAGACGAAGCACGATACGGATCGCAGGGATACTGCCGACAAGTGTCACGGCTACGATCAGCACTGAAACTATGAAGGCCACCATCCCGTTCATGTCGATCGAAGAGGAAAATACAGTGTGGCCGATGACCTGAGCAAATGCATATCCCAGGAAATATCCCCCGACCGTTCCAAGGATCGCCGTCATGATCGTTTCAGTAAGGACAAGTCCTGTGACCTGTCCGTTTTTTGCACCGACGGCTTTGAGAAGCGCAAGCTCCTGCGAGCGCTCCATGACACCGGATGTCACAAGGTTTGATATTCCAAGCGTTGCGCCGATCAGGCTCATCAAAGTGATCAGCGACATCAGAAGCTCTGTCTTTTCAAGTATCTTTCCTTCAGAATCCGCAATCTTGAGCACCGCGGTCGCAGATGCCTCGGGGATCGCCTCCTGGATCTGGAAGCAGATCGAGCTCACATAGGCTGTGCAGTACCAGAGGTCGTATTCGTCACCCGTCAGAAGTGAAGGGTTTTTCGCGGCCTTTACGGCAAGCTCGTCGTCAGGGGATGTGATCGCGCTGACCTCCGCCTTTTGAAAAAGCCCATCCGTATTCGTCAGCTTCTGAACAGTTGAAAGTGTCGTATAGATGTAATTGTCCTCATCATCGCCGGCTTCGTAAATTCCTGTGACTTTGAGCGTTACAGCATTATTCTCATTCTTCACGGTGATCTCATCGCCGGCTGAGATATTCTTTGCCTTTGCAAGTTCGGATCCGACCATGCAGCAGTCACCGCTCGAAATCGCCTGCTCGTCAAGCCATTCACCGTTCTTCAGGTCCCACCAGCTCCGAAGATTGATGATCCCCGTGTCGCGCTGATAGGTCGTGCCTTTTTTCACAAATTCAAGATGATGATCAAACCAGCTGCCGACTAGCTTTACGTCGTCATTATCGAGTTTTACCGAAGTCTCTGTCACCGGCGCAAAATCCGTAATGTTGTTTGCCCAGAATATCGTGAGCAGTTCGTTCAGCCTCTCTTCTTTGAGATAATCCGGCCTGACCTCATCATCCACTTCATAAAGCTTGCTGATCACCGCCTCTGACTGCGGGACTACGGTGATGTTCGAGCCGTAGGCCTTCAGCTCGGCATTGATCTTGTCGCCGACGCCCAGCATCACGTTCAGCATCGCTGTCGCAATGGAGGCTCCGAGCGCGACTGTCACCGCGATCATCAGCATTTTTTTCCATTGGCGTCTGAAGGTGCCGCGCACCATTCTAAAAAACATACAGTTTCCTCCTGGTTATTTCCGCTTACTTTTTGAAGCGGGACTGGTTCTTCACCATTTCCTCGACAGGAACGATGATATCCCCGTCTACGATATCGTAATCTATGATGATCGGGTTGCAGCCGCCCTTCATACCGATAGTCGTCTTGTTCATAACGACACCGCACTTTTTGCAGACGACCTGAGCGTCCTTGTTTTCGTAATACCCCGCCTCTCCGCAGATCTCGCAGGCGTCGAGCCCGACACCGTAATTCCCTGTATTCTCCTGCTTCAAGACGACTATGAACCTTGTCGGATACCCCTCCGCCGTCGTATAACCGAAGCGGTGAAGGTGCCCGTCGCTCACTGTTTCAAGTCCCACTCGAAGCTCCTTGTCATTTCCTGCACTGTCCTTTACGATCGCAGTCTCCTCAACAGGCGCCTCTTTTATGACAACGGTATTCATTTTTACGAATAAGGTCGTGCAGAGTATCCCCATCACAAAACATAGAGCAGTAACGATGGTATAGCGTTTTGCATCTCTCCATAGAACGCGCTGCTTTCTATGCTGCGCATTTGTGGTATAAGGCTCCTTTACAGTATGGCTTTTTACCCAAAGGAACAATGCGATCAATATCAGAATGATAAAGGCCGCATAAGTATAAAGCCTTGAATTGTTGCTGCTTGCCGCCGCGAAATTAAAGAGTGCCGGGCTGTCTATGATCTTCCTCGGTGTCAGGATCAGCATGAGCTTTGCGAAGAGATTCACTGCGAACAGTATGTTCACGAGGAAGAAGGACAGGGAAAGGAGTTTTTCAAAGCCTTTTTTTGCTGCGATCGAAAGAAGCTTATATGCTGCGACTGCCGAGACCACGCAGATCACTATACCAAGAAGATAGCCGCCGAGACGGAAAAGATAATCGGTTGACAATACCCCGTTCCCGCCCGTATCGAATTTGAACGGATAAGCAAAGACATTCGGCATCGTGCCGTAAAGATAAGATGCGATCAGTCCCGCGCCCAAAACCGAAACAAATGTCTTTGAAGCCGAAACGCCTTTCGTCTCCTCTGAAGCACTGAAGAATTTTTTTGCAAGGATCAAAAGAGTGACCATCAGGATCAGAAAGACTGTCAGAGCAACTACATAGCCGTAGGTTCCGACCTTCCAGCCGTCGACAAGGCGTCTTGTATTTGTGATATATGATCTGACCGCAGCGATCACAAAGCCGGCAAGAAGACCGATCCTTGTGATGATCTTTTCTACAGCGTTCCCGAAATGATCCATGAATGCAAGTATCACTCCAAGAAGAAGTGATACGAGGAGCATATCATCTGTTACATTTATCAGATAAGTAAGCATAATCCCACCATTGAAATCTGTATTATTGAAATAAGAGCAAATTGCCGGACACCTGTCAGCGTTCTTTATTACAAGCGTAAAGCCCATATCCGGACAGAGCATCAAAACTGCCCGGATATGAGCCCTGTGCTGCCGAAGTCCCGTAAACGCCGGCAACCGCTCCTATATACCTTCTATTTTTTTACTCTGCCCAAGCTCCCTTGGTGAACTGCCATTTGTCATAGGTATATACGATGGCTGAAGGGAACTCGTGAGTATCGGGACCTGTCTCGTCAGTGTGGATGAGGTAGGTGCTGGAATCAGGGAACTTGACCGTGAATGTAACGGTGTAAAGTCCGTCACCGCTCATCTTGATATTCGCGCCGTAGTGAGGACCATCGGAAGCAGCCATCGGCATGAACGTACCGTTGACATTGTAGCTGCCGTCATTCTTCTTTACTTCGTACTCAACCGTAAGATAAGGTACCCAGTCGCCGGTTCCGTAGCCGAGACCGTTCTGAAGAGCGGAGACATCAAGCTCAAGGTGGCAGTCGTAGTCTTCTGCTTTATATCCGCCGGTCATATCGACAGGCTGAAAATACACTGCGTTGAGATTCAGGAATTCTTTCTCAACGCCGGAGAATATCTCCACTTCTGTGAAGCCCGCGTCGGCAGCGTCAGCGGCTGCAGCAGCAACGGCGGCTGTGGCTACATCGTCCGCAACTGAATTGACTGCGGAATTTACAGCTGAGCTTACTACAGCCTGAGTATTGTTGTTACCGCAGGCCGTGAAAGTAACGGCGAGCATTGAAAGTGCGAGTGCCGACGAAAGAATTTTTGTACTTTTTCTCATTGTGTGACCTCCATATTAAAGATAAGTTTCTATAATAGCTGTGACGGATTTACGGGATCCGTTCAGGTATTACCTTTGATCTTCCCGGCAGGAGAATTTTCCTGCACAGCCGCCTTTTTCGAAACGGCTTTCCTTGTTGTCACAATAAAGGCTATAAATGTGATGACCGTGATGATAAGCAATATGATCTGCGGTCCGAGTGTGATCCAGGTCGGGTAGATACCGAAGAAGGCCAATACATCGTTTCCGGACATCCAGGCGAGTTCCGGAATCGTGCCCGCGAGACTCAAAACAACACCTCCGATCCTCTCCGCAAGACCGCCGTCGAGGAAAAGTTCCCACATACCGGCCCCGAGGAATGCGATCGCCATGACCGCCATGAAGATACTCGTCACGAAGAAGAACGGCTTGAGCGGTATCTTGACGCCGAATACTCTTATCAGGATAAAGATGATCGCCACTGCAAGAAGCCCCAGGGCTATTCCTCCAAACACGGCGAGAAACCCGTGCTCCATTGAGCCGGCTCTTGAGAAATATTGCTGGCAGAACAGTATGACCTCAGCGCCTTCCCTGAATACCACGAGGAAGGAAGTAAATCCGAGTGCAAACATCTTGCCCTTCTCTGCCGAAGATGAGACCTTTTCGGTTATGTACTTCGTCCACGCCTCGGACTCTACCTTGGATATCATCCAGTTTGATACATAGATCATTACTACCACTGCCACGAGGGCTGTGACGCCTTCCACGATCTCCTGAGGTATGGAATTGCTGGTTCCGCTCGTAATGTTGTAAAGGATTATCGCAAGCACCACGCTGGCCGCAACCGCAAGCAAGGCGCCGACATAAACATAGGGCAGTCTCTTTTTGTTGTTCGTCTTGATAAGGTAGGCGACTATAGCGCCGATGATCAAGATCGCCTCGAGTCCTTCACGAAGGATGATGCCAAAGACTGCGGCGAATGTTGCGGCTGCAAGACCGCCCGCGGCAGAGGAGCCGGATCCATCGGAAGTACCCGTCGAATAGCCAAACAGCCCGTCAAGGATGTTTGCGTCCTCGCGGAGCATGGAAACGAGCTTATCAACTTCCACCTTCACTTCATCGGGACTTGCGCCGTTGTTCACGGCCTTCTTCATATTTGAAAACTGAAGCTCGACCTCGTTGACTCTGGCGCCTGATATGTAGCCCATGACTGTCTTTTCAAAGCCGCTCGTTTCATACCAGAAGCCGTAGGAATTGGTGAAGGGCTTGTAATAGCCGTCGTCGCCCTCCTGGGCTGTACCGGCCTGATATCTCCTTAAGCCTTCGTTCAGAAGGTTTGAGATCTGGTCAGTCACATCATTGTAGGTGATCGTCCTGCTGCCGTCGGGATTGACAGCTTCCTTGTACTTCTTGAATGAAAGATAATAATTCGAGTCATCCTGACTGCCCGACGCAAACGCGTTAACAGAAAACAGACTGCATAGTGTCAGCACGAGCATGAATATGCATAATACTCTGCCGAATTTGATTCTCATGACGATAACTCCTGAATAGTTGCTTCTATATTTTGTTAGAAAAAGCTAACGCTCTCGCAAAAAAATAATTAGCCTTCGCTAACATCACTCTCAAAAAAACGGTCGCTACCCCATCGCACTGATACAAAGCATAATGGCTTGTGACCGAACGTTATTATAGTTAGTCTATACTAACTTGTCAAGCAAAAAAATGCCGGGGGAGGATCCCCCCGGCACTGCGTCCCACGGTATTATTTCTTGAAGAAAGCAAGCGTCTTCGTAAGCTCGTCCGAGATCTCCGACATCTTCTCCGACATGGAATTGATGTTTCCGACTGTTGCATTGACCTGTTCCATGGAAGCCGAGGTCTCCTCGGAGGAAGCGGCGTTCTCTTCGGAGATAGCTGAAAGAGAAGACATAACCTGATCCACCTTGTCCGTCTTTTCGCTGATATCCTCGCAGCCGTTCTTGATCCGCTCGAGTGAGATCCTCACCTCGGAAACAGCCTCGATAACTTCATCTGCCGACTTCTCGGTCTCGTCGGTGAGCGTAGCCTGATGTCCTACTGTCGTAACGAGCCTGTCGATAGTCTCAATAGCCGAGCTCGTCTTCTCATTGAGGTTGGTCATGACCTCATCGATGAGAGCCGCGGAATCCTTGGTCTGATTTGAAAGCTTTCCGATCTCGTCAGCAACAACCGCGAAGCCTTTTCCTGCCTCTCCTGCCCTTGCCGCCTCTATGGATGCGTTGAGTGAAAGGAGATTCGTCTGGGAGGCGATACTGTTGATCTCGTTCATTGTCTCCTTGACCTTGTCGACTATATCGCCGACCTCCTTCATGGATTCCGACATATCATTAAGTGTCGATGTGGTCTCACCCATAGCCTGTGAAAGCTTTCCGAAATTGTCCTTCATTGACGAGGTCTTGTCGGACATTTCAATAGCCTTTGCCTGAGCATCTGTCGCCTCTGCGGTAAGCGAATCCGTAGATTCCTTGACTGATATAGTTGCTTCGACACCGCCCTGGATCTCTTCCGCCTGGTTGGTCGCACCCCTTGCGATCTCCTCCACTGCATTTGAAACTGCGGAAGAAGTATTTGCCGTACTTGCAGCCGAATTCTTGAGTTCACCGGAAGACCTTCCGACATCATTCGCCCTTCCGGTAATGGAATCGATGATATCACCCAAGGCATTCTTCATCCTGGTAGCAGACCTTGTAAGATTTCCAAGCTCATCACGGGAATCGTTCTGGGGTATCGCGGAAACAAGGTCGCCTGAAGCTATCTTTGAAAGCGAAGAGTCAAGTGACTTGATGGATCTTGTCATATAGATGATGATCCGAAGCGCGATCAGTGAAAGCACTACGATAATGGCAAGCACCGCAACGAGCGTAATGGTCGAAAGTATGCTGATCTGTTTTTCATAAGCCGCCACGCGATATTGGGTATAAGCGTCTATGGAGTCCTCCATGGAATTGAGGTGGTCTCTGGCCTGGGAGAAAGCCACTCTCTTCAGCTCGGCATCTCCCTGCCCTGTAGCGGGATCATAGGCTTTGTCCCATCCATCGATCTCACCTTCGAATGCGGTAAGAAGTTCCCTGTTGGTCTGGGTAAGTCCCTCCGCCTTGTATTCATTGAGGAGGAAAGGATCTTTCGTGAGCAGTGTTTCAAGGTTCTTTACGGCATCTTTCACCTGATCCCTGTTTTCCGCGTAATCAGCCGCGTACTCGGATACATCAGCCCCCCTTGTGATCCACCGGTTGTAGAAAGCTTCATCGCAGGCGTACTGGGCCTGATACATATCCCTGTCCGCCGTGATCAGAGCCGAGGAGGTGTTCGAGATCACCTCGATATAGGTCTCCCGGCAGGAATTCGCGACCCTTGTGATCAGAAGGTTTGAAATGATAACAACGGCAACAAGCGCAAGCGCAAGCGGAACCTCAAGTATCAGGAGCTTCGCAGTAATGGAGCCCCTCATCGCCTTGATCCGAGTCACTTCCTGAACTTCTTTTTTCATGCTTTCTCCTTTCCTGCCTCCGTCAGATCCTTATAAACTCTCAACCGGAAGCAACGCCCCTTTATTTTTTCAGAATGTCCGTGATATTATAGCATTATTCATTCAAAAAAAGTACAACTATTCTCGCCGTGAAAGATAATATGATAAAGGCTTATTTCATACAAAAAAATATAGATCTGATAAATGAAGACGTGCTTGACCGCATGATCTCTGCCCTTCCAAAAGGCCGAAGGGAAAAGACCCTCCGCTTCAGATTTCATGAAGGAAAAGTCCTCTCTGCACTTTCATGGCTGCTTCTCTCTTATCTTCTTGAAAAGGAAGACATCCATCACGGTCCCTTTGAAATGATAATGGGAAAGAACGAAAAGCCCCTCGTAAAGGACGGGAGCTTCTTTTTCAATATCAGCCATACAAAAGGCGCAGTCCTTGCCGCCGCGGGTTTTTCTCCGGTCGGAGCGGATATACAGATCGTGGAAG
>CAMVHB010000050.1 GCA_947167155.1 uncultured Lachnospiraceae bacterium | reverse complement strand
TCTGTCTCAAACACCTTCAGGGATGGCGAAAAGGTAGATTACAAGCGCTTCTTTGACCGCTTCTACCGAAGCGACGAATCCCACAGCCAGACTGAAAAGCAGTCAGGCTACGGGATAGGGCTTTCTGTGGCGGAGTCAATAGCCGGGCGGCATTCAGGCTCCATCGACGCCTCCTTTAAGGACGGTATGATCACATTTACTGTAAATCTTGTAGGAAGAAGATGATCATGAAAAAAAGACTGTTTGTTATTATCCTACTTTCCCTCGTACTGCTCATGCCGCTTTCAGGCTTTACATCATCCGCGGCTGAAAGCGCCGATACTCAGGCAAGTTCACCTTCCCTGACCCTTTCTCAAACCACGCCTCCGCCTCAGCCTTCAGACGATCCCGAAAATATGATCCTCGACTCAAACGGCCAGCCCCTGAAGCCTGACGGGATCGAGACCGGTGAAGGCTTGGGATATTCGGGCGAAACGGATGACGGAATGCCCTTCAGAAAAAATCCTTTTTTTGAGATGGGCCTTAGGTCAAGGACTGCCCTTCCTTTGCATATGGTCATAATCTGCCTGGCCGGCATCATCATCCCCGTGCTCGGCTGTTTTGTCATGTTCCGCTGCGAGCCGAACCGCGCGGCCTCCATGCTACTTGCTTCCGACCTTATCTGCCTCATCTACAACGCCACCTATTTCCTCTATCTCAATACCACCGGGCTTGATGAAGCGGTCCTTGCCATGAAGATGAACTTCCTTTCAAACATGCTCTTCTATCTCTTTTACATACTCTTCATGCTCTATTATCTCGGAAAGAAAAGCAGGTTCCTGTTCGCGGGCTATGTCGTGCTTGCGGGCTTTGCCCTCTTTGTGCTCTGGGACAATGCCCTCTCGACACTCATATACAACAACCCGCAGTTCATCACGGAAACCCTCGGTGGCTCTACCATCTCTTATCTCCGCTTCGACAAGGGGCTCCTCTATTACATCAACAACGGCTATATCGCCATGATCCTCATCGCCCTTTTCATTACAACGGTAAGGCGCCTGAAAAAGACCCGCTCCTCCTACGAGAAAAAGAACCTGAAGAGGCTTGCTATCGCTCAGCTCATTATAGTCGCCGTGATCGCTGTAATGACCTTCGTAAAGCCCGATTATGACTTCATGCCGATCGCTGCCTCAATCTCCGTCTTCTATCTGATGATAGGCGTGATGAGCGGAGACTTCTTCGGCGTGGTCGAGTGGGCGAGAAAAAGAGTCTATGACAAGTGGGGCGGCGCTTCGATCACAGTGAACAACAATTATGAATACCTGGACGCGAATGAAAAGGCGCATGAGCTTTTCCCCGAAGTAAACAACCTTACAACGGGGACACCCCTGCCTTCTGAACTTTTGAACTATTTCACCACCTGCCCTGTTGGAGGAGAAAAAAATGAAGACGGTCCTTCCTCCCACTTCTTTGACGAATACCGGGTCAACGGGCGCTATTACCGCGCCTTCCTGACCCCGCTTGAGGGAAGGAAAAGATTCTTTTCAAAGGGGAAGGACAAAGCTTCGGGCTACTGCCTCATGTTCTTTGATACGACAGAACAGTTCGAGCTTTTCAAAAAGGCAAACGAGGAAAGGGAAAAGGCGATCTCCGCCGCGAAATCCAAGAGCGATTTCCTTTCAAATATGTCGCATGAAATAAGGACTCCCATGAATGCCATAGTCGGAATGACGGAGATTTTGATGCGGGAAGACCTTCCTCCCCAGGCGAAGAGCTACCTTCTGAATATAAAGAATTCAGGCGACTCACTGCTTTCGATCATCAATGACATCCTCGATTTCTCAAAGATAGAATCCGGAAAGCTTGAGATCATAAACGACGACTATGAGCCGATGTCAATGTTCTCGGACCTTTCCATGATCATATTGAACCGGATAGGGGAAAAGCCCGTGGAGCTTCTCTTTGATATAGACAAAGGCCTGCCCCATCTGCTCTATGGAGACAATATAAGGATAAAGCAGGTGTTGACGAACATACTTAATAATGCCGTGAAGTTCACCGAGGAAGGCTTCGTGAAGCTCACTGTTTCAATAGATAGTATAGAGGGCGGGGATATCCATTTATTGTTCTCGATCGAAGACAGCGGACAGGGCATCAAAGAAGAGGATCTTCCAAAGCTCTTCGGCTCCTTCTCTCAGGTCGATACCAAAAAGAACAGGAAGAAGGAAGGCACCGGGCTTGGCCTTGCGATCTCAAAGAACCTCGTGGAAGCGATGGGCGGCACGATCTTTGTAAGATCCGAGTACGGAAAGGGCTCCGTCTTCTCCTTTGATATCTATCAGAAGGTAAAGGACGATACCCCTGCTGCCGTGATAAGGGAGGAAAACAAAGACTCTGTCGCGACCGGCGCCTTTTCGTCAAAGGTTCTTGATGATACGCTTATAAAGCTGTGCTCTGACCATGATGTGCGATACGTCCCGTTTTCCGATGTGCTTGACGGAAAGGAAGAAGCCGATATCATCTTCCTTGATTCAAAGACCCATGAGCTCTATGAAGGCTTTGTCGAGGATCCCGCGATCTCAGAAAAGACGCGCCATATCATAATCAAAAACCCGATGACAGAGGATCCCGACTCCTCTGAGTATTCCGTGAACAAGCCGCTTTATTCACTGAATTTCTGCCAGGCCGTAAACCGCGACACGATCACCGCCTTCGAGACCCACGCCGAGACCGTGAACTTCATCGCGCCAAAGGCAAAAATCCTGATAGTCGATGATAATGAGATGAACCTGAAGGTGGCCCGCGGCCTTCTCTCACCGCTTCAGATGACGATAGAGACCGCCCAGTCCGGAAAGGCCGCCCTTGAAATGATCGACGATCACGCCTATGACATTATCTTCATGGATCATATGATGCCTGAGATGGACGGCGTGGAATGCACAAAAGAGATAAGGTCAAGGGAAAGCGATTACATGAAAAACGTCCCCATCATCGCCCTCACCGCAAACGCACTTTCGGGCGCGAAGGAGGAATTTCTTGCTGCAGGGATGAACGATTTCGTTCCAAAGCCCATCGAGATGAGCACCATCTGCTCAAAGATAAGGCTGTATCTCCCCCGTGAGAAGGTGGAAAGCCAAAAGGTAGTGATAGGTTCTCCCGACGACGACAAGGACCTCCCGTCTCTTCCCGGGATCGACTCAAAGGAGGGTGTAAAGAATTCGGGAAGCAAAGAACTTTTTCTCTCCTTCCTGGGCGACTTCTACCGCCTCATAGACATGAAGACCGCCAAAGTACGCGACTGCCTTGAAAACGGCTTCATCAAGGATTACACTATAGAAGTTCATGCCTTGAAATCCACAGCAAGGACGATAGGCGCGATGGAGCTTTCAAAAAAGTTCTTCATGCTCGAAAAAGCCGGAGACAAAAATGACCTTGAAACCATAAATAATGAGACGGAAAAGGTGCTCGCCGAATATAATGCCCTTAAGGATGTCCTTCGTCCGTTCGCAGACGACGGCGACGACTCCGACAAAAGAGAGGCTTCTTATGACGAGATCATTGACATCCTTTCTGCGATAAAGGAAAGCGCGGATGCATTTGACCTTGACGGGGTCGACAGCGCATTATCATCTCTCAAGGAAATAAGGCTTCCGGAAGGAACGACTGACCACATGACAAGACTCACAGCGCTTGTCACAGATGTTGCAACAGATGAGATAATAGAAGAGGCTGATATCATTATCGGTCTATTGAAAAAGGAGCAGGAAAATGTCTGATATGACGGATCGTGGAAGAAATTCCATCCTCGTTATAGAAAAGGGAAAGAGCTATATCATCACCTCTCTGGTTCAAAAGCTCGAAGCGGGCGGAAATATCGTAAAGATAGCAAATGCAAATATAGATTCTCTGAGCCGCGAAAGCGGACACAATGCCGTCGTAATCTATTCAAGCCCGGAGATCGCCGAAGATCTCAAATTGCTCACCTATATCTCGGACAGGATAGATGAGCGCCAGACGCCTTATTATCTTATAGGTGATCCGGAAGAGCTTGAGACTCTGAAAAGAACACTCCCTGCGGCGCAGAGGCGCCTTGACTTCCTTCGTCCCATAAACGTTGAGGAAGTTTCAATGAAGATAGGCATTGACCTTCTCACAAACGTGGGCGTCCGCCACAGGAAAAAGATCCTCGTGGTCGATGACTCCGGCACGATGCTTCGGAAGATCAAGGAATGGCTCGACGACAGATACAAGATCACACTCGCAAATTCCGGAGCACGCGCCATGAAGGCTCTTGCCCTTGAGATACCGGATCTCGTCCTGCTTGATTATGAAATGCCGATAGTTGACGGACGCCAGGTCCTTTCAATGATGCGCGCTGAGGAGGAATACAAGGACATCCCGGTCATGTTCCTGACCGGAAAGAGCGATCGTGAATCCGTGATGGCCGTGATGAGCCTGAATCCTGCGGGTTATCTTTTAAAGACGCAGTCCTCCTTTGAGATCATCAAACAGATAGACGATTTCTTTGCTTCATCGGAAAAATAATAATGCCACAAAAACACCTCATCAATTTCAAAGAATTCAAAGCCGGCGCATTACTTTCACTTCCGATTTGCGCCGGTTATTTTGCCGTTTCCTTCGCGCTCGGCATCACGGCCAAGGATGCCGGGATTAACGCGCCGCTTGCAGCGTTAATGAGCTTTACAAATCTTGCGAGCGCCGGGCAGTTTGCCGGGATCACGCTCATTATGGCTGAGGCAAGTTTTTTTGAGACCTTCCTCACGATACTCGTTATCAATATGAGATACGGTCTCATGAGCCTGACACTTACACAAAAGCTCGCAAAAGGGACCGGCACCATAAAGCGCCTCCTTATCGCCTATGGGAACACGGACGAGATCTTCGGAGTCTCTTCCACCCGAAGCGAGCCTCTCACAGGCTCCTTCATGGCCGGGCTTGAGATCTTTCCCATCCTTTCATGGACGGCAGGTACCTTTATCGGCTCTGTTGCCGGAAACATACTTTCCGAAAGGATACTCTCAGCGCTTGGAATAGCGCTGTTCGGGATGTTTGTATCGATCGTCGTGCCTCCGGCTACAAAGCACCGTCCTACTGCCATTGTCGCGCTCATTTCAATGGGACTTTCTCTATTGATGTACTTTGTACCCGTTTTTTCCGAGAATATCTCAAGCGGCTTTCGCGTGATAATATGCACTCTCACCGCCGCATTCGTCGGAGCGCTTTTCTTCCCGACTCCCGAAGAAAAAAAGGAGGCTGATCAAAATGCCTGAAAACAAGAACATTATGATCTACCTCCTCATAATGGCGCTCACAACATATGCGATACGCGCCATACCTCTCGTTCTTCTGCGCCGTGAGATCAAAAATATCTATGTGAAGCGCTTTCTTTATTACGTACCCTTTGCCTGCCTCACTGCGATGACGGTGCCGAGCGTCTTTTTCTCAACAGCGAACATCTTAAGCGCTGTGATAGGCTTTGCGGTCGCTATGGTTCTTGGGCTTTTCAGGGCAAATCTACCTCTTACAGCAACCCTTGCCTGCGTTGCTGTCTATGTCACAGACAGGATAATGGATCTGGCAGGGTAATGAAGGACTATTTCAAGCGCTTATCCATCCAGTCGTAAATATCCGAAAATACCCTTTCTCTGTCAGTCTCCTGCAAAAGCTCGTGCCTGTCGTTTTCATAGAGTTTCAGGGTGACATCCTCTATCCCCGCGTTGACGAATTTCTGATAAGCCGCTGACACTCCCTTTGAAAGACCGCCGACAGGATCATCCGATCCGGAAACGAAGAGAATGGGAAGGTCTTTCCTTATTTTTTTGATGTTTTCCATATTGTTGTCAAACTTTGTGCACTCAAGGAGCAGAAGGTAACCGTTCACCGAGAACATGAAGGTGTCCTTCGGATCGGAATAATATTTCTTTACCGATTCGATATTCTTTGAAAGCCAGCTTCTGGAAGGATCGCTTCCCGTTATATCAAAGTTCTTGTAGGCGGGACCGAACATGAGCTTCGCGACAGAGGGGCTCTTGAAGTCCCTTCCGTTTTTCTTGATGCTCTTCTTCACTATCATTGTGCCTATCGATATCGCAAGATCGTTTTCGGTTCCGGTTCCCATTATTATCGCGCCGGAAAGCTTTGAAAGCCCGTTTGCATGGACTGAGAGCATTTTCCTAAGAAGATATGAGCCCATGGAGTGGCCGAGGATGAAACAGGGCAATGAAGGGTATTGCTCTCTCATAAGCTTATATTGCGTGAACATGTCCTCGATCACTGTCTTTGAGGGCGTATCAGTATGAAGGTTTCCGAGGTCGGAAGGATCTTTTACTGACTCGCCGTGTCCAATGTGGTCATGTCCGAATACCGCAAAGCCTCTGTCTGCGAGGAACTCCGCAAACTCGCTGTAGCGCTCGATATACTCTATCATGCCGTGGCAGAGCTCGATCGCCGCTTTCGCCTTCCCGTCGTCGGGCGTCCACTTTACTGCGTGTATCTTTGTTCCCTCATCATCGCAGGAATCAAACGTATAATTCTCAATCTTTGCCATATTTCCCCCTTACTTATAATGCCTGATCTTTACCTGTGGTTTCTTTATGCCATTATACTCATTCCATGAGACCTCGTATGCTATAGTGATCATTATATCATTTTCTCTCCCGTGAAGGAGATTTTCCCAGTCTTCACAGGAATACCTTTTTTCATAATGCGCCCGCATTTCTTCATAGTCACCGAAATAAAGGGCTTCGATCGAAGAATTTCCGGCGGGAAGAATGAACTTTATGAAATGCCGATCACGCCCTATTACTTTGGCTGATAGAGGCTTTATATTTTTTTCCGCGAACAACGGCTTTTCATTTTTCACTCCGCAGGGCTCGAGATATTCCATCTCGTCGATAAGCCGTGTATGGGCAGAGAGATAGGAAAGCGGCATGTCGCAGTCTATCATTATCTTTTTTTTGAAGTCATTCTCTTCGAGTGAAGGATTCTCATTTATCCTTTCGCGGAAGACATTGATATCCTCCTCTTTCATGGAAAGCCCGGCTGCCATGGGGTGTCCGCCCCACTTCAGATACAATTCTTCACAAGCCTTCATCCTGTCATACATGGGATAAGCCTCTATTGATCTTCCGCTTCCCTTGGCGCAATTCTCCCCTCTCGTAAGGACAAAGACGGGATGGTTTGTAGCTTCCTTGATGCGCCCGGCTACAAGCCCGCAGATGGATTCGTGGATATCGGGGATAAAGAGTACGATGACGGGATATTTTTGGAGGTCGTAGTTTTCGAGCATGGAAAGGCCGTCATTGACGCCCTTTTCCGTCATGGCTTTTCGCTCGTCATTCATGGTGACGATCGAAAGGGCGCGGGATGAAGCCTCTTCATTGCTTTTTGAAAGAAGAAGGTTCATCGCTATGTCAGCTGAGTCTATGCGACCTGTGGCATTAAAGCATGGACCGAGGATGAAGCCAAGGTGCCAGGCCATTATCGGACCCGTGTCAAGACCGCAGCGAGTGATCAGGGCCCTCATCCCAAGAGGGCTGTCTTTCTTCATTCTTGAGAGACCGACTTTCACAATCGCCCTGTTTTCAAGGGTTAGCGGCATGACATCGCAAACAGTTGCAAATGCTGCGTTTGGAATAAATACGTCAGCTTCTGACACGGGGATACCCAGCTTTTCATAGAGGACGATAATGAATTTCCAGGCAACCACTGCCCCGCAGATATCCTTGAAAGGATAAGGGCAGTCAGACCTGTGGGGATCGACGACAGCATCCGCCGGAGGAAGGATGTCAGATCTTTCCCCGTCCTTTTCCTCGTAAGGCACTGTATGATGATCGGTCACCACTGCCTTCATTGAAAGCTCTTTTGCGTGGGCGATCGCATCGAAGGCAGCAATGCCGTTGTCGCAGGTGATGATGCACTTTACCCCGTCCCCAAACGCCTTGTCTATCATTTTGACATTGACGCCGTAGCCGTCCTCGACACGATTTGGTATCGAATAGTCGCAATTTGCTCCCGCGCGGCGAAGCCCCATCAGAAGTATGTAGGTCGAATTGATGCCGTCTACATCATAGTCGCCGATGACGCGGATGGGCTCACCTGCTTTGATCGAGGAAATGATGACATCCGCGGCCTTTTCAATGTCTTTCATCTGACGGGGATCTATGAAGTTTTGTGTCCCGGCAGAAAGAAACGTGCCGACCTCACCGGCCGGCACGCCTCTATTTATTATGATCCTTGCGGTAACGGGATCGATATTGTTTTCTTTTGCTATTTTTTCAAAGTCAGCGCCCTTTCTGAGAAGGACCCAGCTTTCACCAGCCATGTTGCTTCCTTTTCTTATTTGCAGGCAAGAACTGCAGTAATGATAGCCATCGAGTAAACCTCGGAAGGATTGCAGCCTCTTGAAAGGTCGTTGATGGGAGCGTTAAGACCGAGGAGGATGGGACCATAGGCCTCAAAGTTTCCGAGACGCTGAGCGACCTTGTAGCCGATGTTTCCGGCGTTGATGTCGGGGAAGATGAAGGTGTTCGCATGACCTGCCACTTCGGATCCCGGGCACTTCGTTCTTGCAACACGGGGAGACACGGCTGCGTCGAACTGGAGCTCACCCTCGATCGGAAGGTCGGGGAACTTCGCCTTCGCCTTTGCAGTAGCATTTCTCATCTTGTCAACATCATCGCCCTTTCCGGAGCCAAGTGTGGAATATGAAAGGAAGGCGACCTTTGGATCAATACCGAAAACCTTTGCGCACTCTGCTGTCTCACCGGCGATCTCAACAAGCTCATCCTCTGTGGGGTTGATGTTGATCGCGCAGTCAGCCATTGCAAGAAGCTCACGATCACCGGTAGCAGCGTTTCTTACAAGGATGAAGCAGGATGAAACGATCGAATTTCCGGGCTTTGTCTTGATGAGCTGAAGAGCGGGACGTACGGTATCCGCTGTTGTATAGGTCGCACCGCCGAGCAGCGCGTCAGCAACTCCCATCTTTACAAGCATCGTTCCAAAATAATTCGATCCCGAGAGGATGCCCTTTGCCTGTTCGGGAGTCACACCCTTTGATTTACGAAGCTCGCAGAACAACTCCACCATTTCGTCAAACCTGTCGTAGTTCGAAGGATCGATGATAGTTCCGCCCTTGATATTGAAGCCTGCCTCCTCGGCAGCGTCAAATACCTCCTGCTCCTTCCCAAGAAGGATGGGATGAAGGAAATTACCGGCGAGCAGACGTGACGCAGCTTCGAGGATCCTCGGATCCGTTCCTTCCGTGAAAACGATCTTCTTGGGTGAAGCCTTGAGCTTCTGGATCATTCCGCCAAAACCATACTCTGACATTTTTTACCTCCTGATCAAAAAACCAATTACTGAAAACTAAACCTCATCTATTGCGTGTCCAATATCATGCCTGAAATATTTGTTGTCAAAATCTATGTGCTCTATCGCTTCGTAAGCCTTTTTCCTTGCGTCTTTAAGGTCATCGCCGAGGGCTGTTACTCCAAGGACGCGGCCGCCGGATGTTATGATCTCATTATTTTCATTTTTTGAGGTGCCTGCGTGGAAGACGAAGAAATCCTTGTTTTCAAAGAGGGGATCGTTTAGACCCTTTATTTTGAAGCCTTTCTCATATGACAGCGGATAGCCGTTACTTGCAAGGACTACACAGACCGATGCCCTTTCTGTAAAGGAAAGATCGATATCTGAAAGCCGCCCGTCAATGCAGGCCTCCATCACATCTATGATATCAGTCTCCATCCTCGGAAGCACCACCTGGGCCTCGGGATCGCCGAAGCGGCAGTTGTATTCGAGGACCTTCGGACCGTCTTTTGTGATCATGAGGCCGAAAAAGATCACTCCCTTGAAGGGGCGCCCCTCAGCCTTCATGGCGTCAACTGTCTTTTGATATATATTCTTTTGGCAGAAGTCATCGACCTCTTTTGTGTAATAAGGAGACGGCGAGATATTTCCCATTCCGCCGGTATTAAGGCCCGTGTCATTGTCTCCGGCCCTCTTGTGATCCATGGCGGAGGCCATTATCTTTACAGTATCGCCGTCAACAAAGGAAAGAACGGAAACCTCAGGTCCCTCAAGGAATTCCTCTATCACTATCTCATCCCCGGAGGAGCCGAATTTTTTGTCCTCCATGAGCTCTTTGACGGCAGCGTCAGCCTCGGCACTGTCATTGCAGATGAGGACCCCTTTTCCGAGCGCAAGACCGTCAGCCTTCAGGACTATCGGATATTTCGAGGTCTTGAGATATTCGCGTGCCTCATCAGGGCTCTTTGCGACAAAATAATCCGCTGTAGGGATGCCGTACTTCTTCATGAGGTCTTTTGAAAAAGCCTTGCTGCCTTCAAGGATCGCAGCATTCTTCCTCGGCCCGAATACGCGGAGTCCCTTTTCTTCAAATACGTCTACGATGCCGCCTACGAGCGGATCGTCCATACCGATCACAGTGAGGTCTATCTTTTCCTTAAGCGCAAAAGAAGCCATGGCTTCAAAATCCATGGGCTTGATCGGGACACACTCCGCAACGCCTGAAATCCCGGCATTTCCGGGTGCGCAGTAGAGTTTTTCAACTTTTTTTGAGCTTTTGATCGAGCAGCAGAGGGCATGCTCCCTTCCGCCGCTTCCAACAACAAGTACCTTCATTTCTTTTTGATTTCCTTATCTTTGGTTTCTTTACCTGCTATTTTTTCAGTGCTCTTCACATAGCCGTTTGAAGGGTTCCTCGACTCGGCGGAAAGTATTGCGATAGAGGCCGCGGAGCAGGCTGCGAAGTTCACTATTATCTCTATGATCCCGTTCACTCCTACAAAGAGGATGACAAAGACGAAGGGATTTGAAGCGCCAAGTGTGGTCACGAAGCCCTGGATATAATCAGTATTGTAGAAACAGGCACAAAGAGCTGACATGAAAAAGATCGTATTAAAAATAGGACCGAGTATCGATGTCACAAAGACAGCCGATATCCGGACGCCCTTCTTCTTCGCGCCTGAAAGAGCCTTGAACGCTATCCCCGCAAAAAGCCCCATGAGCATTCTGGTAGGAATACAGAAGATGAAGGTATAGATAGGACTGATCAAAAAAAGGGTTGTCCCGAAGGCATCTATTCCAAAGCACTGAACAAAGGATGTGGTCCCGAAGATCGCGCCGAGGATCATTCCGCCGAAGGGACCGAGGACGATGGCGCCGACGGTCACAGGTACCACGAGAAAGGTGATAGAAAGGGCTCCGACCCTGAGATAACCAAGCGGCGTGAAGGCCATCAGCACTATAACTGCCGCAAGAAGCACAAGCTTCACAAGATAGGCGACAGTGATATTCTCTTCATGAGGGTCAGCTTCTTTGTTTATCATAATGGGGTATTTTAACACTAAATGAAAGCGCTTTCAAGAAGATTGGGGATGACGGAGTCGCCAGCTCT
>CAMVHB010000049.1 GCA_947167155.1 uncultured Lachnospiraceae bacterium | reverse complement strand
ATGGGACCTGTACGTATGAAGGATGTAGAGGAAGCCCAGCAGAAGATCGTCGGCGTCATCAGGAAGCTCGAGGATGCCGGAGAGATCGTAATCTCCAGGGGCGGAGGTGACGACCTGGTTGTCTGAAAAAGTAATAAGATATTTTGCACAGCAGCAAAGCGAAGACTCCGTCCTTATAGATTCGAACGAAAGGATGGAGGAGGCGGTCGAAAGATACAGGGAAAAGGCCGCGAGAAGAAAAGAGGAAAACCGGAGGAACCTTATCGCGCAGTATCTCGATCAGGTAGAGACTGCAGAAGACGGGACCGTCACTTATCCCACGGACGAGGAGGGGAACGTGATCATCCCTGTCGATTCGGACGGAAATCCTCTTTTTGCGCTGTCAGAAGATAATCTTCCCATTCTCCCGGGTGATGATGCCTATGATGAAGGACATGAGGATGAGAAAGGGGAGGATGCTTTTGAGCCGCAGCTGTCTCCCGCTGAACTCACTGAGGAGGCCCGCATCGAGGCTGAAAAGATAATAGAAGAAGCGAGACAGCAGGCAGATGAGATCCTTTCAGACGCTGAAGAAAAGGCGACTGCGCTCAGGTCGAATGCCACTGAGGAGGGGAGACAGGAGGGATACAAGGCGGGACAGATAGAAGCTTTCAATGAGTTTTCAGACAAAGAGAAAGCTCTTTACGAACGCGAGGAAGAGTTGAAGAGCGAGTACCTGAGGAAAGAGCAGGAGATGGAAGGTGACCTTCTGGATACGATCCTTGACGTCTTTTCAAAATTTTTCTCGATCGAATTTTCGGACAAGAAGGAGATCCTGCTGAAACTTATAGAAAACGCTCTTTCAGGCATAGAGAATTCAAAGGAATTCCTGATCCATGTATGTTCGTCCCAGCTTTCTGCCATGAACGAAAAGAAGGCCTATCTCAGAGAAAAGGTGGGAGAGAGTGCCTCTATAGATATCATTGAGGATCCGACACTTTCAGAAGGCGGCTGCCTCATAGAAACCGACGGAGGGGTTTTTGACTGCTCCGTCGATACAGAGCTTGAAAGCCTTGTAAAGGATCTGAAGGCCTTGAGTATAGAATAATGGATACCGCGAAATACTACAGTGTACTTAATAATCATCACTATCGTCATCTCGGAAAAGTTATGAAGGTAGTTGGACTTACGATAGAATCGGTGGGCCCCGAGGCAAAATTAAACGATCTTTGCAGGATCATAGTTGATGACGAGAAGGCGATAATGGCCGAGGTTGTCGGCTTTCGTGACAAGAGGCTGATACTCATGCCCTATGAGGAGACCGAAGGGATAAAGATAGGCTGTCTCGTTGAAAATACCGGGAAGCCGCTCATGATCCCGGTCGGGGAGGAGCTTCTCGGGCATACCCTTGACGGTATAGGTCAGCCTACGGATACGGACGAGCCTATGCATTTCAGGCATTATTATCCCGCAGTGGAGGAGCCCCCGGACCCCATGTCAAGGGTCATAATAAAGGAGCCTCTTCCTTTGGGAGTGAAGGCAGTGGACGGTCTTATTACCGTTGGAAAAGGTCAGCGTATCGGCATATTCGCAGGCTCCGGTGTCGGAAAGTCCACTCTGATGGGAATGTTTGCGAGGAACACAAGAGCCGACATCACTGTTCTTGCGCTCATCGGAGAGCGTGGACGTGAGGTCAGAGAGTTCGTTGAGCACGATCTTGGTCCCGAGGGTATGAAGAGGTCGGTTGTTGTTATAGCGACAAGCGACAAGCCTGCCCTTATCCGCCAGAAGGCCGCAAAGACAGCGACCGCCATAGCAGAGTATTTCCGCGACCAGGGGAAGGATGTCCTTCTCATGATGGACTCCCTTACCCGATTCTGCATGGCTCAGCGCGAGATAGGGCTTGCGACCGGTGAACCGCCCGTGACAAGAGGCTATCCGCCGAGCATTTACGCTGAGCTTCCGAAACTTTTGGAGCGCGCGGGAAATGCAGCCGAAGGCTCGATCACAGGGCTCTATACGGTTCTTGTGGACGGAGACGACTTCAATGAGCCGATCACCGATACAGCCCGTTCCATTCTCGACGGGCACATAGTATTGAACCGTTCACTTGCACAGAAAAATCATTATCCTGCAATAGATGTTCTGGCATCTATCTCGAGAGTAATGTCCGCCGTCGCGGACAAGGAACACAAGAAATCTGCAGGAAAGCTCAAGAATGTAATGGCTACCTATTCCGAGGCGGAGGATCTTATTAATATCGGCGCATACAGGAAGGGTTCGAACAAGAATATAGACTTCGCGATCTCGAAGATAGACGAGGTGAACGGTTATCTTCTTCAGGCAACAGACGAAAAATTCACCTTTGAAGACGAGATAAAACGTCTTGAGGAGATGTTTCCGCCCGATCCCGTACCTCCTTCAGATTCATAAGGAGAGAGCGAAATGGCCAAATTCATTTACAGAATGCAAAATGTCCTCGTACTCAAGCAAAAACTTGAGGAGCAGGAGAAGATAAATTATACGATCGCGGCAAACGCTCTTAATACCGAGCAGCAAAAACTTCAGGAGCTCATAGTACGCCGCGCTTCTTACGAAAAACAGCTTTCTGATCTGATGCATGGTGTTCTTGATCTTAGGAAAATTCAGCGTTGCAGGAATTCTATCGACGCGATGCGATCCCTGATAAGGGATCAGCTCATCAACGTGCAGAAGGCCGAGAAAGCACTTGAAGAGGCAAGAAAACGCCTGGACACTGTGATGAAAGACAGGAAGACCCACGAAAAGCTGAGAGAACACGCTTTTGAAAGATTCAAGGAAGAATTGAAGGCCGCCGAGATAAAGGAAATAGATGAGCTAACGAGCTATACACATTCCGTGACAGAAGAGGAAGATTGATATGGCAGACCAGACAAGGGCAAAAAAGAATGTCCCCGCAGAGGATAAAGGTAAGGACGCGGAGGATACAAAAGGAAAAAAGAAAAATAAGAAGGGCAAAAAAGGAGATGACGAAGACGGTGAGGAGAAAAAGGGCGGCGGCTTTGTAGTATTCATCGTCGCGATACTCATTATCGTCATCTGGCTTGCCATCTTCGCTCTCATTGTAAAGACTGACGTCGGGGGCTTCGGCTCCACCGTAATGTATCCCATATTCAAGAATGTTCCCCTCATCAACAAGATACTTCCCGAGGTAAAGGAATATACGGAGGAGGATCAGGCCTACCGGTTTGCGACCATGGAGGAGGCTGTTGCCAGGATCAAAGAGCTTGAGGCTGAACTTGCAGAGCTCAAGGAAAAGGGCAATACAGATTCCGCAACCCTTTCGGATCTTCAGGCGAAGGCCGATGAGCTCATTACCTACAAGGCAAATGAGGCAAATTTTGAGAAGGCGAAGCAGGAATGGTATGAGGATATCGTATACAACAATAATGCGCCCGCTGCATCCGAATACAGAAAATATTATGAGGAGATAGAGCCGGAGAATGCGGCAGCACTTTATAAGCAGGTCGTCGGGCAGGAGACGACCAACAAGGAGGTTGAGGAATACGCAAAGGCATATTCCGAGATGAAGCCCAAGCAGGCTGCTGCGATCTTTGATACAATGACAAACAATCTCTCTCTCGTGGCAAGGATACTTGATGCCATGAGTGCGACTTCGCGCGGAAATATACTTGGGGCAATGGATCCCGAGATCGCTGCCAGTGTCACAGCAATTATGAATCCGAAATAATTATCACTAAAGTTTTTTCCTGCCCTGTCCGATAAAGAACTTGAAAAGATGTATCTTACTTTTCCTCTTTGCAAGGGAGTGCAAAGCAGCCTCTGCCACGGGAAGGCACCTTTGATCAATACTGAAAGGACTGAAACGATGAGTGCAGTGGATGCATTGGGCATTACCCTTAGCAATAATCCCGAAATGAGCGCCGGAAGCTTCAAGAAGCTTCGTGACCTTGAGGGGGCAGGCTCAGGGGATTTCACAGCCGTGATCACGGCAAAGATCTCAACTTCTATTCATGATCTTAAGAGTGCAGGGCAGGAGAGAAGTGCTTCCGTGTCTTCTATCAATGAGATTTCCTCCCCCGCCGCATCAAAGAACGAAAGTGCTTCTTTTGGGGGGACCCGGGCAAGGATAAAGGAAACAACCCCTTCAGAAAAGAAGGACGCCATATCCTCCTATGACGGGAAGGTGAAGGACGCTGTAGAAAAATTCGAGCATGATGTGAAAGAGGAGATAAAGAAGGTCCTTGATGTCTCTGATGAAGACATAGAGAAAGCTATGGAGGAACTTTCTCTATCATATATCGATCTTTCCGATGTTTCAAAGCTTTCAATGCTTTTTATGAAGCTTTCGGGTATTTCGGATCAGTCCGAGCTTCTTTTGACGGACGGCTTTTCGCAGCTTAAGAATTCGGTGTTTGAGCTTTCAGGTGAGCTTTCTTCCGCGACAGGACTTGGCATGGAAGAACTTAATGCAGCTCAAAACATGATCGTGGCTGAAGATGGAAACATGATCTCTTTGGAAAACGAGGGAGAGGCTGAAACGACAAATGCCCCCATATTGTCAGAACAGACAGAACCTTCGCTTGCTGAAACGACTACTGAAAAGGATCCTCTTTCTGAAGTTGAAGGCCAGTCAGAAGAAAATGCGATAACGACTGTCAGAACCGAAGATTCCCTGAATACACCCGCAGACGGCATGGTCAAGGAGGAAGGCGGAGAAAAAGGACCGGCTGGAAAAACGAACGAAGCTGATGCGGCCGCTCCCATTAAAGCAACTTCTTCTGACGGGACAAAGGAAGCGATCGTTTCAGGTGATGAGAAAAACCTTTCAGATGTGAAGACCTCTTCAAAAGATGCTTCGCCGGAAGACATAAAGGCAAAGCCCGAAGGGAGGCTGAATGAGCCGGTGAATAGCATTGCTCCCGATCAGAACCAGAATCCTCTTTCCGGTCAGAATCAGAGAGAAAATGAGTTTGCTTCAAATTCGAATATATTAAGCAACAACGCATTTGCTGCTGAAGGAACCATGGAAACTCCGGAGATTCCGGTGACACCCTATACCCAGCAGGGGATCAATCCGGCTGAAATAGCCCGTCAGATGATCTCCGGCGTAAGGACGGTAGTGACTGAGAGTCTTAAGACCATGGAACTCCAGCTCAATCCCGAGAATCTCGGGAAGATGATAATCCACGTTTCCGAGCAGGACGGACAGCTCACTGCCCGCATCAACATCCAGAATGAAAATGTGAAAACTGCCATGGAAGAGCAGATGGCTATAGTGAAGAACAATCTTGAGGCTCAGGGATTAAAGATCGAGAGTGTTACGGTTACGGCCGATGCCCATGAGTTCGAAAGAAATCTCGAAGAAGGGAACGCACCGAAGAATGATATGAACAGTCAGGAGGGGAGACAGGCTGACGCCGATCCATCCGAAGGAAATGACGGCAGGAGACAGGGCGTAAGGTCACTTAACATGAACGAGCTTGAAAGCGGCGACATCACGGATCTCAACGAGGATGAACTTCTAGCTGCCCGCATCATGAAGGAAAACGGAAGCACATTGAATATCAACGCATAAAAGGAGGCTTATCATGGCACTGATTCAGGAAATTAAAGATGGCGTAGCGTTATCGGACAAGGCGCAGAAGGCTTCCGGAGGTACCACGACTGGAAAGGGCGCGGAAAAGACAAATTCCGGGAGCAAGGATCTGTTCTTAAAGCTTCTTGTAGCTGAAATGCAGTATCAGGATCCGATGGAGCCCACCTCAAATACCGAGTATGTAAAAGAGATGTCGACATTGTCCCAGGTCGAATCCCTTCAGAATATGGAAAAGTCCATTACGAATACGAGCATTCAGAACTATGTCGGGAAGTATGTCGAGGTAAAGGACGAAGATGGCAAGACAGTAGACGGGATAGTGGATTATGTGACTGAAGTTGACGGAGAGAAGATGGTCTCGATCGACGGAAAGCAATACAAGGCTTCCCAGGTCTCATCAGTCTATGACACTACCTATGCCGAGAACAATTACACTCTTCAGACCTTTGCCGAGCTCTATTCAAAGCTTCCGGCGCTTGACAGGGTCACGGCTGCCGACGAGAAGGATATCGTAAAGGCTGTTGATCTTTACAATTCAATGTCTGACGACCTTCGCTCTTCCATAAAACAGGAAAACAGAGACAATCTCACAGCGCTTTACAACAGGGTCGAGCAGATCATTGAGTCACAGAGAAAGGCGGCTGAAGAAGCTGCGGGAACGTCTGAAGAAGAGCCCGCAAAAGAAGTTGATGAAGAAAAGGCAGCTGAGGCTGTGACGGGAGCTTCGGGAACAGAAGAAACAGATGAGTCTGAGGGAGAGGAAACCTCTGAAGAAAATACTTCCGAAAAAATCGAAGAAAACAGCTAAATTTATCTTCGATTAGTCCGATATTATCTTTGAACATGTAAATTCTCCTCATCACAAGGATGTGTAAGGAACGATCTTCTCCATGGACGGAATGATTTATGACCAGGGGGTAACTGCCTTATGATGAGATCACTCTATTCCGGCGTAGCAGGTCTTAAGACCCATCAGACACGCATGGATGTCATCGGTAACAATATCGCAAACGTCAATACGACCGCATTCAAATCCACGGCCGTATCTTTCCAGGATATAATGTATCAGACCACATCCTCTGCTTCCGGCGCTACCGAGACTACCGGCGGAAAAAATGCGAAGCAGATCGGTCTTGGTGTTACAACAGGTGCGACAAAGATATCCATTACCTCCGGCGGTTCCGCACAGTCTACGGGTGACGCCCTCGACATCAAACTCACCGATGCCAATTCCACAAACTTTTTCATTGTGAACAACGGCAAGGAAAATCTCTTCACAAGGGCCGGCTCCTTCTATCTTGACGGAAACGGTTCTCTTGCCATGACTACCACAGGCTACCTCGTACAGGGCTGGCAGGCAGTCACTAATGCGGACGGTTCAAGGACTATACAGAGGGATACGGTTTCTCCGCTTCGTATCATGAGCGCAGAGAACAAGACCTCCGAGCCTGAGGCTACCGAGGAAGCAAACGTGACCGGCGTCATCGACCAGACGGATTCAAATATCAATTCAGAGAGCGGAAGAGCGTTCACCCTGTCATTCTATGACAATCTCGGTTATTCCTATACGGCAAGGTTCACAACAAAGCTGCTTGATGAGAGCCAGGGGACCTACACCGTAAAGCTTACGAATATCTATGACAGTGAGCAGAATGATATCCTTGATCAGTGGCTGAATGCGAACATTAAAGACCCTTCAGCAACAGAGGAAGTAATAAATAACGAGAAGGAAATGCTCCTTGCGCGTGTCTTCGGAGATCCTGATTCAACCAAAACAGACACCTATACGATCGGTTCTGATTTTACGATGGCCGGGTCGCTGATCTCCTACAAGGAAAAAACCGCTGACTTAAGTAAAATTGGAGATACCCTTCCAAATGGTTCTGATACTATCATAGATTTTGGCGGATATAGCAAGTCGATTAAGGATATTTTTGGAGTATCGGGTATTCCTGCCGGTACTAAGTTCTATCAGACGACGGACGGAAATCTTCCTGAAGGTGCTGCTAATACTAAGCCTTCATACGTTCTCTGGAATCCCTACAACAAAACGCTTTCCTATACCCAGAGAGATACAAACTGTGTGCTTCAGTTCAATACCGCTGACGGAACCTTCAGCAATATCAAGGATGTTAATCTGACTGCTGAAGGGAGCCCGTATACCGATGCTGATACTGATGGCGCTGCCGGGCTATCCGACGGAGGAAATTCAGCAGTCCTCAAGCTTGAAGCCTTAAGACTGATAGGACAGTATGCTGGACAGGGTTACCGTCAGGTCGAAGGCGGAACCACCTTCAAGGACGGTCTTCGCAATATAAATATCGATTTCACGAGAACAGAAAACTACATGAACGGCGGAAATTCCACCGTTGGCGCGGACCGCGGAATGGTCACGGATTCCACCGCAAAGGCAGGCAAGGCCCTCGGCGCACTGACAGGAGTATCCGTATCCCAAAACGGTCAGATCTACGGCTCCTATGACAACGGAAACACCGTCCTTCTCGGTCAGATAGCAGTAGCGCAGTTTGCAAATGCTTCAGGTCTTGAATCCCTCGGGGACAACTGCTACGGAACCACATTGAACTCCGGAGAGTTCGACGGAATAGGTGTTGACATAACATCGGACGGCGGTTCCATGAGTACCGGACAGCTTGAAATGTCAAACGTAGACCTCGCGACCGAGTTTACTGACATGATCACGACACAGCGTGGTTTCCAGGCAAACTCCAGGATCATCACGGTGTCCGACAATATGCTTGAGGAGCTTACAAACCTCAAGAGATAAGCCTTAGTTGATTCCCTATAAATACCAAACGGTGCTGACAGCATGATTGTCAGCACCGTTTATCATTAAAACGGACCTTTTATTTTTCACCATATTTTGTGGTAATCTTTCCTGAAAATACAAAATCTATTGCCTATTTTGCAATAAAAAGTAGACAATAAGAAGGCAATCATATAAAATACATAGATGGTTTATCGGGAAAGACGGCATTATTTGTGTTTTTTTGTGTTGATATATTCTTGAGGACGGTGATCGTTTTATGGACATAGCCTCGCTACTTGGTCTTGGCGGCGGTATCGGCGTTGTCATGTTCGGTATTATCCAGTCTGCCGGTGCGGGAGGCATCTCATATTTCATAGATATCCCCTCGGTCATCATTACCGTGGGGGGGTCCTTGATGGCGCTTGCAAGCAGCCGCAAGATGCCGGACTTGATAGGAGGCTTCAAATCCCTGAAGCTTGCCATAAAGGAACCGGCTATCCCGAGTCCCCAGACTACGATACAGCAGATCATAGATATGTCAAATGTGGCCCGAAAGGAAGGGCTTCTTGCCCTTGAGGGCTATACGGAAAATATAAATGATGACTTCATGAAAAAGGGCATCATGCTGGTGGTGGACGGCACGGATGCGGATCTGGTCAGATCCATCCTTGAGACCGATCTTACGAATATGGACGATCGGCACAAGGCTGTTGCAGGTTTCTGGGATTTCTGGTCGACCATGTGCCCTGCATGGGGAATGATAGGTACTCTTATCGGTCTCGTCATCATGCTTCAGAACATGTCAGATCCTTCATCCATCGGACCTTCCATGGCTGTCGCCCTCATCACAACATTTTACGGCTCTTTGATCGCGAACTGGATCTGCGTTCCTACCTGCGAAAAACTGAAGCTGAACAATTCGATAGAGATTTCCGTGAAATCCATAATGATCGAGGGGATACTTTCAATACAGGCAGGCGAGAATCCTCATGTCATCGAAGAAAAGCTGAAGACATTCCTTGCTCCTTCGCTTCGTGCGGCGATAGGAGGGCAGGAAGGTGAAGGCGGTGGAGGCTGATGAAGAAGAAACCGGATCCGCCCAAAGCCTTTCCGTTGTGGCAGAGTACATTCTCAGACCTTATGAACCTGCTTCTCTGCTTCTTCGTTCTTCTGTTTTCGATGTCGTCGATCAATGAGGAGAAGTATCTTCAGATCGTGAATTCGCTGCAGTCTGCCTTTACTACCGTTATCTCAACCGGAGGTTCGACCGTAGTTCCCGCCAAGCTTGTTTCGAGCGGCATTACACAGCTCCCTGATTACTCAAACTACTTCGGTGATACGATGTCAAAGGGGAATGAGGGCGGACAGATAGATCCGGGCGGATCGGACAGCAGCGGACAGCAGCAAGGTACGGTAGACACAGACGAAAAGACAGAAGAGGAGAAGGAAGCCGAGGCAAAAGCCGAGCTGGAAAAGAAGGCGCTTGAGGAAAGCGAGAGGATGGCAGAGCATATCGAGGCTCTGGCTACCGAGATGGGCATTCAGGATATGATAGAGGTCGATTTCAACGGCAACTATGTCAGGATAACGATGTCCGGGGCTCTCCTTTTTGATTCAGGCTCAGCTACACTCCGGGATCAGGCTGTTCCTATAGTTCAGAAGCTTGGCACCATACTCAACAATTATCCCAACAATCTCATAGAGGTTGAGGGACATACGGACAATGTCCCGATACATTCCCAGAGATTTGAGGACAATGACGTTCTTTCGATGTACAGGGCGCTCTATGTTTCAAATGTCTTAAGAGACAGCTCCACCATCAACCCGGGACATGTGAAGTCCTCCGGCTGTGGCGAATATGATCCCATTGCTGACAACTCGACTCCCGAGGGAAGGGCGAGGAACCGTCGGGTTGAGGTCAAGGTATATAATTCATACAATTCCGGTGATATAGTTTCTGAAGGAATCTGAAGGAAAAGGAAATGAAAAAGAGTCTGCTTACCGTAGTCACATTCGCGCTTTGCCTCATAAATGTCGTTCTCTCGGCGTTAATGGCGATAGTCATAGTTCCTGAAGTGAAGAAGGTGAATTCCCTTGTCTCCCAGGTCTCTACAGCGATCGAACTTGATCTTGAGGCAGGCAAGTCCCAGAGCGGTGCCTCGAACATTCCGATAGAGCAGCTGGCTTATTATTCCATATCCTCTATAACAGTCAGCCTGAAGGATGACGGGGATGGAAAGAACCATATCGCGAATATCAATATGGTCATGTCCATAGATACGAAGCATGAGAATTACGGAACTTACGGAGCGCCTTTCGATAATGCTTCCGACAAGAAGGGAACCTATGACGATCTGGTCAAGAGTATAGTGAACGAGGTTGTTTCCCAGTATACCGTATCCGAGATCAAGGACAGTCCCGATACTGCCCAGGACGCTATCAGGCTGAAGCTGAACGAGAAATTCGGCGACAATTTTGTTGTCAGCATCAACTTCTCACAGGTTCTCACGCAGTAAGGAAGGTTTTGTTTATATTTAGAAGGAAGCAAGACGGTTTAATAAGAGATGAGTGATGTCCTTTCACAAAGCGAAATAGACAACCTCCTCCAATCACTTTCAAACGGCGATGTAGACATAGAGGAGATGAAAAAGTCCTCCGAGAATGTCGTGAAGGACTATGATTTCGCGCGGCCTTCAAAATTTTCGAAGGAACACTTAAGGACTCTTGAGATCATATTCGAGCATTACGGGCGGCTTCTCTCAACTACACTGCCCATCTACCTTCGGAAGAATATTCAGGTTGAGGTGATGAACTCCGAGGCCGTTACTTATATGGAATTTACGAACGCGCTGTCAAACCCGGTTCTTCTCGGAGTAGTGGATTTCTCGCCGCTCCAGGGCTCCATTATCCTTGAGATGGCTTCAAAGCTCGGATTTGCCTTTGTTGACAGGATGCTCGGAGGAGAGGGGAATCCCCTTGAAAAGACCAGGGATTTCACAGAGATAGAACTTCTCATCATTGAGCGTATATTAAACAGCTGCGTTGAGCTTCTCAGGGAACCATGGGAGAACGTTCTGGATGTCTATCCGAGGATGGAGAGGATAGAGACCAATTCGCAGTTTGCCCAGATCATCTCTCCATCTGAGATGATCGCCATAGTGACACTGAATATCAAGATGGGTGAGATCGAGGGACTCATGAATATCTGCCTTCCCTACCTTACCCTTGAGCCTGTCATGGACAAACTGAATACCAAGTTTTGGTATTCAAATATGCAGGAAAAGACTGA
>CAMVHB010000048.1 GCA_947167155.1 uncultured Lachnospiraceae bacterium | reverse complement strand
AAAAGAGGGAGTGAATCGGCTTCATCTCTTTGATCTCGATTCTGTTGACGAGAGCCTTGTAGGAAATGAAGGGATAGATTTTGATAAGAACGATTTTGAAAAGTGCCTTACCCTCTTCCTTTATCCCGATGACAGCGACAGGGCAGGACAGCTCCTTCGTGTCTATCAGGAATACTTCATGGTTTCAAACGCGGCACAGCTCATAATAAAGGAGCAGAAGGACAAGGGTAATGACCTTAAGGATCTTTCAAAGCATGTTGCGATCCAGATCAATGATACACATCCCTCAATGGTGATCCCCGAGCTCATACGTCTCCTTCAGCTTGAGGGCATCACTATGGACAAGGCGATCGACATAGTGACAGAGACCTGTGCCTATACGAACCATACCATACTTGCCGAGGCTCTTGAAAAGTGGCCCATGGACTACATGGAGGAGGTGGTTCCGCATCTCCTTCCCATCATAAGGGAGCTTGACAACAGGATACGCGAGAAATATGATGATCCTTCAGTCCGCATCATTGATGATGATGGCAGGGTTCATATGGCTCATATGGATATCCATTTCGGTCATTCGGTAAATGGCGTTGCCGCGCTCCACACCGAGATTTTGAAGAAGTCCGAGCTCAACAATTTCTACAAGCTCTATCCTGAGAAATTCAACAACAAGACCAACGGCATTACCTTCCGCCGCTGGCTCCTGCACTGCAATCCGAGGCTTTCGTCTTATATAGAGGAACTGATCGGCAAGGACTTTCGGGTTGACGCCGATAAGCTCAAGGATCTCCTCAAATATAAGGATGACGAAAATGTCCTTCGAAGGCTCAGAGATATCAAGAGGGATAATAAGAGGGCGCTTGCAGACTTCTTCAGACTCGCACAGAATGTAGACATCAATCCCGATTCCATCTTTGACGTCCAGGTGAAGAGGCTTCATGAGTACAAGAGACAGCAGATGAACTGCCTCTTCGCAATCCACAAATATCTTGAGATCAAAGCAGGAAAGATACCGAAGCACCCCATAACAATGATATTCGGCGCAAAGGCAGCTCCCGCCTATGTGATCGCAAAGGACATAATCCACCTCATCCTCTGCCTCTCAGAGCTTACCAGGAACGACCCCGATGTGAGAGACCACTTCAAGGTAGTGATGGCCGAGAATTATAATGTGACCTATGCTGAAAAGATAATACCCGCAGCCGAGATATCCGAGCAGATCTCACTTGCTTCAAAGGAAGCTTCGGGAACATCCAATATGAAATTCATGGCAAACGGTGCCGTGACACTCGGAACTGACGACGGAGCGAACGTTGAGATCCATGAGCTCGTTGGTGACGAGAACATCTATATCTTTGGAAAGAGCTCAGACGAGGTCATCAAACTCTATGATACAAAGGGCTATGTTTCAAAGGATATCTATGAGAAGGATGAAGAGATAAAGAAGCTTGTCGACTTCATCACGGGTCCTGAGCTTTCCGCGATCGGAGATATGACATCCCTTACGAGACTTCATGATGAGCTCATAAACAAGGACTGGTTCATGACCCTTCTTGATACAAAGGAATATATCGAAGTCAAGGAAAAGGTTTATGAGGATTACGATGATGAAAAGGTCTGGAACAGGAAGGCCCTCATCAATATCGCAAATTCCGGTTTCTTCTCATCGGACCGTACCATAAAGCAGTACAATGACGAAATCTGGCATCTGAATGGATAATATAATAAAGCTTGATCCAATAGACCTTTCAAAGATAGCAAACAGCGGTCAGTGCTTCAGATGGAAACCTCTCGGGGACGGGAGGTTTCTGATCCCGGCACGTGACCGCTTCGCTGTATTTTCACAGAGAGCAGAAAATGAGGTCGATATCCTTTATTCCTCAATTGATGACAAAGCATTCTGGGAGGATTATCTTGACCGGGATTTCGATTACGAAAAGATAAGGAAGAGTATAGACGAAAACGACGGGTTTCTCACTGCAGCGGCGCATGCGGGGAAGGGGCTTCGGATACTCCGGCAGGATCCCTTTGAAGCCCTGATCTCATTTATCATATCGCAGAGAAAGAATATCCCTGCGATCTCATCCTGCGTTGAAAAGCTCTGCCGCTCTGCAGGAGAGTTTCTTGGCAGCTTTGAGGGCGAAGAAGTATATTCCTTTCCAAAGCCTTCAGCGATAAATGAGGATGTGCTCTCAGGCTGCAGCCTCGGCTACCGCCTGCCTTACGTGCTTTCGGCCGCAAAGGTTTTTTCAAAGAATCCCGGATTTCTTGATAAGCTCTCAGAGATGGATGACGAAGAGCTCCTTTCAGCTCTTCAATCCTTCTACGGCGTCGGGATCAAGGTGGCTTCCTGCACCGCGCTCTTCGGCTTTCACAGGATGAATGTCTTTCCCGTTGATGTGTGGATGAAAAGGGCTCTGAACGAGCATTATCCGACCGGCTTTGACCTCAAAAAATATGCGCCAAATAACGGGCTTATCCAGCAATATATTTTTGAATACTACAAGACATTGACTTAATAGCATGAGGAGAGTACAATACCTTGCGGTATGCTTGGAGAAAATATGGGAAAAAGTGTATTATCATTGAGTGAACCGTCCCTTGGCGTGATAGGCGGCATGGGTCCGATGGCGAGCGCTTATTTTATGGAGCTTGTGACGGATATGACGGAGGCCTCATGTGATCAGGAGCACCTTTCCATGTATATAGCATCCTGTCCTTCAGTTCCGGACCGCACAGCCTTCATCCTTGGAGAGTCAAAAGACGACCCGGTCCCCGGGATGATAGATATGGGGCTTTTTCTCCAGTCAAGAGGGGTTTCCTGCATCGCGATCCCCTGTATGACAGCGCATTATTTTCATGACAGGCTGCAGGAGAGCCTGAAGGTCCATGTCATAGACGCGATAGAAGAGACCGCCGACCTGCTTTCCGAAAACGGGGTCAAAAAGGCCGGAGTCATGGCGACCGACGGCAGCGTGAAGAGCGGTATATTTGAAGAGCGACTGAAGAAGAAGGGCATAGAATGCCTCACTCCTGACAGCGCCGGGCAGAAAAAGGTCATGAGCCTCATTTATGATGATGTGAAGAGAGGGAAGGCAGCCGACCTTAATTCCTTTTTTGAGGTGGCAGACTCGCTTTTCAATGAGGGCGCTGAGGCTGTGATACTGGGTTGCACGGAGCTTTCCGTGATCAAGAGGGACAATGAGCTCGGCAAAGGCTTCATCGACTGTATGGAGGTTCTTTCAATGGTCTCTCTCAAGGAGTGCAATAAGCCCGTGAAAAAGGAAAGAGCTATTCTTTTTGAAAGAAGATAAATATAATGCAGCGTACAAATGTACTTTCATATCTTGAAGACAATATAGAGTCCTGTTCAAAAAAATTATCATTTTGTTCTCCCGAAAGGCAGATGACCTTTCAGGAGGTCTATGATGAGAGCCGCGCCATAGGCAGCTTTCTTTGCAGGAAGGCTTACGAAAACGAGCCGGTTGTCGTCTTTATGCCGAAGCGCCCCGAGACCATTACGGCTTTCTTCGGAGTCATCTATTCCGGGAATTTCTATGTCCCGATAGATTCCGAGATGCCCGATTTTCGTATCCGGCTGATACTTAAGAATCTTTCTCCGAGGGTCATCATTACTGACAGGGAGACTCTCCCTGAGGTTCAAAAATGCGAGTCTTCGGCAGAGATCCTTCTCTATGAGGATATTTCAAAAAGTGAAACAGATAATGAAGAGCTTGAAAGAGTCCGCAGACGGCAGCTTGATACGGATCCCATCTATGTGGTCTTTACCTCCGGTTCAACAGGCATTCCAAAGGGCGTCATCGCAAACCACAGGTCGGTCATAGATTATGTGGAGAATCTTTCCGAGGAGCTTCATTTTTCAAGCGAGACCATATTCGGAAGCCAGACGCCGCTGTACTTTGACGCCTGCCTTAAAGAACTTTATCCGACTCTCAAGTTCGGCGCCTGTACCTGGCTGATACCGAGGAACCTTTTCAGCTTCCCCATCAAGCTTGTGGAATTTCTGAATGAGCACAGGATAAATACGATCTGCTGGGTCGTTTCGGCGCTCACTATGATCTCTTCCATGAAGACCTTTGACAAGGTGGTTCCTGAATTTCTTACGAACATTGCCTTCGGCAGCGAAGTCTTTCCGATCAAGCAGTTTGAGCTTTGGAGGAATGCGCTTCCCGATGCGTCATTTACGAATCTTTACGGGCCGACCGAGGCCACGGGGATGAGCTGCTTTTTCCATGTTGACAAAGACAGGCATTTCGAGGCAGATGAACCGATCCCCATCGGGCGTCCTTTCAAGAATACCGAGATACTGCTTCTTTCAGAGGACGGTAAGCCTGTCAAAGACGGAGAGACAGGAGAGATCTGCATCAGAGGCACCTGCCTTACACTCGGGTATTACAATGACTATCAAAGGACCGACGAGGTCTTTGTTCAGAACCCCTTGAACAACAGATATCATGAGCTTATTTACAGGACCGGCGACCTTGGAAAACTCAATGAAAAGGGCGAGCTCATATTTATTTCCCGGAAGGACTACCAGATCAAGCATATGGGTCACAGGATAGAACTTTCCGAGATAGAAGTAATAGCAAACGAATATGACGGCATTGGAATGAGTGCCGCCACATATGACAAGGAAAAGGGAAAGATCACTCTTTTCTACCAGGGAGACGCCGAGGTGAAGGATGTCATATTATTCCTGAAAGCGCACCTTCCGAGATATATGCTGCCAAACCGCACCGTAAAGCTTGAAAAGCTGCCTTTTACGGCCAACGGAAAGATAGACAGAAAAACACTTCAGAACATGTAAAAAAAAGGAGAATTAAAATGGACGATCTGCTGTCAATCTTAAACGGTCTTCATCCCGAGGTTGATTATGAAACCGAGGACGGACTCATTGATTCGGGAATACTTGATTCCTTTGACATCGTGACTCTCGTGACCGAGATCCAGGATACCTTTGATGTGACGCTTGACGCTTCCGATATCGTGCCGGAGAACTTCAATTCCGCAGGGGCGATCTATGCTCTGATAGAAAAGAAGCAGGAAGAGGATGCCTGATTGCTTTTCACATCGTATGCCTTTCTGGGCTTTTTACTGATACTTTTTGTTCTCTATTACGTTCTGCCGGGAAAGGCAAAGATAGTACTGCTTCTCATAGCAAGCTATTTCTTTTATCTTTCGTCGGGACTATGGGGCGGAATATACATAGGCGTCACTACAGTGACGGTCTATGTTTTTTCGCTTTTTATAGGGCGTACACTGGATGGAAGCAAAGCCTTTCTTTCATCACCCGAAGGAAAGGCGCTTTCAAAGGATGAAAAGAAGCTAAAAAAGGATCAGGCAAAGAGGAAGGCCACTCTTTTCATGGCTTTCTGCATTATGATCAATATCGGCATTCTTGCTGTAGTAAAGACCTTAGGGACAATGAGAACTGATATCCTTGTGCCTCTCGGGATATCATTCTATACACTTCAGTCCTTAAGCTATCTCATCGATGTGAAGAGAGGCACGGAGAAGGCGGAAAAGAACATCCTGAAAGTTGCGCTTTTCATCTCCTTCTTCCCGCTTACCGTGCAGGGCCCGATATCGAGATTCTCGGAGCTGAAGGATACGCTCTTTGTTCCTCACAAGTTTGAGTGGAAGAATGTTTCCTACGGTCTCACCCGCATGCTTTTCGGGTATTTCAAGAAGCTCGTTATCGCCGACCGCCTGTCCGCGGGCGTTTTGACTATCATAGCGGATACCGGCATATACGGCGGAGGCTACGCCTTTCTTCTCCTGATACTCTATACTGCGGAGCTCTATGCCGACTTTACAGGTGGCATAGATATAGCCATCGGCGCCGCAGAGGTAATGGGGATAAAGGTTCCCGAGAACTTCAACTGCCCTTATTTTTCAACTTCCCTGAAGGAATACTGGAGAAGATGGCATATCACCATGTGCAACTGGTTCAAGAATTATGTCTTCTATCCTGTTTCCATAAGCAAGTGGATGGGGAAGATCAAAAAGTTCACCGGCAGTCATTTCGGAGCATATATGGGAAAGAGGATCCCCGTATATATATCTTCCTTCATAGTCTGGTTTCTGACCGGCATCTGGCATGGCATAGGCTGGAATTTCATCACCTGGGGACTTTTGAATTTCGCGATCCTCATGATCTCAGAGGAGCTTGAACCCCTTTATGACAGGTTCCATAAGCGGTTTTCCTTCTCAAATACCTTTGGCTACAAGGTCTTCATGATGATAAGGACCTTCATCCTGATATGCTTTTTGAACCTCTTCGACTGCTTTTCAAATGTCGGGCAGACCTTTTCTGTCATGGGAAGCGTCTTCACCGGAGGGAAGTACGCTGAAGCCTTCGGCGGCGGGATATTTGAGATCGGTCTTTCAAGAGCGGATCTTTTGATCGCGGGAATAGCGATAATAATAGTCTTCCTTGTGAGCGTATTTAAGCAAAAGGCGCCTGTACGTGACAGGATGCAGAACCTTCCGATGTGGTGCCGATGCATCCTTATCGGCGGGCTCTTTGTTGCTGTGATCGTATTCGGAACTTACGGTATAGGCTATGATGCCTCGCAGTTTATCTATAACAGGTTTTGATCATGTGTGGAATAAGCGGAATTTATAATACAAAAAATAATGACCCTATCGACATCAATATTGTAAGAAAGATGCTTCAAAGGATCGCTCACCGGGGACCGGACGGCGAGGATGTCCGTGAACTCCGCGGGACTGTCCTTGGGTTTAATCGGCTTTCCTTCCTCGATCTCACCGGCGGGATGCAGCCCATATTCAATGAGAAGGAGACGATCTTTGCTGTCACAAACGGTGAGATCTACAATTTCAGGGAACTTCGATCGGAACTTGAATTGAAAGGTCATGTCTTTCGGACAAAGACTGATATTGAGACAGTCATACATCTCTATGAGGAATATGGAGACGATTTTCCGAACCACCTGAACGGTCAGTTTGCGATAGCGCTTTATGACTCTGTAAAGGACAGGCTCTATCTCGTTCGGGACCAGTTCGGTGTCTGCCCGCTCTTCTATACCGAGTTTGACGGAAGGATTATCTTTGCTTCCGAGATCAAGGCGATACTTGAATATCCGCTTGTTCCGAGACGCCTCAATATGAAGGCCGTGGATCAGCTTATGAATTTCCCGGGAGTGGTATCTCCGACCACCTTCTTTAAGGATATCTATTCCCTCGCTCCCGGACACATGAAGATAATAGACAAAGAGAACGGTGTGATTGACCGGGAATACTGGGATATGCTCTATCCCGTTGAGGTAGAAGACAAGGGCGAAAAATATTACGCCGAGAGGCTTCGTGAGATACTGAAGAATACAATATCACGAAGGCTCATCGCTGATGTCCCCATCGGCTTCTATATCTCGGGCGGGCTCGACAGCTCAATAGTCGCCTGCTATATAGGGAAATTCATGCTGGACAGCTTTTATTCCTTTTCAGCAGAGATAGGGGAAGAGGATCTTGACGAGAGCCGCTTCCAGAAGATGGTGCATGAATGTACTCAAAGTGAACATTTCAGCGTAAAGGTTTCAGACAGGGAGATCTGGGACAATCTCTATGATGTCATCTACCATGCTGAGAGCGGAGTGAAGGAGAGTTACGACTGCGCGGCTTATCTTCTTTCAAAGCTTGTCGGCGAGTCGCCCGCGAAGGCCGTTCTTACGGGGCAGGGGTCGGATGAATTGTTCTCGGGCTATGCCGGCTACATGGTGGATCTTTTCAGGAATATGAGAAAGACCGCCTACTCGGAAGAAGAGCGTGAGATGAACGAACGCCTTTGGGGAGACCCGGAGTTTCGTTTTGAGAGGAACCATCCGAAGCTGAGGGAGACCCATATGAAGGTCTACGGGAAAAATGTGAGGGGAAGCCTCGAAGAATTTTCCGCCCTTCGTGAGAGCCCGATAAATACCGATCACATAAAGGGACTCTCAGATCAGCGCAGGAGAAGTTATATAGATCTCAAACTTCGCCTCGGTGATCATCTTCTCGGAGAACACGGAGACAGGATGTTCTTCTCACATTCCGTTGAGGGCAGACATCCCTTCCTCGATATGGAGCTCATCGAATTTCTGAAGGAGGTTCCGGACAAGTACAAGCTTCACGGGACCAATGAGAAATACATTCTGAAAAGGGCAGGTGAGGGCATAGTTCCCGATCCGATACTGAAGAGAAAGAAATTCCCCTTCCAGGCGCCGGGGATGTCCTCGATGATCAAGGATGCGAAGGAAATACCCTGGCTTGAGCGTTCGGTGATAGAGAAGTACGGGGTCTTTGATCCTGAGTATGTTGAGGAGATGAAGGCGCATTATCTTGATCCTGATTTCAGGCTTATGGGAGCCTATGAAATAGATTATCTTCTCATAGTAATGACGGTTACAATGCTCTGTGAGCGCTACGGACTATCTTTATGAATTATGAGAATATGACGGAGGGTGAGAAGCTCAAGCTCATTATCCGCGTAGGGAAAAAAAGAAGGGCAAAGAAGAAGCGAAAGAGGCTTTCTGCAAGAAGACGGCAGATGCGTGTGACGCCTTTCAAGAAGCGTCTGCTTTCGGTTCTCTTCATTGCGCTCTTTTTCAGCGTCCTTCTTCTGATACCGACTTTTGTGGCAGTAAAGAAGGAAGTCGCACTTGAGGTCGGAGAGAGGTGCCCGGATATTTCCGCTTTCCTCAATTTCTATACGAGGCAGGCCTCCTTTACGGATCCGTCTATCGCGGACAAGGTATTTGACGAGCCCGGTGAATATGAGATCGGTGTCAGGGTTTTGTTTTACGAGGGAGTATCAAAGGCTGTAGTCTCTGACCATACGGCACCGAAGGTAACAACCCGTGATGTCGCGGTGCTGGTCGGAGAAAAGGTCTTGCCTGAGATGTTTGTGTCGTCCGTAGAGGACTATTCAAAGACAGATATATTGTTTTCGGAGACCGGTGAAAACGGTCCCGACACATCCGGTCCCGGAGTTTTTGAAGTTCCCATGAAGGCAGTCGACAGCTCAGGAAATGCGACTGAGTTTACGGGAAGGCTCATCGTGACTGAACAGAAGGATCTTGAGGCTCCGAAGATAGAGGGAGTAGCCGATATCACCGCGAATCTGGGTGAGGGCATCTCCTACAAGAAGGGGATCACGGTCACTGATAATGAGGATCTTGAGCCGGTCCTTACAGTGGACAATTCACAGGTTGATACCTCAAAGCCCGGAACCTATGAGGTGATCTATACAGCGACTGACAAGGCGGGAAATACCTCTACTGCAACGGCCAAGGTCAAGATCGTTCAGAAAGAGACTGAAGTCATCACGATGGACTATGTGAATGCGAAGGCCGATGAGGTTCTTGCAAAGATATTGAAGGATGGCATGACCGAGAAGGAAAAGGCTTATGCGATCTTCCGCTGGACACATGACAATATAGGTTATTATGACAATACGCCGAAGGTTGACGAGACGGATGGTGCTTATCGCGGAATAGTACAGAGGAAGGGCGACTGCTATACCTATGCCATGACCTCAAAATGCCTGCTCACAAGGGCAGGGATCCAGAACAAGGATATAGGCACGATCCCGAACAATCCCCATCTCCATTTCTGGAACCTCGTTTACCTTGACGGGGCATGGAGGCATTTTGACGCCACAAGGCGGGCGGACAAGTCCGAATTCTTCCTGACTCCGGACAAAGAGGTGTATGAATATTCGGAAAGCCATGACGGAACCCACAGATACAATCCCGATCTTTATCCAGAGATAGCATGATGAAAAAGAACACTGCGAAAAAAATAACAGGTATAATCTGCGGAGCTCTTGTGACAGTGCTGGTCCTGGCACTTCTTCAGCGTCTCGTGATGCCGAAATATATGTCAGATGTCCTCGAGGGTGGGATGATCGCGGAGTACTATGACGAGAGGAAGGATCATGATGTGGTCTTCATTGGAGACTGCGAGGTCTATGAGAATTTCTCACCGAAGGTGCTCTGGGAAAAATACGGGATCAATTCCTATATCAGAGGTTCTGCGGAGCAGCTTGTCTGGCAGTCTTATTATCTTTGCGAAGAGACGCTGAAATATGAAAAGCCGAAGGCCATAGTGTTCAACGTCCTTGCGATGGAGTTCAATGAGCCCCAGAAGGAGGAGTACAACAGGATGACCCTGGACAATATGAAGTGGTCTTCCTCAAAGATCAAGAGCATCCGGGCTTCGATGACCGGCAAGGAGCACTTCATTGAATATGTCTTTCCGATACTCCGTTTTCATTCGAGGATCACGGAGCTTGAGGAAGCAGATCTTTATTATTTCTTCGATAAGCCCGATGTGACCCATAACGGCTACTATATGAGGGTGGATGTGAAGCCGGCTGAGAATATCCCGGAGCCTAGGGATCTTTCGAATTACAGCTTCGGAGAAAATGCTTATCATTATCTTGATATGATGAGAGAGCTCTGCGAAAAGGAGGGAGTGGAGCTGATACTCATCAAGGCGCCGTCCCTATACCCCTACTGGTATCCTCAGTGGGATGAGCAGATGAAGGAATATGCTGATAAATACGGGCTGAAATATTATAATTTCCTGGAGGATATTGATGAGATAGGGCTTGATTTTTCGCTCGACACATATGACAGCGGGCTGCATCTCAATCTTTCAGGGGCTGAGAAGCTTTCTGATTATTTTGGTAACATACTTCAGAACGAATGCGGCATCTCATCGAGAGCGGATGACAGCATACTTTCTGCGGAGTGGGAGAAAAAGATCAAAGCATACAATAGAGAGATAGAACTACAGTACGACAGAATGAGAAAAGGAGAGGATGTAAAATGAGAAAGAAATTTTTGATGCTTGCTGCTGCTTTTGCCGTATCGGCATCTCTGTTCACAGCCTGCGGAAGCAGCAATGGAGGAGGTTCAAACGCTTCCCAAAATGCCACTTCCCAGGCCGCACAAAATACGGGTGGTGAGGTAAAGACAGGAGGAGACGGCTATATCTTCAAGGTAAACGGCGTCTCTCTTTCACCGGATGCCGACATGGATGCATTGAAGGAACAGCTTGGAAAGGAAAAGTCGGTTTTCGAGGCGCCTTCCTGCGCAGGTCAGGGAACTGCATACACCTATGACTACGGCTCCTACACTGTCGAGACCTATCCGGCAGAGGACAAGAAGAACAGGATAGGCTACATCACATTGAAGGATGACATGGTCACAACTGCAGAGGGCATCGACCTTTCGGCTACAAAGGATCAGATAAAGGCAAAGTACGGTGAGCCTGACTCCGCATCAAGTGACACAACACTCATATACAAGAAGGGCTCAATGAAGCTGGAATTCATATTTGAAGGGGATTCCATGAAGTCGATCCAGTATGTTTCAAGCGTGCTCGCATAGTACATTTGAAAAAAAATAAAAAAACCGGCTAAAGTTTTTTCGCGCCCCTCCGATATATTGAGTGTAAGCAAAAAACAAAAGCCTTTTAAAAGCTCAGGGATAAGCGGGAAAGGCAACAGAGCCCTTAGGGATGAGGGGAATTCAAGGAGGAAAATATCATGGTAGTACAGCACAATATGCAGGCGGCTAACACAAACAGGCAGCTCGGGATCACAACCGGTCTTCAGGCAAAGTCAACTGAAAAACTCGCATCCGGCTTCAGAGTAAACCGTGCAGGCGATGACGCAGCAGGACTTGCAATTTCCGAGAAGATGCGTTCACAGGTCAGAGGTCTTGACAG
>CAMVHB010000047.1 GCA_947167155.1 uncultured Lachnospiraceae bacterium | reverse complement strand
CTGAGCTCAAGGGCAAGCTCATCGGCGCTGCACAGAGAGTTCCCACCCCTACAGGCTCAACCACTCTGCTTTTCGCAGTAGTAAAGCATGCCGGCGACCTTACAGCTGACGACATCAATGCAGCTATGAAGGCTCAGGCAAATGAGTCCTTCGGCTACAACACAGAGGAGATCGTTTCTTCCGATATCATCGGAATGCGCTTCGGTTCACTCTTTGATGCTACACAGACTCTCGTAAGCAAGGTTGGCGATGACCTTTATGAGGTACAGGTAGTTTCATGGTATGACAATGAAAACTCCTACACATCACAGATGGTACGTACGATCAAGTACTTCGCGGAGCTTGATTCTTCGCTCAAGGATTGAGAATTTAAGCCCAAGGACTTGAATAGAATTTCAATGTAATTGATCTAAGAAAAAGGGCCCGGTCATTTTTCGATCGGGTCCTATATTTTTTCTAAAGAGGAGGTAATGATAATATGGCTCTCAACAAAAAGACCGTAGATGATTTTAATGCCAAGGGCAGGAGAGTCCTCGTACGCTGCGATTTCAATGTTCCGATCGTAAACGGCGAGATCTCGGATGACACCAGGATCAAAGCAGCCCTTCCCACCATCAAGAAGCTTTCAGAGGACGGCGCAAAGCTCATCCTCTGCTCACATCTTGGAAAAGTAAAGAACGGCCCGAACGAGAAGGAATCCCTTGCTCCGGTAGCAAAGAGGCTTTCAGAGGTACTCGGGAAGGATGTCAGGTTTATTTCCGATTACAATGTAACAGGCGCTGAAACCACAGCAGCGGTTGACGCGATGAACGAAGGCGACATCATCCTTCTTCAGAATACCCGCTTCCGTGGTGAGGAAGAGACAAAGCCCGAGAAGGCAGGAGAGAAGTTTGCCGAGGAGCTTGCAGCCCTCGCTGACGACTTCGTATGCGACGCCTTCGGTTCCGCTCACAGGCCCCACGCTTCCGTTTCCGTTGTCACTGATTATATCAGGAAGAAGGGCGGAAACTGCGCTGTCGGTTATCTCATGAAGAAGGAGATCGACTTCCTCGGGAACGCGGTTGAAGATCCCGTAAGGCCCTTCGTGGCAATACTCGGCGGCGCAAAGGTCGCTGACAAGCTGAACGTAATAAACGCTCTCCTTGAGAAGTGCGATACGCTCATCATAGGCGGCGGTATGGCCTATACCTTCCTCAAGGCAAAGGGCTATGAGGTCGGCAATTCGCTCCTTGACGAGACAAAGGTCGACTACTGCAAGGAGATGATGGAGAAGGCTGAGAAGTCCGGAAAGAAGCTCCTTCTTCCGATCGATACTGTTACGATCTCCGCATTCCCTGACCCCATCGACAATCCTTCTATCGAAACTGAAGTCCATGACGCTGACAAGATCCCCGCTGACAAGGAAGGCGCAGATATCGGACCTAAGACCATCGAGCTTTATTCGGACGCTGTAAAGAGCGCAAAAACTGTTGTCTGGAACGGACCTATGGGAATATTCGAAAATCCCGTACTTGCAGCCGGCACAAAGGCAGTTGCCCAGGCTCTTGCCGATACAGACGCTACGACCATCATCGGCGGCGGCGATTCCGCAGCAGCCGTGAACCAGATGGGCTTTGCCGACAAGATGAGCCACATCTCCACCGGCGGCGGCGCTTCCCTTGAATTCCTTGAAGGAAAGAAGCTTCCCGGCGTTTACGCAGCAGACGACAAATAATAAAAGTTTGGAGGAAGAAAAAATGGCAAGAAGAAAGATAGTAGCGGGAAACTGGAAGATGAACAAGACCCCTTCCGAAGCAAAGGCTCTTTGCGAGGAACTGATCCCGCTTGTAAAGTCAGATGATGTTGACGTGGTATTCTGCGTGCCCGCAATAGATATCCCCGCGGCGGTCGAGGCCGTAAAGGGAACGAATATCTGCATCGGCGCAGAGAACCTCTATTTCGAGGACAAGGGCGCTTATACCGGAGAGATCTCCGCTGACATGCTCCTTGACGCCGGAGTCAAGTTCGTTATCATCGGACATTCCGAGAGAAGGGAATACTTCGCCGAGACAGACGAGACCGTGAACAAGAAGGTGAAGAAGGCTATCGAGAAGGGCCTTACACCCATCATCTGCTGCGGCGAGTCCCTGACCCAGAGGAAGCAGGGCATCTACCTTGACTGGATCAGGATGCAGATCAAGATCGCTTTCCAGGATGTTGCGGCTGCTGACGCTGCAAAGACGGTCATCGCTTATGAGCCCATTTGGGCTATCGGAACCGGCGAGACCGCTACCGACGATCAGGCTGAAGAGGTCTGCAAGGCTATAAGGGACTGCATATCAGAGATTTATGATCAGACCACTGCTGAAACCATCCGCATCCAGTACGGCGGCTCCGTGAACGCGGGCAATGCCGCTTCGCTCTTTGGAAAGCCCGATATTGACGGCGGCCTCGTCGGAGGCGCTTCTCTGAAGGCTGACTTTGGAAAGATCGTGAACTATTAATATTGATTTTGCCCGCGCCCGTTCTTCATCTCAGAGTCCGGGCGCGAGGTTTTTCATTTACGGAAAGGATCCTATGAAAGAGTATTCACCTGTAAAAGAAGGAAAGGTACGCGAGATCTACGATATCGACAACGATTCCCTGATCATGGTCGCGACCGACCGCATCAGCGCCTTTGACGTTATCCTGAAGAATAATGTAGAGGGCAAGGGCATCGTCCTTACAAAGATGTCGGAATTCTGGTTCGATTTCACAAAGGATATCGTAAAGAATCATATGATATCAACCAATACCTCCGATATGCCCGAATATTTCAGGACGGGCGAATTCGAGGGCAGGAGCATGCTTGTAAAAAAGCTTACGATGCTTCCGATCGAATGTATTGTAAGAGGATATATCACAGGTTCAGGCTATGAATCCTACAAAAAAGACGGTACGGTCTGCGGGATAACGCTTCCCGAGGGGCTTCAGGAATCAGAGAAGCTTCCCGAGCCCATTTATACCCCTACCACAAAGGCCGAGATCGGGGACCATGACGAGCATATCTCGCTTTCCGAGTCTGCGGAGATCCTTGAAAAGCTCTTCCCCGGGAAAGGCCAGACATACGCCAAGATGCTGAAAAACCTTACCCTCGAGCTTTACAAAAAGTGCGCGGACTATGCTCTTTCAAAGGGAATAATAATCGCGGACACGAAGTTTGAGTTTGGCCTTGATGAAAACAACGAGATAGTGCTTGGGGATGAGATGCTTACACCGGACAGCTCCCGCTTCTGGCCGAAGTCTGAGTATGTTGTGGGGCAGTCCGAGCCTTCATTTGACAAGCAGTTTGTCCGGGATTATCTCAAAGCAAATCCCGATTCAGACTATTCACTCCCCTCTGATGTGATAGAAAAAACAATTGAAAAGTACCACGAAGCCTACGAATTGCTTTCGGGAAAGAGTCTTTCATGAAAAAAAATAATAATATTACAGGTCTTCACGAAGAATGCGGCGTATTCGGGATATACGACCTTTCGGGAAATGATGTCGCGCCCACCGTCTACTACGGGCTTTTCGCCCTCCAGCACAGGGGGCAGGAGAGCTGCGGTATCGCCGTGTCCGACACCGAAGGCCCCTTTGGGAATATGGATTCGAAAAAGGGCATGGGCCTTGTGAACGAGGTCTTCATCGGCGATGAGGTCGAGAAGATGAAGGGGAACATCGGCGTAGGTCATGTGAGATATTCTACAGCCGGCGAGTCCACTATCGCAAACGCGCAGCCCCTTGTTTTAAATTACGCAAAGGGCACCCTTGGCCTTGCGCACAACGGGAATCTTACGAACGCGCCGCAGCTTCGGCGGGAATTATCCCAGACCGGCGCGATATTCCAGACTACGATCGACACAGAGACGATAGCCTATATCATCGCCCGTGAGCGCATCCAGTCGGAAACCATAGAGGAAGCCTGCGCAAAGACTATGGACAAGCTGAAAGGCGCCTATTCAACGATCATCATGAGCCCGAGAAAACTCATAGCCTTCCGCGATCCCTGCGGCTTCAAGCCTCTTTGCATTGGAAAGCGCGACAATGCATACATCTTCGCGTCCGAAAGCTGCGCCCTTGATACGATAGGGGCCGAGTTTGTCAGGGATGTCGAGCCCGGTGAAGTGGTCTGGGTCACGAAGGAAGAGGGGCTTCAGAGCGACCGCTCCCGCTGCGTCGCGGAAAAAGACCGCGGAAGATGCATCTTTGAATATATCTATTTCGCGCGTCCCGACAGCTACATTGACGGGATGGGCGTTTACAAATCAAGGATACTCGCGGGAAAATACCTTGCCATGGATTCGCCCGTTGAGGCCGATCTTGTGACAGGGGTTCCGGAGTCCGGAAACTGCGCGGCTCTTGGCTTTGCGATGGAGTCAGGCATCCCTTACGAAATGGGCTTTTACAAAAACAGCTATGTGGGGCGTACCTTCATCAAGCCCAAACAGACCATGAGGGAAAATGCCGTCATGGTAAAATTAAATGCCATGAAGGATGTCATCAAAGGAAAGCGCGTCGTGATGGTTGACGACTCAATAGTCCGCGGCACGACCTGCGACAGGATAGTCTCGATGCTCCGGGATGCCGGAGCTTCCGAGGTCCATGTAAGGATCGCCTCTCCGCCGTTCCTCTGGCCCTGCTATTTCGGAACCGATGTTCCTGAAAGAGAGCATCTGATAGCCTACAAGCGCTCCATCGAAGACATCAGAAAGATAATAGGGGCCGACTCCCTTGCCTATCTCAAGGAAGAGAGGCTGCCCGGGATCTGCAACGGCCTTTCCATCTGCAAGGGCTGCTTCAACGGGAAATATCCGGTCGATCCGCCGACTGAGGATATCAGGGGAAACCACGAAGAGTAAAGGAGTTTTGTTTTGGAAACCGATAAATATATAAGCCCTCTTTCAGAACGCTACGCTTCAAAGGAGATGCAGTATATCTTCTCCGAGGACAAGAAGTTCTCCACCTGGAGACGCCTCTGGATAGCGCTTGCCGAGACCGAGATGGAGCTTGGCCTCTCGGAAAACGGAAAGCCCGTCATCACGCAGGACATGATAGACGAGATGAAGGCTCATATTGAAGATATCAATTATGATGTCGCCCGCGAGCGTGAAAAGGTAGTCCGGCATGATGTCATGAGCCATGTCTATGCGTACGGAAAGCTCTGCCCGAAGGCGGCCGGGATCATACATCTTGGGGCCACGAGCTGCTATGTAGGCGACAATACCGATGTCATAATAATGAGAGAGGGGCTATTGCTCATTCGAAAGAAGCTCCTTAATGTGATCAACAATCTTTCAAAATTCGCTGATGACAACAAATCACTTCCGACCCTTGCCTTCACTCATTTTCAGCCGGCCCAGCCGACCACTGTCGGAAAGAGGGCGACTCTGTGGATCAATGAATTCATGCAGGATCTCTCAGACCTCGACTATGTGATCTCCACAATGAAGCTCCTTGGGTCGAAGGGAACCACAGGGACCCAGGCCTCTTTCAAGGAGCTCTTCAACGGGGATGATGAGACGATCGACAAAATAGACCCTATGATAGCAGAGAAGATGGGTTTTGATTCCTGTGTTCCGGTGAGCGGCCAGACTTATTCCAGAAAGCTTGATTCAAGAGTCGCAAATGTCCTTTCGGGAATAGCACAGTCGGCATCCAAAATGGCAAATGACATCAGACTCCTCCAGCACCTGAAGGAAATAGAGGAGCCCTTTGAAAAGAACCAGATAGGCTCAAGTGCGATGGCTTACAAGAGGAATCCCATGAGAAGCGAGAGGATATGCGCATTATCGCGCTATGTGATGATTGATGCCCTAAACCCCGCATTCACAAGCTCTCTCCAGTGGTTTGAAAGGACTCTTGATGATTCGGCGAACAAGCGCCTTTCGATAGCTGAGGGCTTCCTTGCGACAGACGGGATACTCGATCTTTGCATCAATGTGACCGGGAACCTTGTTGTATATCCGAAGGTCATTGAAAAGCGTCTATTGTCAGAGCTTCCTTTCATGGCAACTGAAAATATCATGATGGATGCCGTGAAAGAGGGCGGAAACCGCCAGGAGCTTCACGAGGAGATCAGGCAGCTTTCAATGGAGGCCGGAGCCCATGTGAAGCAGGAAGGTAAGGAGAACGACCTTTTGAAGCTGATCGCAGAGTCGGATAAATTCAATCTCACGGAGGAAGAACTGGAGAAAAAGATGGACCCGTCCGAATATACCGGAAGATCGGCGCGGCAGGTGGAAGTATACCTTCGTGACTTCGTACAGCCGGTGCTTTCCGAAAACAAAGATGCCCTCGGCCTTTCCGCGGAAATTAAGGTTTAAAGACAACTTTTTCTTGCGAACATGGCATTATAGTAATAAAATATTTTCCGGTGTTTTTTCGCTTTAAAGTGATGAAACACCGGAAATTATTTTTTGTTGTAATCCGTAAACTGTGTTGATCTTATGGCGATTCCAAATAACTGGAACGATAAGGTCAGCGATGCAGGAGGAAGGAGAAAAAAATTATGGATTTCAAAAACAGCTACGTACAGGGTGTCTATGAAGGGCTTGAGAAGCGCTATCCCGAACAGAAGGAGTTTCTCGAGGCGACAGGGAATGTGCTGAAGTCACTTGTCCCTGTAGTTGAGCAGGATCCGGATATCGAAAGGCTCGGAATATTAGAGCGTATCACAGAGCCTGAGAGAACGATAATGTTCCGCGTTCCCTGGGTTGACGACAATGGCAAGGTTCAGGTGAACAGAGGCTATCGCGTTCAGTTCAATTCCGCTATAGGACCTTACAAGGGAGGACTTCGTTTCCATCCTTCCGTAACCCTTTCCGTCATCAAGTTCCTCGGCTTTGAGCAGATATTCAAGAATTCCCTTACAACGCTTCCCATGGGCGGCGGCAAGGGCGGTTCCGACTTTGATCCCAAGGGCAAGTCAGAGGGAGAAGTAATGCGCTTCTGCCAGAGCTTCATGACAGAGCTTTCAAAGCATATCGGCGCGGATACCGACGTTCCCGCAGGCGACATCGGTGTAGGCGGAAGAGAAGTGGGATTCATGTTCGGACAGTACAAGAGGCTTCGAAACGAGTTCACCGGCGTCCTTACAGGAAAGGGACTGACCTTCGGCGGATCGCTTGCGCGTCCCGAAGCTACAGGCTACGGCCTTTGCTATTATGTAGAAGAGATGCTGAACGTCATGAAGAATGACAGCTTCAAGGGCAAGACAGTTGTCATCTCCGGTTCAGGAAACGTTGCTACATACGCAACAGAGAAGGCTACACAGCTTGGTGCAAAGGTCATCACAGTTTCCGATTCAAACGGCTATGTAGTAGACAATGACGGCATCAAGCTTGATGTTGTAAAGCAGATCAAGCAGGTTGAAAGAGGCCGTATCAAGGAATATGCCGCCCGTGTCAAAGGCGCTGAATATCATGAGGGCTGCTTTGATGTATGGGGGACAAAGGCTGATATCTATCTTCCCTGCGCTACGCAGAACGAGATCGACGAGGCATCCGCGAAGAAGATCGTTGCAAACGGCGCTATAGCTGTAGGAGAGGGCGCGAACATGCCTTCCACTCCCGAGGCTATCGCCTGCTTCCAGAATGCAGGCATACTCTTTGCTCCGGCAAAGGCTTCAAACGCCGGCGGTGTCGCTGTTTCAGGACTTGAGATGTCACAGAACTCCGAGAGGCTCCACTGGACCTTCGAAGAGGTTGACGGCAAGCTTGAAGGCATAATGAAGACCATCTTCCACAGCTGCTATGATGCTGCTGAGAAGTACGGCATGAAGGACAACCTTGTTGCAGGCGCGAACATCGCGGGCTTTGACAAGGTAGCCACAGCAATGAAGGCTCAGGGCATAGCCTATTGATGATCTGACGGTAAAATGACGATCGGGTAGGGGGATTTCCCCTACTCGATTTTTCTTGCATTATGGTTTTTGGTGTGGTAATATGTTCAAGCTGTGTGGCGAAAAAGGCCATAAGCATTGAAATTTGTTTGCCGGAGGTTTTCTTTAGGTTATGGAAGCACTGAAAATTTTTCTTACGGTAGTACTCATCCTTTTATGCGTGGTACTGACGGTCATTATCCTTTTTCAGGAAGGAAATTCGGTAGGGCTTGGCTCACTCTCGGGACAGAGGCTTGAAACCTACTGGAGCAAGAACAAGAAGCGTTCACGTGAGGGCATGCTTGTTCGCGGCACAGCGGTCATGGTCATCATCTTCTTCGCGATCGTATTGCTCTTAAATACCAATCTTTTCTGAGAAGGAAGGAATCTATAGGATAATCAGGGGCCGTCCATAGTGGATGTCCCCTTTTATTTTTTTTGAGGACAAGGTTTTTTTGAGAAGACATGGAAAAAAGAAAAAAGAAAAACGAAATCTATAAAGAAGGCTTTTTTACTGCCAACGAGAAGGGCTTTGGCTTCATCACGGTGGAGGGGGAGAAGGAGGATTTTTTTGTTCCGGAAAAATATGCTTCCCGTGCTTTCACAGGTGATTTTGTAAGATTTGTCCTTTACGACGCTCCTTACGGGCTAAGGAAGGAAGCGCATATCAAAGAAGTGCTCCATCACTCCGTTACAGAGGTGGTAGGAGAATTTGAGAGAGCCGGGGACTTTGGCTTTCTGATCTGTGATGACAAAAGGATCCCTGCCAATATTCATATAGAAAACGGGAAAACTTCCGACGCAAAGCCCGGTCAGAAGTGCGTTGCAAGGATAATAGACTATGGCTCGGAAAGTACTCCTATAGAGGGCGAGATCATAGAGATACTTGGGGACAAGAGTGACAGCGGTATTGATGTACTGTCTCTGGTGCGCGGAGCAAATGTCCCGGTTGAGTTTTCAAGAGATGCATTAATTGAGGCTGATGCCCTTTCCGATAAGCTTGAAAAAAAGGAACTCAAGAAAAGAAAGGATCTGCGGGACGAATTTGTTTTCACAATAGACGGGAATGACTCAAAGGACTTTGATGATGCGGTATCGATCAGGAAAAAGGGCGATGATTACATTCTCGGAGTCCATATCGCTGATGTGTCATATTTTGTGACTGAGGATAGTGCTCTTGATCTTGATGCCTTTGACAGGGGGAACTCTATTTATCTTTGCGACAGAGTGATCCCCATGCTGCCTTCCCGCCTTTCAGATGATCTTTGCTCTCTTCTTGAGGGCGAGGACAGGCTCACGCTTTCCTGCATCATGAGATTCTCTCCTGAAGGGAAGCTCAAGGAAACAAAGATCGTTCAAAGTGTGATCAGATCCCGTCACAGGATGACCTATGACAATGTGAATCTCATATTGTCGGCGGATGACGGGGGAGAAATGAGAAAGAAATACAAGGATGTTCTTCCTCATGCGCTACTCATGGCAGAGCTTTCTGAAAAGCTTAGGAAACGGCGGATCAAACGCGGTTCCGTGGAATTTGATATACCGGAGTGCGAGATCGTCCTTGATGAAAAAGGTCATGCGATCGACGTGAAAAAGAGAAACCGCGGGAAGGCCGAGCGAATGATAGAGGACTTCATGCTCAGCGCAAACGAGGCAGTGGCAAAGTATTTTACGGAAAAGAAGCTTCCGATCGTCTATCGCGTTCACAAAGAGCCTGACAGGGAGAGTGTTGAGCGGCTCGTATCAATTTCAAAAAAGAGGGGGATCAGTGCCCTGAAGCGAAAGAAAAGCCTTACTCCAAAGGATGTAAGCGCCTTCCTTGATGAGATAAAGGACCGGGATGACAGTGCCTTCCTTACAGAGCTTACGCTTCGCTCTATGCAAAGAGCCGTGTATTCAACAGAGAATATCGGTCACTTTGGGATCGCGTCTACCTGCTATTGCCATTTTACTTCTCCGATCAGGCGTTACAGTGACCTTGTCACCCACCGGATGATCAATCTCTACCTCACGGACAGATACAAAAAGAAGCAGAAGAAGGCTTATCTTAAGGCGCTTTCAAATGCAGCCCAGCATGCAGTCGATACGGAGCGAAGGGCTGACTTGCTTGAAAGAGCAGTAGACTCAATGAAGATGGCGGAATTCATGGCAGACCACATCGGAGAATGCTTCAAAGGACAGGTTTCAGGAGTAATAAGGCGAGGAGTCTTTGTCCGCCTCAAAAATACTGTTGAAGGTATGGTGGAAAGCCATATGATGCGGGATGACAATTACGAATATGACGAAGGAAATATGGAACTAGTCGGAAAGAATTTCAATCGTCATTATTTTATAGGTCAAAAGGTTTATGTAAAATGCATTTCTGCCGATAAACGCATGGGAAGCGTAGACTTTGTATTTGTTGATGAAAACGGAAATGAGTTATCCAAAAGGCCTGAAAAGCAGGAAGGAAGAAAGGATGTAAAACGGCCAAAGACAGAGAAGGGAGGGCATCGTGGCAGAAAGAACCGAACAAAAACTTATCGCAAACAATAAAAAAGCCTATCACGACTACTTCCTTGACGAATTCTTTGAAGCCGGGATAGTCCTTGCCGGGACTGAAGTCAAATCTCTTCGGCTCGGGAAATGCTCGGTAAAGGAGGCCTTTGTCAGGATAGACAATGGCGAGATGACTATCTATCAGATGCATATCTCACCCTACGAGATGGGCAATATCTTCAACCGCGATCCGCTCCGTCCTAGGAAGCTCCTGCTTCACAAAAGCGAGATCAGAAAGCTTTCCGGTAAAGTAAAAGAAAAGGGCTGTACCATAGTTCCTGTGGAGGTTTATTTCAAAAAGGGCAGGGCAAAGGTGAAGATCGCACTTGCCCGCGGCAAGAAGCTATATGACAAGCGGGCCGATATAGCCGCAAAGGATGCGCGCCGCGCAGCCGAACGCGACTACAAAATGAGCCTGAAATAGTGTATAATCGATTTATCTATATTTGTTAAGGGCCAGTAAAGGTTTCGACGGGGACAAGGAGGACTAAACTGCATGCGGAAGACGAGGGACTTCCTAAAAACTCTCACCTAAAATTAATCGCTAAAAACGAAAATTACTCTCTTGCAGCTGCCTGACCTTAGGTCAGCAGTCTGACTCTCATAAGAGAATAAGCACTTCTTTAGACCACGGTCTTTGGCAACGAAGAAGTGTTAAAGTAAAAAAGACCAAAGGCGCGGATTTGCGGATTGACGCGCCGGATAAGGAATTTCCGCCGGTCAAAGGAAAGGCTGTCATTCACTGAAAACCTCCGGTCGTCAAAACCCTAATGAATGACTAAGCATGTAGACGTTTTTTAAGAATTATCTTCGGACACGGGTTCGACTCCCGTCTGGTCCATTGTATGAATAGAACCGCTTTCTAAGCGGTTCTATTCATGCAGAAATAAGGCGGCTGTGCCGCCGGCGGGACTCCCGTCCGGTCCAATAGTTTTAGCAAGGAGGAGGGAAACAATGAACGATTATGATTTTTACCTTGATCTATCACGCGGAAGTACTCTCACTCTGGAAGATGCCGACTCAATTCTGAAAAAATTGAATCAGTGTGTAGCAAGCATCAAAGCTGAAGACAAAATGGACTTTTATAATGATATGCTAAAAAAGGCATTTGAATATACTTCAATCAGATGTGACTGGGAACTTATGGACCGGGAAGAAAAAATAAATAACGACAACTTCCGAACGGGCTGCCACAACAGTTTTATCACTTCCATTGATGTTCTTTCCAGACTGGCAGCTGCTGAAGATGTAGATTCATCATGGCGCGAAGACCTGGGAGATGACAGAAAACGTATCGGGGATTTTGCTTGTTACATCACATACATTAATGGGATAGCAAACCGATAGTATATTATGATGAGAACGGCGAAACCGTGGTAACACTAAATTATAGATTAACGAAAAGTCAGAGCTAAGTGCTCTGGCTTTTTGTTTTAGGCTCTTTCGCTAATGTTGTTTTTTTTGGGGCATTTTAAACCAGCGGTTAAATGATTTTACACACCTTCAGATTTATTATTGTTGTAATGGAAGGTATTCTTCAAGCCAATGCGACGCACTAATGACGCTTTCGTAATATGCCCTGTGATAGACTGCGATTACAAAGAATGGAGGCTAGGCTATGCGAGAGATTACACTTATAGGTGCATACGGCTTGTCGGAAGATCAGAT
>CAMVHB010000046.1 GCA_947167155.1 uncultured Lachnospiraceae bacterium | reverse complement strand
TCTGCGGGATGGACTGGCTTATCATCTGGCGCAGGGTGTCGATGTCGTTCGTATAGACGGACATGATGTCGCCGTGCTTGTTTGTATCGAAATAAGAGATCGGGAGCTTCTCCATCTTTGTAAAGAGGCGGCTCCTGAAGTCCTTCAGCGTACCCTGCGTCACATAGACCATGAGAAGGTTCATGAAGTAAGTCGAGGCGATACCTATAGCATAATAGATCGCGACCCGAAGGATCGCGCCGGCAAGAGGGCCGAAGTCCGTGGAGCCCGTTGCGAGCATGGGCAGTATATAGGCGTCGATCAGGGTCTGCGTGAAGAGCATTCCCTGGATGGATGCGAGGACGCTTGTTATTATCGCTGCTACTACGATGATGAGGTGGATGGGGTAGTGACGGAAGAGATATTTCATTATCCTCCCGAGAACCGGCATTGCTGCCTTTCTGTCTTCCTTTGTGGCGCGCTGCCGCGCCTGAGGTCCTCTCGGCATCAGTCCTCACCTCCTTCCGTTGATTTGTCAAAGTCGCCGGAGCCCTCGCCCGTCTGAGCCTCAAAGAGCTCGCGGTACATCTCGGAGCTCTTCAAGAGCTCGTCGTGAGTTCCTATGCTCTGTATGTCTCCGTCCTCCATGACGATGATGCGGTCGCAGTCCTTCACTGAAGATATCCGCTGTGCGATGATGAATTTTGTGGTGTCGGGTATCTCTTCCCTGAATGCCCTCTGGATCTTCGCGTCGGTATTGGTGTCGCAGGCAGAGGTGGAATCATCAAGGATGAGCACCTTCGGATGCTTCATCAGAGCCCGCGCGATACAGAGCCTCTGGCGCTGGCCGCCGGAGACGTTGGTCCCGCCCTGTTCTATCATGGTATTGTAGCCGTCGGGAAACTTTCGAATGAAGTCGTCGGCGCAGGCCAATTTGCAGGCCTTCTCGCATTCTTCTTCGGATCCTACTTTATTGCCCCAGCGAAGGTTCTCATAGATCGTTCCCGAGAATAATATGTTTTTCTGGAGCACCACGGAGACCGAGTCCCGGAGCGTCTTGACATCATATTCCCGGACATCGCGCCCGCCGACCTTCACGGAGCCGGAGTTTACATCATATAGACGGGAGAGAAGGTTCACGAGCGAGGTCTTGCCGGAGCCCGTGGGACCTATTATTCCTATGGTCTCGCCGGAGCGGACAGAAAGGTCGATATCCTTAAGAACCGGCTCCTCCGAATTCTCATAATACTTGAAATCCACATGCGAAAACTCGACAGAGCCGTCCGGAACCTCCATTACGGGGTTTTCGGGGTTTTTGATATCGGGCTCTTCATCAAGGACCTCTCTGATACGTGTCGCTGCAGGCGCTGACATCATTATCATTACTATCATCATAGCCAGCATCAGGAGCGACATCAGGATGTTCATGCAGTAGGTAAGCATGGACATGAGGTTTCCTGTGGTGAGTTCACTCTGGCCGGTTTCGACGATGATGTGGGCACCGAACCAGGAGATCGCGAGGATCGAGCCCTGGACCGCCAGCATCATGATGGGCGCCGCGACGACCATCATCTTCTCGGCCTTTACGAACATCTTGTAGAGATTGGAATTTGCGATATCAAATTTTTTCGTCTCGAAATCCTCTTTTACAAAGGCTTTCACGACACGGATGCCGGAGACATTTTCTTCGACCGACTCATTCAAAGCGTCGTATTTCTTGAAGACCTGGGAGAAGACCTTGTAGGAGCGCCCTGCCATTATCAGGATAACAACGGCAAGAACGCCGATCGCCACGATATAGACCATCGAGAGCTTCGGCGAGATCGAAATCGTCATGATGAGCGCCACGATCAGCGCTGCCGGCGCACGGGCACCCATGCGGATTATCATCTGAAACGCATTCTGCAGGTTTGTGACATCGGTCGTAAGCCTCGTGATGAGGGAGGCCGACGAGAAATGATCGATGTTCTTGAAGGAGTAGGTCTGGATCTTTTCAAACATGGCCTGACGAAGATTTTTCGCGAAGCCGGTTGATGCCGACGCGCCGAAGTGCGCGCCCATTACTCCTGTGAAAAGCCCTGCCACGGCGCATATCACCATGAAAAGGCCGGTGCGTACTATGATGTTGAAATTCCCCGCCATTACGCCCTGGTCGATGATAGTCGCCATGAGCAGCGGTATCAGCATCTCGACGACCACCTCCCCGAGCATGAAGACCGGCGTCAAGATCGTGTCCTTCTTGTATTGTCCTATATGTTTTGCAAGCGCCTTTATTGTTTCCATTCTTTCCTCCGGGTGCGGACAAAGGGACGTTTCCCTTGTCCGGAAATTTGCGTAATCTAAGTGAATATAGCATAAATAAGGCTTATTGGGAAGAAGTGAGAATTGATAGGCGGGGAAAAGCGTAAAAAAAGAACCGGGAAAGCTCCGGTCCGGTGTTTGTGCCGTTTTGGGAGTATGTCGAGACAAAAACCGGACAAGAAAAACGTCCCCTTGTCCGCATCACAAGTGCTGCGACCATCCCGAATCGATCTTTTGGTATACTTTTTTGAGCGTTTCCGGATCGAGCTTCGGCCAATCATTCAATTTCTGCGCCCTGTCGGTGACAAAGTATGCCTTTTCCGCGCAAAGTGCCAAAGGCGTGTCCGAAAGAGAATCCGAATAGAAATTCTCGATCTCCGGAAAGCCCTGATCAAAGATAAATGACGCTTTTTCCTGTCCGTACATCAGATTGTCAACAAATGCCCCGACCTCCCGGTCATAATCGGACGCCATACAATTCACACCAAGCCTTCTCGCAACAGGCTCGATGATGCACTTGGGAGAGGCACTGATAATTAGATCATCAGGTCTTTTCTGCTTAAGGTACCATTCGGAGATATTTTTTTCATGCCTGTCCCAGAATTTTTCGATCTGTTCGTCGAAGTCATCGATCTTGCAAAGGAAACTGAAAAAAGTAAGTTCAAGCTCGTAGCGCGGGACCTTTCCCCTTTTATACCCGGCCATTTTCTTCAGTACCTTCGGCAGATATGTGAACCACAGGGAAGGATGCCGTTTCGCACACCACAGCGCAAAACTTATTGCACAATCCGGATAATAGATCGTCCCGTCAAAATCATATACATTCAAAGTCTGGCCTCCGGCAAAATGCTTTCACTTGCTGAATACAGCGCCAAGCCCGGTGATCTTCAGCACTTCAGTGAAGGTCGGTCCGACATTCAAAAGCTCCATTGTTCCTTTTTTTGCCTTCAGACTCTTGTAGGTGTTGAGAAGAACCCGAAGACCGGCGGATGAAACGAAGTCACAGCCCGCAAAGTCAAGATGTAAAGCGTTTGTTTCCGCAAGCTTTTCATCGAGAATCTCCTTGAGCTTCGGTGCCGTCTGCGTATTCAGTTCTCCTTCCAGAGCTATGGTAAGGTCAGCGCCTTCCTGTGTTGTTTTTAATTCCAGTTCCATCTGTTCATTCCTCCTCAATCATATCGATCCGAATTCAAAGCCTTGAAGTTCGCGGCATTGGATTTATAAAGCTTTTTGAACACACAATAATATCGTTCGTAGATTCCCCGATCGCCCTGATCGGGATAGTAAGTATGACTGACTTTGACAAGTCTCTTTGAAAGGGCATTCACATCTTCTCCGTAAAGCCCCGCCGCTACGACTATGGCGGCTCCCATTGCTCCTGCCTGCTGCGCATTCTCCACTGTTTCTACGGGTCTTCCGATAATATCCGAAAGCATCTGGCAAAGAACCGGTGAAAGCGAGCCGCCGCCCACAAACCTTATCTTATCGGATGTCTTTACTTTTTTCTCTTCGCATTCGAGCAGCCAGCGAAGATGATAGCATATCCCTTCAAGTACGGCGCGGATCATATCAGTTTTCCCGGTGTCTATCCTGATGTTGAAGAACATCCCCGCGGCAAAAGAATCCTCAAACGGACAGCGGTTGCCGTGAAGCCACGGTGTAAAGATCACCCCGTTCGCACCGGGAGGCACTTTGCTGACTTCGGCGGAAATATAGTCATAGAGGCTTGTAAACTCGCGCTCAAAATCGTCTTTGATCCCGGTCGCCCCAAGATAAATATTGAGCTCATCGAGAGCGAGATGGTTCTTGACCCATTCGTAGCACTTGCCTGCTGTTTCAAGTTCAGCATAATAGTTGAAGTGTCCGCGTATCGCCGAAAGCACTCCGGTGATCATAGCGTTTATATCGACCGTCTGATAGTCAAGAAATGTTGAAACCCATCCCGAGGTCCCGACATAGATGTGCGTGTCTCCCGGATCCGTACATCCCGCGCCGATATTGACGAATGTCGTGTCACCTCCGCCTCCGAAAACCGGAGTGCCGGCCACGAGACCAAGGTCCTCTGCCGCCTCACCGGTCAGCCCGCCGACAAGATCCGTGCAGTCTATGATCGGCGGAAGATGAGCGGGATTGACATTATACATTTTCAGCAGACCCTTGTTCCAGCCTTCCTGGCCCTTCCGCGTGTCATAGAGAAATGTGGCGAAAGCGGAGTCAGCGGTGCGGATCAGCTTTCCGGTACAGCGTAAGACGAGATAATCGTTTACATCCAGCCATTTGTCGACTTTCGAGAATATCTCCGGCTCGTTGTTTTCAACCCATTTGTATTTCCATACCGGGTCCTTTACACTGGTCGAGGCGGCGTAGTTCACCCGCAGATTCCGAAGCAGCTTGTAAAGACTGCATCCGGAAACCTTGATGAGTCCCTTCCCCATACATTCCGAAAACTCACGCACTCCCCTTGAGTCCATAAAGGTCATCGCAGGCCGAAGCGCCTTTCCTCCGCTGTCAACCAGGACCACTCCCTGCATCTGAGCGCAGAAGGCAAGACCGGACACATCAGAACACTTTACATCTGATCCTTCAAACAGTTCTCTTGTCGCTTTGCATATAGAGCGCCACCACTCATCGGGATCCTGCTCCGCGCCGCCGTTTTCAAGAATGTTGAGCCCGTAGGAGGCAGTCGCCGACGAAGCTATGGTGATATCCTCTCCCACTTTGAAGAGGCAGGCCTTTAAACTGCTGGTTCCGAAATCATAGATGATAATATACATGATCAGCTCACCAAAGTATCGTTACGCTTCCACCAAAGCCGTTTCCCCGCGGCGGAAGCGGATCATATTCCGGTTGTAGCCGGTGGTCACAAGATAAGCCTTTTCTTTCTTTGAATCCATGAGTCCGCTGATCATCACACTGCTCAGACCTTCAACCGGAAAGTTTGGATCAGTCATATCAAACAGCTTTCCTGAATCTCTCTCGATGATAAGGACGGAATCTTCTTCAAAGAAAAGGGAGAGCTCGATCAGAACAGGTTTTTTCGCATGCCGGTTCTGCTCAACAACGGTCAAGCCAATCTCTTCAACGAAGAGCGCAGCGCGAAGCGCTCCTTCCTTCTCATACCCATGTGAAAGCAGGGTATTCTTCACCTGCCCTGCGAGAGAACCTGCGATCTCCGGCGTCAGCCGGCCGTCCATCACGATGATCTCCGATTCCATATCCTTCAGGATATAAGGAAAATTGTCCTTTCCAAACCGAAGGAACACATAGACCATTGCGATGATCAGTGTAATAACCGGCGCCACGACAAAACCCGCCCACATACCGTTTATTCCGAAGAGCAGCCCCCCTGCGATCGGAAGCACAGTATACAAAATAACGTTTTGCAGACAGGCGAAGCAGACGCCCATCCCGACACGGTCGATCAGCATATAGTACGAGGTCATCAGTGAGACTGCACTGACAAAGGTAAAGCCGATCGATACGATCCGGACTGCTGTCATCGCCTGCTCAACCTCCGCACCGCCCGTGATCCCGAACAGAGCACAAAACTGCCTCGTAAAAATAAGGATCAGAGCGGTCGCCACCACCCCCTCGACCAGTGCGGCTTTTATCCCCGATCTCATCACTCTTTTGATAAGTCGTGGATTCTTTTCTCCGAAATAGGTTCCGATCAGAGGCTGCATCGCCATTCCGACGCCATCCAAAACAACGGAAAATTCGATCATATTGACGACCACGGCAAGCACTATAAGGCCGGAATCACCGTAATTTTGTGAAACAAATCCGATCAGAATGTAGTCCATCACGCCCCAGCAAATATAAACACAAGAATCGACGATGCTGTAGCGCGAAGTCATCAAAAAATCACGAAATGAAAGATGCCAGACAAAATGGAGAGTGTTCCCGGGCCGGAGGAAATGCCAGATGCAGACAAAAAGACCGAGTCCGTTTCCTATTATCGATCCCAAAATGATACCTGTCATTCCCATAAAGTTTACAAGTATCAAAGAACTCACGATGTTTCCGCTGATCTGGGCGACATAGCAGATATTGTTGCAAAGCTCGTCTCCGTCGCTGTACACCATCTGTTCGATATAGAAAAGAACGATCGTCATCAGCGAATTGATCGGAGTAAGCGCAAAGTACTGCATCGCAAGATCACGGATCTCTCCGGTAACACCATTCAGGCTGAAATAAACATCCCGTGTCAGGAAAAGAATGAGCGCAGAAATCAGACCTATCGAAATACTGATGATAAGCCCCTGACCATAGATCTCATCAGCGCGTTTCTTCCGAAGCGCCCCGATCTCTCTGGCAAAGGCGATCCCGACACCGGTGGAACAAAGATCTCCGAAAAAGGTCACGATCCCGGTTACGGGAGCGATCGCATTGATCGCCGCGACTCCCGTTTTTCCGATAAAGCACCCTGCGATGATGCTGTCGCAGAGTAGCATGATATACATGACCGCTTTTGTAAAAATGCCCGACAAAAGAGTTGAACGAAATTTCCATTCGCAAAAGCCTTTCATCATTACCTTATTGCTCCTCTCCAATGATGGTCAAAATAACCATTGTAATATCATCAAACCTCGGGGCCCCGTCCTCGAAAGCCTCGATATCGGAAAGGATGCCCTCAAGCACCTTCTCCCCGGGCATATCTTTAGTGCTCTCCATTATCTTTTCAAGGCGCTCTGTGCCGTAAAGTGCATTCGCGCGGTTATGCGCCTCCGTGATGCCGTCGGTATAAAGAAGCAGACGATCCCCCGGCTTAAGTTCGATCTCATCCTGCTCATATATTGTGAAATCCAGTCCGCCAAGGAAAAGCCCGTGTTCCTTTTCCATCTCCTCGCAGGGCCGGTCCTTCCTCTGCAGAATGGGATAATTGTGCCCGGCGTTTGTGTACTGGAGCTTCATCGCGGCGGTATCCAGAATACCGATCCATGCGGTGGCGAACATTCCCTCGTCATTATTTTCACAAAGCCTCTCGTTGACTTTGGTGAAGATCTCGGATGTAGTGTCCATAGTCAGCGCGTAGTCCTTGATCATAGTCTTTGCCGTCATCATAAACAGCGCGGCCGGTATACCTTTACCGGACACATCGGCTATGAGGAAGCAGATGCGGTTTTCGTCAATGACAAAATAATCATAGAAGTCGCCGCCGACCTCCCGGGCCGTAGTCATACTTCCCCGCAGTATTATTTTTGAAAAGCCTTCAAAAGCCGGTGCAACGGGAGGCAGAGCGTCTGCCTGGATCTTCGACGCAATGCCAAGGTCCGCCCGGGTAGCCGCCAGTTCCTTGCTCTTTTCAATAAAGATGACGCAGTACATGATGATCAGCGACATAAGGACCATCGCGTACTGAGCTGCGTTACCGAACGTGCGCTTCATCAGTATATATTCGATAAGCGGGAACAGGATAAAGGTCATCGCCGCAGCCTTCTGATTGCGCGGGTTATGACTTCTTATGATCAGTATTGCCGCAAGAGCTGACGCGGCTATAAGGCATATGTCCTCCGACAGAGAGAATGGAGTCGACTGATACATAAAGTCGGCATCCAGATAAAACGTGGTCGGATAAATAATATTTGACAGGATCACAAGCGTTTCAAACGCCATCAAAATTGGAATAAGCTTATCGGCAAGTTTTGCGATCATCCCTTCAAAACCCAGTGTAACCTTTACATAGGCATAGAAGAAATAGATCATCACAAGATCGAGCAGTTTGCTGACCAGACAGAAGGTGAAACAGAGCGTGCTTAGCGAAGGAACACCAACCGTGAAATACACCAATCCATTGATCGCAAAGCATGAGCTCACCAAAACGATCAGAATTCTCAAAGTGCCTATTCCGGTACCGGTCTGTTTCATCAATCCGAAAAACAGCGCCGCGGAGATCAGTGCCCCTACCGAATCAACGCCGATATCAAAGAGATAATCCGATAGCCTTTGCTCCGTAAAGAAGATGAGCGCCAGCACTATGCAAAATACGGCCAACCCAACGGTATAGATCAACCCCGATATTGCAGCATTATTTTTCAGCTTCCTTTGCATTCGTCCTGAACCTTTTTGGGAAATCCGGACATGGGGACGTTTCCCTTGTCCGGAAAACAGCGTAATCTCCGTCAATATAGCACAAATAGGGCATGTTTGGAATAGGCGCAGGGAATGGCCTTTTTGCCCCCTCCTGTCATACGAAATGACATGAAAAGGACCGGAGAAAACTCCGGCCCAGTGTTGGAGGTTCTTTTGACAATACGCGGACAAGGAAAACGTCCCCTTGTCCGGATTACTCCAGAAAACTGTCGATACGCTTTTCGATGTTCTCCTTCTGGTTGACATAATAAAGCATGTTCTCATTGTTGTGGAAGCTTGCGGGTCCGAAAAGATCAGTCATGGAGATGGGCGCGATGTTTGCGTTTGTGACTACGACTCCGCGCTCGAGATCGAGCTGCGCGTCAGCGCCGATATCCTGAATTGAATTTTCACCGGTCTCAGCGAGAGTAACGAGGGAGCCAAGGTTTTCGTCAGCTGATGCGTAAGTGTCATCAAGCTTCCAATTCAGAGGGTTGATGCTGATAGCGTTCGGAAGAAGCACGATGTTCTTCGCGCCCTGCTCGACGCTTTCTGATCCCTCAGAGTTCCAGCTTACGATAACTCCTGTGTCATCTTCACCGGTCGCAAACTTCAGATGAGGATTTTCCTCGAGATAATCACTGGTGACAGAGAAACCGATCGCATAAGTAGCAACCATGCGATCCAGATATTCGGGATGCTCGCTGAAATATCCCTGAAGCGCCAGAAGGCAGAGCGCGCTGCCCTGGCTGTGGCCCGCAAGAATGAAGGGACGACCGTTGTTGCAGTTTTCAAAATAATAATCCAGAGCGTCTTCTATATCGTCATAGGGAAGTCCGGACATGGACGGTATGGCATTTCCTGTCTTCTTCCAGACCTCTGCTTCCACACGGAAACTTGCCTGACGGTACAAAGGGATATAAAGATTGGTGGACTCTCCGTAAAGACCGCTTATATACTTGTCATACTGTTCCTTTATACCATTTATCATCTGCTGATTGTCAAGAGGCGCGTAATCCGGTTCGCCTTCGTTTGAAGCCATGTACTTGGTGGGATAGATAAAGAAGGTATCAACCTTCTTCGTGTTCTCAGCAGGTATTTCATACCAGGAATCCGCATCGGAATAATCAGGGGCTTCGGGTCCTGCCGCAACCGGCCGTGTCGGCTCAGAAGAAGATGCATATCCCCCGGAAGTTTTGATCATAAGCATGATCACTTTTCCGAGCATATCATCTGTTACATTAAGCATCTCGGCTGTACTTGTCTCCGTGCCTCCTACGAGCCAGTGATACGTCATTCCCGGGTCTTCATAATCAACAGTTGCAGTAATGATGTCACCGACGTGAGGTGTCTCGGTATCAAGCTCTACTTTTATCTGATTAGCCAAGGCTGCATCAACATCAACCTCAAAGCCGTAGAACCTGGGATTTCCTTCCTGCCAGCCCAGTGCGAGAAGAGAATCCGCCTCTTCCTTGTTGATCGTAAAGTGATGAGCGCCTGATAAAGCGTTTGGATTATAAAGACCGTAGACAGGAACGGTAAAGGAAACATCGGTATCGGATGAAAAGAAAGCAACATCTTCATTTTTCCAGCCTGCGCCAACGAGGCTTTCAACCTCAGCCGGGTTGACTGAATAATAATGATCGCCAAGAGGTGCATTCGGATTGTATAGCCTGTAAACAGGTTCACCCACAGTCGGGGCATACCACTTTATGTCTTCTTCCGTCCAGCCCGCTTCGCGAAGGAAGTCTGTCTCATCCATATCGACAGTAAACATATGCTCACCGCTGTTTGGATTGTAAAAGCCGTAAACAGGGATTGAAAGCTCCATGACAGCGCCCGGAATATCACGGTCTTCACGATCTTCACGTTCTTCTTTTGCAAGGGAAGTTAATGCCGCGGACGGCGCAAGCGTGAGAACCATAGCAGCCGACATAATGATCGCTCCAAGTTTTGTTACGATCTTTTTCATTAAGTGTGCTCCTTTCCAACATTGGTTTTGCGGGTAATAGAACAGATGGGACAAAAACAGGTTTCAGTCGCATGCTCTAATATAACATAAAATAAGAAGAAAGCACGGGATTCGAACCAGCGGTCTCAGGCAGCTCATGCGTTCCGCTTCGCGTCACGCTGACCTGCCAATCGACCCCGGGGCGCTGCCGCGCATGGCGCGGCAAAACCGCGCCCGTTCGCGGTCCACCGGACCGCTCACCCCTGCGTCCCTCACCTGCGTTCACTCCTGCAGAGGTCGTGCCTTGTATCTATGTCGCTTCGATAAGAAGAAAGCACGGGCTAAAGCCCATGCTTTCTTCTTATCGAAGCGACTGGATTCGAACCAGCGACCTCTGCGTCCCGAACGCAGCGCTCTACCAAGCTGAGCCACGCTTCGAAATATGCTTTTTCAATGCCTTTGAATTATAGCGGAGAAACGCCCGCTTTTCAAGAGCTTTTTCTACAGCACCACATCAACATTTGCGCCCGGCGCGCCCAAAAGTCCGAGCGGGTCGCTGCTCACGCCCTGAGATAATGAGGCTGAGCCTCCGCCAAAAGCCCCGGCAGCCTGCGCTGCAGCATCAGTATGCATTGATTCGTTCATTTTTTCAAAAACCGCCTTGAGATATTCCGCGTCAGCCTCGGCGAGCTCCTTCATTTCCTTTGAGCGATGTTTTTGCTTTAGCATCTTCACATCAGAGGGATCCATTCCGTAAAGATCGGGAGTATCCAGCATATCGGAAAGGTCTGAAAGCTCGTCGGACATTTCTTCGGTCATATCTTCGGTGAGGGATGCCATATCGTTCCAAGCCGCATCACGTGCACTTGCACTAGTATCAATGGCATCCGCGTTGCGTGCCATTGCGGTCAATTCACTTAAATCCTCACTTCCTGTATTCTCTACTGCAGCGGCTGCATCATCCTTGAATTCATACCCCAGCGACCTGAGATAATCCCTCACTTCTTTCTTCAGGTCTTCATCCGCTTCCTTCTTTGAAGACAGCGCGCTCTCTGAATCTTCGACCAACGGCGTGGAAGCAAAAGCAGCAGTAACATTTCCTTCTTTCTGGAAATGCTCGGCTGTCTCCTCTTCCTTTATGAATTTGAGATGCTTTTCCGCTAGGGTCTCCATCCGCTTTGCATGAAGAAGTGCAGCTTCTATATCTTCTGCATCGCACTTTCCTTCAGCAGCCTGGCGTTTCAGGTCTCTGGTCGCCTGCCGCGCTGCTGTGACGGCCTTTTCGGCGGAGTTTGAATCTTTGGACTGGATTATCTTTTTTGAAACGGCTTTGTAATTGTATTTGAGGCGCTTTTTCTCTGCCTCCGCCATCTCCTTGATGCCGTAAGGGTCTTCAACGGACGAAGCAGCATTATTCTCTTCGGTCTTTTGTCCGGGGTGAAGAAAGCCCCAAAGCGTCTTGTTTTTGGCCTTCAGGTCATTTTGTGCCTCGAGCCTTGTTTTAAGGAAGGTTGGGATAACAGGGTCGGACGCAGTCTTTTTCTTTCCGAAAAGACTGTTTGCCGCAGTTTTTGAATTGTCGTTGCCTTTGAGCAGGCTGTAAAGAGGATCTTTCTCCCTCGGATCGCTCTGCCGCATCCCCGCGCCGGAATTGAAATTGATACTAAAGCTTCCCATAGTCTTTGAATCCTTTCAAATTAAGCCATCCATGGCCGAAAGCTGATATCTCAATTTCTATATCGGATGAAGCAATAAAAAAAATTATAACTTCAGCAATTCTTTTTTTCTCTCGATCTCCGCTATCATAGCAGCGCCGTACATATTCTCGACATTCTTCTTCACGTCAGAGTTCCAGTATGGATCGTTTGTTACAAAATCATATAATGACGCAATTGACCTGACCCATTCGTCATCATGATCTTTGGTTCCACCGCGGGTCGTACTGTTTCCATGGCGCCTCGCAAAATAGCGAACTGTCTGGTCGTAGACCGTATCAGTGCCTGTCGCCTTAATATAATCAAGATTGAACTTGATGTCTTCCCAGAAGGCATGGTCCGTGCGGAAAATAATATCATTATCTTCTATCAGGCGTCTTACATAGAGCCTGTTCACAACACTCGATGTGATCCTTTCAGCAGTCATATTTGAAGCATAATCCTGAGGAGACATAATGATACTCTCTCTCTGTTCCGCCGAAAAATCGGGTGCCTCAAAGGACATATCACAGAACATCAGCGCCGTCATCGAATGATAGATGCCGTTTTCGGGATCAATAAGCCTTCTCATAGAGGAAACGAAATCCCTTGTCACTACATCATCTGAATCAATAAATGTGACAAACTCGCCCTCCGCCTCCAAAAGTCCCGCATTTCTTGCGTCTCCGGGACCACCGTTTGGCTTTTTTACTATTTTGATCGAAGGATCTTTTTTTTCAAACTCAAGTGCGATATCGAAGGAATTGTCGGTAGACCCGTCATCGACGAGAATCAGTTCAATATTGTCGTAATCCTG
>CAMVHB010000045.1 GCA_947167155.1 uncultured Lachnospiraceae bacterium | reverse complement strand
CACCTTTCTTTACCGTAAAATTCATTCCTCTCAGCACATCCTGTCTGGCTTCTCCTGTTCCAAAGCTCTTCTTCAGATCTTTGATCTCCAAAAAATCTTCTTCCATGTTTCCTCCTTAAAAAAAAATGTTAGTTAAGACTAACAGATTATAATGCATCGACTTCAGGTTAGCAATACCTAACCCAGCCCAAAAAAAATGAACCTAGGGGACGGAGTCAAGGGACCGTTTTTTAAAAAATGGTCCCTTGACTCCGTCCCCTAGGTTCATTCCTTGGGTTCATTACATAAACTGAAGCAGATCTCTGTCAAGCTCCATTGCTCTCTTCTCCCAGGTGTGACCGGCAAGAGCTTTTTTGTATCCGGCATCAGCTAACTGCTGCATCCTGCCCGGATCATCCAGGAGATACCGCACCATGTCCGGTAATTTCTCAATCTCCGAAAGTCTGAAGAATCCAAGCTCTGCATCAGCCGCGCTATAATCTCCGCCGGCATAAATACCCTTAAATTCCTCCTCCATGTAAACAGACGTATCTGTAACAGCTACCGCCCCCTGAAGCATTCCATTAAAGACTCTGTCATGTGTTCCATCCTTAAACCATGTCATTGTCGAGAGAACAATTCTGGAATCAGCCATCAGCGCCGGTATGTCATACGCGGATACTCTTCCTCTGTAATCCACGTTAGAGCCATTTATCCAGTCCAAAGCATCCCAGCCAAAGCCATACAGCCTGACCGTAATGCCCGCATCCGCCAGAATACGTATCGTCTTTTCCCTGTAGTATGACACTGCCAGCAGGTCCACATAATGCATATCCGCAATAAAACGTGAAAGTTCCTCGTCGGAAAGAACTATTCCTTTTTCCTTCAATACTTTTTCAAGTGCATACTCCGTAGTATGATCCGGATTTTTGATCAGAAAATCGTAAGCCTCATTGCCTATCCCCCTTGCATCAAAATCATATTTACCAAAATCCGGCATGATCTTGTATGCATTGGGTCTCGATATTTCTCCTGTATAAAGCACATCAATGCTGCGCTCTGAGACAGGTTTTATAGGGGTTGAGCTGATCTCTCCACCATGAGGCAAAAATCCCGCTGTCGAAATATTGGGATAAAATCTCAGAACATAATTCATGTGATTACGATCCGGACACAAAACTACCGAGTTTCCCGGAAGCATCTCAAAAGCACCTTCAAAACAGAAAGGGTGATCCATAAGCATTGTAATGATCGGTACGTTAAAATGCTTCCAGAAGTTCTCCCCGTTTTTGTACTCCATAAATGCCGAATAGAAATTATAATTGAGCACGGCCTTTACTCTTCCTGTCGACAGGAAGTCCCCGAGTCCCTGTATGGATTCCCTGAATTTATCCCGTCTGAACTCATACACCTCATATCCCATTTTTCTGAATGTTTTTATCAGGTTCACACTGAATTGATCCAGAATATCAAGTGTGTCAAGGATAAAGATGATCTTGGGCACCCGGGTAATATCGTTGATCAAAGATAATAATTCTTCTTCAATGATACTTTCATTAAAATTCAGTTCATAGCATTTTCTTGCACTTTTAACCAAAGCATCATATCTTCCGGTATCTTCCCTTATGGATATTGCATTTTCGATAGTATCGCGAAGAGAATCCACATCCTCTGATGGAAAAACAAGTCCACCTTCTCCATTCAGATACCTTGCTACCCCACATGCATCAGAAAGAATAACAGGCACTCCGAGCATCATACCCTCGATAGCTACTGTCGGCAGTGAATCCAGTCTCGATGGTGCGACAACATAATCTGCCCTTCTCATTTCAGCCATGAGACTGTCATGCGGCATCGCATCCAGCGCGCTTACATTCAAAAAGACTTTTGAAAGTCTGACGATATCATCCAGATAATCTTTATCCGCGTTCTTCTCATCACCGCAAAAAATGAACTCACTTTTTGCCAACGCTTCTTTTGAAAGCTTCGTAATAGCTGATGCCAGCACATCCTGTCCTTTGGTGTATGAATATAACCCGACACACAGGAATCTGATCCTATCATGCATTACCTTCTCATGAAGCTTTTGATATCTATCCTGAACCCCTATTGTCATTACCGGGATATCCACCCCGTACAGATCTTTCACGATGTCTCTGTTCACGGGGCTGACAGCCAGCATATGTATATTGGATCTGAGAGCTGAAAGATCCGGCAGCATATCCTTGTACATGTCGAAATATTCTTTTGGCTCATGTATCCACCAAATCGTCGGGATATCAGTAAGGTTTAAAATATGGATAACCTCAAATGTGAGCAGCGTATTGCAGATCACGCAGTCATACCCCTTTGCCTCGGTAAAGAACTCCTTCCAGACCGGCAGAAACCTTCTTTGGATGCGGACCGATATTCCCATTTTCTCCAGTTCATCTCTCAAAATACCATCGCTTAACGATATGACATCCAGATAATATCCATGAGAACGCAGCATCTTTATTGTATCAAGAAGAACCAGCGGTGCGCCGGTTCTGGTAAGTTGATGTGTGATAATCAGTACTTTTCGAGCTGAGAAGATTCTTTTATTCATAGAGAACATTTTCATTTCCCTTACTGCTATATTTTGCCCGAATATGATTTCGAACAACGTTTATATTATGGATGGTCCCAGGGGACGGAGTCAAGGGACCATTTTCATAAAAATGGTCCCTTGACTCCGTCCCCTGGGCTCATTATAATTCGAAAAATGAAAACGATAATCATTATTCTGATCATTCTGATTGCCGTAATGGCGCTGTATCTTTCGGCAATAGCCCCGAGGCTCATAAAAGGGCCTTCCGCAGAAAGCTTCCTGAAGCAAATCCTCTATGCACACAGAGGTCTTCATGACAACAGGACGGATGCGCCCGAAAATTCTATGGCTGCATTCAAAAAGGCTGTTGATGCAGGATATGGGATTGAGCTTGATGTGCAGCTGACAAAGGACAGTGTTCCTGTCGTATTCCATGATTTTACTCTGGAAAGGGTTGCAAGATATGAAGAAGAAAATAAGAGCGTATCCGGCAAGGTGATCGACTATACCTTTGATGAGCTCTCAAAATTTCATCTCCTTGCTTCCGATGAGAAGATACCAAAATTCGAGGATTTCTTAAAACTCGTAGATGGAAAGGTCCCGCTTATTATAGAGCTGAAGATCGAAGGCTTTGATACTTCCGTATGTGAGATCGTGGACAAGCTTCTTTCCGAATACAAGGGCGCTTACTGCATTGAGTCGTTTAATCCGCTGGGACTCATCTGGTACAAAAAGAATCGTAAGGACGTTTTCAGAGGACAGCTTTCACAGGAATTTTTCAGGGTGCCTGAAAAGCATCTTCATACGCCGCTTCATTTCATGCTTTCGTTCCTTAACTTCAACTTTTTGACAAGGCCGGATTTCATAGCATATAACCATGCGCATTCAAAAAATCTTTCAAGGATGCTGTGTCACGGCTTATTCAAAAAAACAGCTGCCGCCTGGACCATAAGGAGTCAGGAGGAGCTGAACAGAAACAAAAAGCGCTTTGATATATTTATTTTTGAAGGCTTCATTCCAAAATAGGAGCTTACGACACCATCTCAGGCATGGAAAGAAGAGCTCCCTTTCTTTTGATCACTATTGATGCTGCTTTGTTTGCAAAAGAAAGCAGCTCAGACAAAATATCCTCATTAAGAAAATCTATCCCGTATTCAAGCACTCTGTCGAGAGCGCAGCCCAAAAAGCAGTCGCCTGCGCCTGTCGCATCTATCACTTCATCGCATGGAACAGCCGGTGAGAAAACCTTTAGCCCCTTGTAATAAGCAAGGCTTCCTTCCTTTCCGAGAGTCAGCAAAATGAGCTTTGCCCCTGTCTCATTTTTCAGTATCCCTGTTGCCTTATCAAAATCCTCTTCTCCCGTATACCAAAGGATCTCATTGTCAGAGAACTTCAAAATATCGGATACCGATAGCCCGAATTTTACCTTGGAGCGAAGCAGATCAGTATCATCCCAAAGGTTCATCCTGATATTTGGATCAAAGCTGATAAGTGCGCCTGCCTCCCGTGCTTTGGCCACTGCCGACTCTGTCGCCTCGCTGCTGCAAATGCTGCTCATTGAAAGAGTTCCGAAATGAAAAAGCTTCGTGTCCTTCAAAAGCGACAGAGGAACATCCTCTTTTGAAAGCATCATATCCGCGCCCGGATTCCTGTAAAAGGAAAACTCCCTGTCGTTGTCAACTGTCCTTTTCACAAAGGCAAGAGTGGTTTTTACTCTGTCATCAAAGGATAAGCCCAAGGGCTCTATCCCTGCAGTCTCAAGCGCCTCCTTTAACTGCCTGCCAAAGATATCATTTCCGACCCTTCCGATAAAGGCAGTCTTCCTGTGAAGCTTAGAAAGCATCGCAAGCACGTTGCAGGGCGCGCCGCCCGGGTTTGCTTCAAAAACCGTATTTCCTCCGCTGCCTGACACATCAGATGTAAAATCTATCAACAATTCCCCAAGTGCAACCGCATCATAGTTCTTCATGCCAATCCCGCTATCCTTTTGCTTTTCTACACTTAACGCGGAACCCTCAGTCTCATCTTCCTTTGAAGAATATGGCTGTCCACATGGGATAATCTACCCCCGAATTCCCCATCGATCGAGTATTCCATTGGAGAATCGGAATCTATAGCAACCTCCGGCGCCACAAAATAATCAAAAAATCTGTTGTTCAGATTACCGACAAGAAGCCTGTTTATCATATAAGCGACGTCCCCTACTGTTTTCGGGGCTTTGATAAGTGTCACCTCACAAAGCCCGTCCTGAAGATCAACGCCCTTTGACAAAGCACCGGTGAAACCTGCGATAGACTTTGCGTTCGCTATCATCCCGGCTGCATAATCGCCTTCATAGAAAATCCCGCCGGGAGCCGTAACCCTGAGATGATAAGGCTTCATCTTGTAAAAAGTAAAAAACTCCGGAAGTCCCTTTATGAGGTATGCTGCATGACCTATTGCATTCTTCAGCTTCTGCGGCGTGTCATAGGAAAGATGTATGAAATTACCGAAGGCTGCAATATAGGAAAAACATGAGTCTCCTATCATCCCAAGATCAAAAGTATCTGTCTTTCCTGAAACTATGATCTTTGCGGCCTCCATGGGATTCTTCGAAATACCGTGGCTTGCTGCAAAATCATTTGCAGTCCCCACGGGAATATAGCCGACTGTCGGAAGCACACCCTCATTAGCCCTCATGAGACCTCTCACAACTTCGTCCAAAGTACCGTCGCCTCCGGCTACCACAAGACACTTATAACTTTCAGGGTCATATTCCTTCGCAAGTTCCTCGGCCTCACCTGCACCGAATGTCGGATGACAGGTAACATCAAATCCCGCCTTTCCGAAAACATAGAGGATCCCGGGAAGTGCCGTCCTGACACGCCCCTTTCCCGCAACGGGATTATATATAAAATATAATTTTTTCCTGTCTTTCATCATCCACCTCATCTCAAAAAATCTATTTCACAGATTATAATTATACTATAAATTATTTACAAGCTCCTCCCCCACAAGCTCCGTAGTCATGCGTAGCACTTTTTTGTCATTTGGCTTATAATACTCCCTATGAACGTCTTCTTCTACCGCTACGGCAGCATAGCCGAGCCCGATATAATAAAAGCAATGAAAACCATGGATTTTTCGGTAGACGAATATACCCGTGAGATCCATGACAAAACCTACGCACCCTCAGCCGCTGTGCGCGAAGTAGGCGCTTACCTTCAGGAGCATCCGGCGGACTGTGCCTTTTCCATTAATTTCTTTCCCTTTCTTTCAGAGGTCTGCAATATATTCCATATCCGCTATATCTGCCTGACCGTGGACTGCCCTGTAATGGAGCTCTACAGCGTCTCCATAAAGAATGAGTGGAACCGCATCTTTGTATTTGACAGAGAGCAGCAGAAGGATATTGAAAATTTTAATCCGGGTCATGTCTTTCACCAGCCCCTTGGCGCAGACGTAACAAAGTTTGATACTCTGCTTTTGGATACCCCCTCCTCTGTTAAGGAGCGCTTTTCTCATCCGGTTGCCTTTGTGGGCTCTCTATATACGGAAAAATGTCCCTACGACAAGGTGAAGGATCTCCCGGAAAAGACAGCCGGTTATCTTGACGGCCTGATGGCTGCTCAGGAAAAGGTCTACGGTTATTATTTTGTGGAAGAGCTTCTCACAGACGGGATAGTTTCGGACTTCAAAACGCACCACCCGTCCTTCTATCAGGATCCTTCCCCTGAGTCTTTCCTGACGGACAAAAGGACTCTTTCTCAGCTTTATATAGCAAACAAGATCGCTTCAAACGAACGCATACATACCTTTTCTCTGGTTGCGGAAAGGAACGGCCTTGATATCTACACAGCCTCCGACACAAAAAAAATGCCAGGCGGACTTCGAAACCGTGGACTTGCAAAGACCCTTACAGAGATGCCTGTGATCTTCAATTGCTCAAAGATCAATCTCAATGTCACATCAAAGGCTATAAGGAGCGGACTTCCTCTTCGCATCTTCGATATCCTTTCAGCCAAAGGGCTTTGCGTTTCAAATTATCAGAGCGAGATCGCAGAGCTTTTTGTTCCGGGAGAAGAGATCGTTGTATACGATAATACTGATGAGCTGCCGGAGATCATCTCTTATTATCTTTCAAATGAAAAGAAACGCCGGGAGATCGCGGAAGCCGGCCGTGAAAGGGTAAAAAAGGATTATTCCTGGGAACTGCAGCTCTCGAAAATGTTTCTGAAAGCGTACTCTATATGAATATACTTTTTCTTGACTGGAAGTGCTTCCTTCGTGATGACACAATAGGAACCCTTGAAGAGCTTGGGCACAGGGTTTTCCCCTTCATTGAGGAAAGCTATGAGGACCGCACATCCGAAAGCTTCAGAAAGGCCTTTGACCTCTTCTGCGATGACAGGAGGATAGACCTTGCTTTTTCCTATAATTATTTTCCTTCCCTGGCCACCGGCTGTAAGGAGAGAAATATCCCCTATGTCTCCTTCCTCTATGACAGTCCTTTTGTGAAGCTTTTTTCCTTTACACTTATGTATGAGACCAACCGCGTCTACGTCTTTGACTCGGGACTGGCAGATACCTTAAGACGTGGCGGACTTCACAACGTGCATTATCTCTGCCTTCCGGGAAATACGAAAAAAACAGAGCGCCTCAAGGACAGGCCCCATAACAAAAAATTTACATCAAGCGACATCTCCTTCATCGGTGCCCTCTACAATGAAAAGCACAATTTCTATGAGAGGCTGAACCCCGAAAGGGATCCTTATCTTTGTGCTTATCTCAACGGGATAATGGATGCGCAGTCAAAGGTCTACGGAATGAGTTTCCTTGAGGATGCCCTTGATGAAAAGATAATAAAGCGGCTTCAGGCTCTCCTTCCGGTAAACGAATTCAAGGATTCCATAGCGTCCCTCCCTTATATCTACGCGAATTATTTTCTTGCGAGGAAGCTGACATCAATTGAGAGGATAAAATATCTTTCAGCACTCGGCAGAGCCTTCGGGAAAAGCTGTGATCTGAAACTCTATACTCTGAGCCCCGCTGCCTCGATCCCCGGATTTTCTGTAATGGGCGTCGCAGGCTATGACACGGATATGGTCCATGTATTCAGAGAATCAAAGATCAATGTCAACATTTCCCTTCGCAGCATCACAAACGGAATACCTCTTCGATGCATGGACATACTCGCATCCGGAGGCTTTCTTCTTTCGAATTATCAAAACGACCTTGAAAGAGAATATGTGGCGGGAGAAGATTATGTCTGGTTCGAAAATGAGGAAGATCTCGTGTCGAAGGCTGATTATTATCTTTCACATGAAGACGAAAGGAATAGGATCCGGGAATCCGGATTCCGAAAGACAAAGGAGCTTCACTCGATGAAAAAAACCTTTGAAAAAATAATGGCGGAATTTTCGTAAAACGGCTATGAATTTCTCCTTTGATGAAAAATTTTTCCTTCCCGAGGAAAGAGACGGCTTCTTTGTGAGCGAATGTATGAAGCGCTATTGGGCAGCTTCGCTCATTTGCCTTTTGGACTTTGAGGAACTCTGCAAAAAGTATTCCCTGCGATGGACCGCGGCCTACGGAACCCTTCTTGGCGCGGTACGCCACAAGGGCTTCATCCCCTGGGATGACGATATTGATGTCGTGATGCCAAGAGAGGATTATGATCTTTTCTTTGACAAAAAAAACGAGCTTCCGGGCAACTATGTGGTGGACAAATATGAATCAGAGCGCCACAGCTACGGCGGTATGACAGTCATCAACAATCATACCGGTATATCCTTTGATGAGGCGATCCTTGAGAAATACTGCTTCTGCCCTTTCAGGGCCGGTATAGATATCTATGTCTATGATTATATTCCTGCCGAAAAAAATGAAGATGACAAGTGGAGACTTGATATATTAAAGGCCCTTAAAGAGCTTCAGCTGACAAGAAACAATGAAAATGACAACATGAAAAAGCGATTTGAGATCTCTTCCCGGTGTGAAGAAATCTCAAGGCGCTTCGTATCAAAAAGGGATGAGTCAACAGAACTTTGCCGCTTCATCACCTACGCGCAATGGAACAGCCGTCCTATCCTCAAAAAAGAGTGGCTTTCTTCCATCACGGACCTGCCGTTTGAAACCGGGACTGTGAAGGGTTTCCCGGCAGACATCTCTGATGAGTTCCTTTCATGCACGGTAGACAAAGACTGGCGTACCCCCAGAAAGACCGGCTCTGCCCACAGCTATCCTCTCTACAGGGAGGATCTGAAACGCTCTGTCTGTTTCTTAAACAATGGAGGGATCAGCATGAAGGCTCTTCCGCCCTTCCTTTCTTTCCTTCGTACGGAGGCTGATCTCTACAATATCTCTTACTCCTGAGTCTGATAGGCTATAGCCGCATTCGCAAACAGTCCGGCCCTTTGTATATCTCCCCTTTTCGCAGCATCCTCGGCAAGAGCAGCCATGAGAGAAAGCTTCTCCGGGGACGGGATATCAGGGTCTATATCAAGAAATACCTTTATCGCGATGAAAGAGATATCGTCATTCAAAAGGGTCTGAATATCACTTTTCGAAGCAGCCGCTTCCTTCACGAGCGTTTTCATCTCTTTTGCGCGTTCTATCAGCTTCTTTGGATCATTGCATGAAAAAATACTTTCATTGATCCTGTATTTTTCCTCAAGCACTCTGATCTCAACAGCCCTTGTCAGGGCTGCAAGACTTCCTCTTGTATCCGCCTCAAGAAAGAAGGCGTCGGGTCTCTTTTTCATTGTCTCATCGGAAAGTATCTTCGCCCCCTGAAAGTCATTTTCTCTTACTTTCTCAGACATTCTTGCTATGAGATCAAGTGTCTCCGCCTTCTCGGAATTAATCCCTTCTGAAAGCTCATGTATCTTCAGTCCTTCTTTTTTGATAAATACCGGGAGCAGCCTCTCAGACAAAAAGCCGTAGACACGCGCTGCGTACTCGTCATATGTGGATATGTCCAGTCTTTTCTCTGTCTCAAAAAGTACAGGAAAAAGAAAACTGCAGTAATCAAAAAATACATCTCTTTTTGCTATGAACATATTACAGGGATAAATTTGATTTCCTTCCATCACCTCATTATAGGCTTTGAGATATCCGGGTCTTTCTTTTTTTATCGCCTGATCAAGTGCCAGAAGATCCTCCCTGTGATGCTTTTCAATATATTGCTGACGCACCGGTACAGGACATACGGCGCGTCTTGGAACTATGATGTCATTTCCCATAAGGAGCTTTTCAGCTTCATCTGTCGAAAGGATTTTTTTGTCTTTTCCGGCAAAAAAACGCCTGTAATGACAGAGTCCCAAAACATCGCATTCTCTCTCATTTTTCCAAAGCCAGTACAGACCTGTGAGCTCGGAATAATTCTTGTTCTTCTCTGAAATATTGTCGCCTGTGTCATCCCTCAGATATCCATAGTCTTCATCATGAAAGACACTCCCCACAAGCATCGGTACATAGCCAAAAAGCCCCGGAGGATCGATCTTTTTGTGCGTCATTATAAATATTTTTGTATTCAAGATGTGCACTCCTTCAGATATGAAAGAAAGAGAGAAGCTCTTTCTTCCCAGGTATCCTCTGCCGATGCCCTTTTATAACCATTTTCCGCGATATTGCAAAGTTTCTCCGGGGACTTGAGGTACTCTCTGACTCTCATTACCATTTTGTCAATATCTGAAAGCTCAAAGATCAGCATTTCCTTTCCGTCTTCATACTGGCTTTTGATGCAGTCCGTTTCATCGGTCAGAAGTACAGCTCCGGCCATCATTGAATTTGCTACTCTCTCCGTGAATCCGTCCTTGTGCCAGAACATGACATTCAGCGATATCTTCGCCTTTGACAGTTCCCTAAGAGCCTCATCCCCGATCGCCTCGGGATGAAGGTGAAGGTTTTCATAGGCATCCTTCAGCGGGAAGTCCATCCAGCTGTTTCCGTACACATGAAAGTCTATCCCGGCGTCGAGCAGTGCCATTAGAACCCTCCTTCTGTATTCCTCTGCCACTGCGGATACCATAGGGCGGACCTTCTCAAACACCGACAAAAACTCACTATCCGATATATCCTCTGAAACGATGGAGTGAAGCGCATCTTCGGGCAGAAGAGAGGGCTCCTTTTCCATGAGCGAAAAAAAGCGCTCTGCAAGTTCCCTGTATTCCTCTTCTATTCCGTACTGTTCAGGCGTGAGGTCCTTGTAATCCCTGAAGGTTCCGAGGAATACTACATCATAGGGTCTCTTCTCATAGTCCTTTCCCACACCGTCAAAAAAGTTCATCCCCTTGAATTCAGGAAGGACATCTCCTGCCGGCGGAAGAAGAAAGGCATCCTTTACGTTGTGGAAATACCTCTTTATGAATGAGATATAATTTCCGTCATGAGTCAGAATGTAATAATCCTCCGGACACTTTTTCATGATATCCGAAAGCCAGATAGGGGCATCCGTTCCGTAATTGAATTTCGGAGCATCGATAAGGTCATGGATGTATGCGTTCTTTGAACTTAGAAATAATGAAAACGCGGATGTCTGAAAGCCTATTACAGCCTTTATATTTCTCTTTGAAAGGGAAAGCACCTTCTCTGTCGCATCGTCAACCGTCAGGTCTATATATTCGACTTCTTCGCCGCAGCGCTTTAAAGCCTCTCCAAGACCTCTTGCAAAAGAGTTAAGAACATCATAACAGATGTTCCTGCCTTCATAGATGACTATCGGTGCCTTCATAAGCTCCGGCACTCCCTTCTCATCAAAAGACAGCGCGGCTTCCTTTAAACCGCCAAAGGAATTGCAAAAGTACTTTTTTTCCTCCTCTTTCGCATGTACCATATAGTCAAGGAACCTCTTCATCTTCGGAAGAAGGCCGCTTATATCCGAAGCCTCGAAAAGCACATCGGGACGAACTCTTATGACTTCATCATAAAGCATAAGAGCATCATGGTACTCTCCCCTGGAATAAAGATAGGACAGAGCATCCTTCAGCTTGACAGTCTCAGCCTTTTCGGAAACAAGGGTGACCTTATTCTCGGATATCCGAAGAGAATCCCTGTTCTTAAGAAGATAGACCATAAGAAGTTCTTCGGAAAGAAAGCCGTAGACCCTTGTCTCCTGCGCGTCACGACCGGATAGATCGAGCTTTTTTTCAAGCTCAAAAAGTATGCTAAACAGCCACTCGCAGTACGAGTCAAAAACCCTTTTTCTCATCAGGACGAGGTTCCCTATACAGATCTTTCTGTATCCCATCACCTCATCAAAGGCTTTCCCGTAATCCGGATAAAGCTCTTTTAAGACTTTTTTGCAAAGATCAAGATCCCCTATCGGATGGCATATCCCGTAGTATGTATGAAAATCTTCAGGTATCTCTATCCTGTCGCTTGTCACTACGTCAGTATCCCTCATCAGCTTTTCAAGATAAGGGCGCTTCATTATCTTTCCGCCCCCCTCGCTGAAATATCGTCTGTAGTGACAGATACCTATCACATAGTCAGGATCATCCTCTGTTATCCCGAAAGCCAAAGGATTTTTCCATATGTCATATACCCCTGTAAGCTCAGAGTACATATGGTTTCTGTCAGATATATTGTCACCGTGATCATCGCGCTGATATCCGAAATCGTCTTTGGAAACAGCTCCTACCCTTACCGGAACATAAATATCGTCATCCGGCAGAGAACAGGGAACATGGGTCATAACAAATACTTTAGCGTTCATGAGCTTTTTGCCCTCCTTCACACAATTATAACAAAATGAAACCCCCGGTGTGAAGGAACACCGGAGGCTTCTGTTTTTTCATATTTTCAGGCTATGCTGCCCTGCTTACTGAAGGAGTGAAAGAACACCCTGTGTGGACTGGTTCGCCTGTGCGAGCATTGACTGACCTGCCTGTGCGAGAATGTTGTTCTTCGAGTAGGTGACCATTTCCTTCGCCATATCCGTATCGCGGATTCTGGACTCTGCTGCCGATGTATTCTCGGAAGATGTATCCAGGTTTGCGATGGTGTGCTCGAGACGGTTCTGAATTGCACCGAGCTTTGCTCTCATCGTCGATACCTTATCGATAGCACCCTGGATGAGCTTCATTGATTTGCCGGCTGCTGAGAAGGATTTTACGCTAAGCGACTTGCCTGCTTCACCAAGTGAAAGTCCGGAAGCATCCATCTTGCCGATGTCGAGCTGGATCCTCTGTCCGCTGAGTGAACCAACCTGAAGGTTCTTGTTTGTGAATTTTCCGTCGAGAAGGTTCATAGTATTGAACTGTGTCGTAGAAGCGATACGGTCGATCTCTGAACCGAGCTGATTGATCTCAAGCTGGATCTGGCTTCTGTCGGTTGATGTATTCGTATCATTCGCTGCCTGAGTAGCAAGCTCATTCATACGCTGAAGGATGGAGTGAACTTCGTTCAGTGCACCTTCTGCAGTCTGTACTACGGAGATACCGTCCTGGGCATTTGTGGAAGCTCTGTCAAGACCTCTGACCTGTGAACGCATCTTCTCGGAAATTGCAAGTCCTGCTG
>CAMVHB010000044.1 GCA_947167155.1 uncultured Lachnospiraceae bacterium | reverse complement strand
TTTGTTTGAGCTTGGCCTTAGTTAGGTATTACAAGCTCCTCATAAGCAAGCTCTACTGTCTCGATCGCGACATCCGAGGTCTTTGCGTCAAGATCCGGTCCTGAATACTTTGCTACCCAGGCATTGGAGAGGATCCATGTACGTGTTCCCTGAACGGAATCAACGAGAGACTTGGGAGCGCCTGCATTGGTGTCGATAAGCTCTATCGTGACCTGATGCCTCGGCATCTCACCTCTGATCTCGGATACGCACTCCTGAACCCACGTCTTGAAAGCGGAGTCGAGGATGTAGCCCATCTTCAGTGTGATGTTTCCGTGCTTTACGAGGCCGGGGATCTTCACCGGAGCAAGGGAGCCTGAATTTCCCTGACGGAATTCGATAACATCGATAGATGCGTCAATTCCTGTTACTTCCGAAAACGCCGCTGTGCCGCTTATCTCATCCACAACGACGAGGAAGTTCATTTTTGTCAACGGGTAAGCTGAACCTGCCCCGTTATCATAAGTACTTGCTGTAGCCATTTATTTTCTTCCTTTCTGTGCCAGATTAAAAACTATCTCCTGTTTTTTGTCTTTTCATTTTGCTCAAGCTTCCTCGCCGCCACCGGCTGCCTCAGCGGTATGCTGGGTCACGCGGAAGATGACAAATTCAGCGGGCCTTGAAGGAGCTATTCCGACGTTGCAGATAAGTCTGCCGTTCATGATATCGTCACGTGTCATCGTAGACGGTCCGATCTCTACGAAGTAGCCTTCGGACGGTGACGCTCCGGAAAGCATTCCGTTCCTCCAAAGACCTTCAAGGAAGGAGGAGATTGTAAGGTTCACTCTCTGCCACAGTGTAGCATCGTTGGGCTCGAATACAACCCAGTTGGTATTTGCCTTGATGGACTCTTCGACGAAGATGAAGAGTCTTCTCACGTTTACGTACTTGAAGGTCGAGTTGTTGGAAGCGGTACGCGCGCCCCATACCCTGATGCCCTGTCCGGGGAGAGCCCTGATAAGGTTGATCCCCTCGGGATTCAGGATGTCCTGCTCGTCCTTTGTATAATTGGTCTTGAGACCGGTGCAGAATACGGTCTCGTTCGCGGGAGCCTTGTGAACGCCGCGGCCGATGTCCGTACGCGAATATACGCCTGCTACTGCACCTGACGGAGGTATGAATCCGGGCTTTGAGCTTGCGCGGTCAAATACCTGGATCCAGGGATGATACATAGCTGCATAGGTCGAATCGATCATGCCGCGATACTTGATCAGATCCTCTGTCTTTACAGCATCTTCAGGCATATCGATGATCGCGAAGCGGTCCTTCAGGTTCTCGCACTGATTTACAAGACCAACGACCACATCGGGGATCGTAACGCCGGGGATCGCCAGCATTGAGACCATGGTGTTCTCAACGAATGAGGCAAGGCCTGTCCTCTGTCCGGGCGCTGCGTCCTCGCCAAGGAAGGTACCGGCGTTTACCTTTGAGATGTTTCCGTCGGAACCGCCCTCAAGAAGGAAGGAACCGCCGTCGGTATCCTCACCGAGGATAGCCTCGATCGGGCTCTGCGCCTTGTCATCTTCAGCTACCTCAACTTCGATGATGTCTGAGCCCGCGACCTTTGTTCCAATGAACTCGGGAGCCTTGTTGTTGAGTGAAAGGCCTTCATAATTTTCAGCCTCATCACCTGCGCGCACGCCGAGATTGAACTTTACTTCGTAAAGAACCTTCTTCGGGATAGCGTTTGTGTCAATGGCTGAATCAGGAACAGCTTCATCAAAAACGATGGTGTTGTCGATGATGGTCTCGATCCCGTAATACTTCCCGTCAAATTCGACGACGTCGCCCTCGCGGAAGCCCTCTGTCTTCTTTGCGATGAAGCCTACATCCGACTTTCCGATGAGCTGAAGCTTCTGCTTTGATACCTTTGTCAATGTGATCTGGATCTTGTTGCCCCACTTGCCGGGATTCTTTGCCCTGAAGGTCACGAGACCCATTTCCTTCTCTGCGCATGTTGCGTCCTTCGGAGCAACCCTCATAACGAAGCACCTTGTGCCTCCGTTTACAAAGAACTGCTCTACAGATGCAGCCAGATGCCTGTAGGGGCCGTAGGTGAATTCTGACAAAAAGCCTCCGAACTGCTGCCTGAAGCTCTTAAAAGATGTCACAAGCCTGGGAGCGCCGACTACCGGTCCCTTTTCAGCCATTCCTACGAAGCCGGCTGTGCTTGTTCCAACGCCTTCAATAGATCTGGGAGAATTATCGTATTCTTCTACATATACTCCCGGTGTAAAATACTCTGGCATAATTTTCTTCCTTTCGTCCTGTTAATGATTAAACCATATCCTTGGCCTGACCGGGGCTTACTATCTGTATCGTCCCGCCATAGGCACACTGCATTACCGCCCCCGTGCAAAGGCACGGCTTTCCTTCTATGATGACCTTCGGTGCGTTGCTGGTCCACGGTCCCGCAGGGACCGGGGTGCATGGCATCGGAGTAAGGACTCCGAGAGCCGCCGCCGTAGCTGACGCCGTAGCGGGGTTCATCATGGAACTGCAGAGCCCGAATGGGCCTATGTTTGTCATCGGAGCCGCGTCCGCGATAGTCGCGGTCATCGACCCTGAAGCAATTACCTTTGAGGAATTCGTAATCTTGATCGGTGCGGGAGCCGAGCCGAAGGGGCAAGATGAAGTTCCCGCCGAATTGATCATCTGAGGCAATTTTTACCTTCCTCTCTTGTAAGCCCTGGCCTTTCAGGCCAGATCCAACTTTTTCTTTGAGTTTCGAAGATCGATAAGCTTGAATGCAGGTTCTGATCCTTCTTTTTCATATCTGAACAATACCGGCATTTCGCCCGATGTATCATCCCGTACCCGGAAAACATATTTCCCCTTTCCGGTCACTTTCCCGAAAATAATACGGTACAGACCTGCTCCCTTTTCGATCTCCGTTTGAAGCGGACTACCGATCTTGACCTTGTTCTCCGAGACTGCCGATTGAATCTCTACCTTTTCGTAGCTATCCTTGTTCGAATTCACGAAGCCGTACCAGATGTTTGAAAACAACGGCACTGACTTTTCCTCGGATAAAAGCGCCACAGTGAGGTCCCTCTCTTTGTAGGAAGAAAAGGTGTGTCTCGCTTCCCTATCGAGGCGTATGCCCTCAAGTGACCTAAGGCCTGAAACGGTACCGGAGAAACTTATGACCTGCCCGCCGACCCGAACATTCTCTGAAGGCATCAGGAATGCCGTGTGCGCGGGAACGCGCGGATCAAGCTCGGAATAGCGGATGTCGACATCATAGTCATCATAGCCCTTCACACGGATTCGCATAGGATGATCCTCCCTGCCCGTGTTCAGGAAGACATATATGCCCTCTCCACGGCTTTCCGGTCTCAATCTTTGCAAGCCACTGAAAAACTCAACGTCCCGTGTGCCGACAATCCTTCCCGTCGTCGTATCGATAAGATATACAACAAGATCAAGTTTTGCTCGAATGACAGCACACAATTTTTACATACCCTCCTCTCTTTGTTCTCCCGCGACGTGCAGATTGATCTCTGCCTCTGTGACACGGGGCGTATCGATCGTGATCTCGCTCGACAGAAAGACAGGGGCTGCCTTGTAAAAAAGGCTTATCTGGTAGGGCTTGTTTATAGCCTGCCATACCCTGACCTTCTCCTCCAGACTTATCTTCGCTTGCGACAGTACTATTGGAGGCTCCTGGGTGTCGAGCCAGCTCTGGAGCTGATTCGGCAGTACGGAATTGTTGTCGTTTACGATCTGTGCTGCTTTTCCGATGATCTTCTGAACATCGGGTGCTTTGAGGCCCATCTGACCTCCTCCGTTGATGAAAACCATATAATAAAGCTCAAAAGGCTTCGGAGGCTTTGTAAGCTGGGCTCTTCCCTTTCTGATCGTCGGGGGATAGGAAACCCCCGCTACCTCTTTGATGTCATAAAGGTAAAGCCCCACTATATAGTCCACGTCCTGGGACGCAGGCGACGAGATCTCTATGTTGTTCGGTGAGGGGATGGGCTCAGGACACATCCTCTCCCTCAGCACCCTGACTATATAGGCGCTGACGTCTGCAATTATGGGATAATCAGCCATTATCTGTTTTGCTCCTCATGCTTCTCTTAGAAAAGGACTTAAGATTTACCTGTTAAAGTATTGAACATTTCAGTCACTCTGGGCTCAAGCGATGCCGGGATCGCTGCTGCGTAATCCGAAGCACCAAGATAATAACAGTTCACCTCAAAGTAGGAAACCGAAGTATTCAGATCCGCATACATGATACCGCTCTGAAGAACAGGCGTATTCAGAAGCGTTATGGTTTTTGAATTCTCATTCTGCCCTGTATACATGAACTCATCCCCGACATAGAGATTGTAAACATTTCCGGGTCCTGTAAGGATCGACTGCTGCTTTGTATCATTGTATACATATCTGTAATCCGTGATGTCCCCGACCGCTTTCAGGGAAACCCATTTGGTAGCGCCGGTAGAATCCGGATCCTGACTGACGCCTCCTGACTGCCCTTTGTATTTCAGGTATATGTACTTGTTGTGCTCCTCGTTGTAAAGGGTTGAACCGATCACACCGGCAAGCCTTGCGCAATTCTGATAGCCGTTATCCCCGAGCTTTGAGAGCACGGCCGCAAGGATGGCTTTTTCCGCATCAGAAAGCTCATTCCATGAGCTCTTTCCGAAAAGGCTCATAAGAAGCTTCAAAAGGTCTTCATCGGACATTCCGGCTATATCATAGCCGCTCCCTCCTGTGGCAGCCTTCATAAGGTTCGAGTCCTTCGCGTCGGAAAGCGCATTGTCAAGGGCATTCATCGTCCCGGCATTTGCTCCCGCATCAGAAAGCGCGTTCTTCAGGTCGTTCAGCTGGTCGGTCGCGCCTATCCCACCAAGAGCGCTCATTATATTCTTCAGGGAATCGGAATCCGCACCTTCTTCACCTATAGACCCGAGGGCATCTGAAAGCAGCTTGTCCGCGACGCTCTTCGCATCATTTCCTCCTGCGCCTCCTGCGCCTCCTACGCCGCCTGCACCACCGGCGCCTCCTGCGGCTGAGAGCTTTTTCTGCTCGTCCTTGATCTTGTCATCAATGACCGAGAGCATGCTGTCTATCCTTGCCGCGCCTGCGAGGTCATTGTTGTCAAGGCATGAGAGCTTTTCCTTCAAAAGATCGTTTTTTTCCTCAACGAGGGCATCGAGATCCGACTTTAATGAGTCGTCGCCGTTCTTTATTGCCTCGGCAAGATCACGAAGCCACTTCAGGTGGGCATTCAGCGAATTCACCGCCCTTGAATGGAAGGCGTCATCCGCCACACCGCTTATCAGATCATTGGTCCAGGTGATCCTTTCATTTGTAAATTTCAGTCCGTCAGCAGGCGTCTGTCTGTCCGTCTTTTCCTTGATGAAGAACTGAAGCTGCGCTCTCATCGATTCCGCATTTTTCTCCTGCTCATCAAGGATCGAAGAGGCCCGCGCCGAGGAAGTACCCTGGGACTCAATGGCCTGCGTGTAGGACTCGGGCACTCCGGAAAGCACCGACGTCCTGTATCCGTTCTCCGCAGGAGGGATAAGGTTTGAGTCAAGCTCCAAAAGCTCACCGTCCTTGTTCTTGATCTGCGAGTCCTCTATAGCGTAGATATACGAAAGACGGTTTACATAATCATTGACTGCGGGTGTACCGGCATTGTCGATGGTCCCCTGGGAATACTGATATTCAAGGTGTCCCAGAATGGTATCGGAATCCGTGAGCTCGCTTCCCGAATGCTTTCCGTAGCTTTCGGTGCAGTTCTTCATAGAATCCTGTATCGCTTCGAGCATGGCCTGATCCGGTACGAAGGCCTCATCATCATCAGGCTTCTCCTCATCTTCTCCTTCGGAAGAAGAAGGCGCTTTCGCCGAAAGACGGGCACCTGAAGCCCCCTCGTAAAGGTTGCTTAAATGATTGTCATCCTGAACTGAAAGAAGATCGAATACTATCGCGCGGCGTCTGTGGTCAAGCTTCTCACAGAGCTTTGAAACTGTAGCCGCATCATCTTCCCTTCCGTCAGCCTTCAGATCGAGTGTGAGCTGATAAAGCGCATTGATCGCGGCATCGATCCTGTTTGTCTCATCCGTCCTGACATTTGAACCCCAGAAGGAATTGACCCTGCTGAATATATATTTGTCCGCTTCCACCCTGCCCTTTGCTTCTGAATTGTGATCAGCGAGATATGATGACTCGGTGACGTTCTTCTCGGTCGAATCCTCGAGGGCATACTGGAACCATATCGGGCGAAGCTCCTCAAGCCTGCGAAGGTCATAGGGATCTGGATTGTTGAAGGGATTTACCTCAGCCCCGTTGGCATCCTGAACCTGGCCGTCCTTTCCTACGACAAATTCCACATACAAGGGATCGAGCACGGACTCCTCCACGGGGGTCGCAGAGCCTGAAATATCGGCAAGGGATTCGGCAGAGGATATGTCAAACCACGATCCGTTTGCAAGCTCTGATTTGTAATACTTCACTTCCTGCCCGGAATCCACGGCCGAGCTCTTCGCCTGTTCATAATAATCATCCGTAAGAGCGTCCTTGTGTATGAGCCATGTGCCTATGAAGAGGGTTCCGTTTTCAATAGTGTTCTGCGACTTGTATACCGAGAACAATACTGCTTTTTCCGCGTTGAAGGCTCCGTAGGAGTGGCCCGCAAAAAGAAAGAGAGCACCTGTTATGACCGCGGCAGCGAGCGATATCGCGACTATCGGCTTCAAAAACCTTCTTTTCTTTTTCGTTTCGGACTTTGTCATTGTTTATTTACCTTCATTATCTTTTTCTCTAAGGCTGAATCATCAAAACGCCCCTCTGAAAGAAGGTTGTCATTCTCGTCAAAAAATTCTATCTTGAGCCTCCGGAAGTCTTTTGTGATAAGGGAGAGATACTTGAAGGGCTTTGAGATCTCAAGTTTTTCATCGGAGGAAACAAACGCCCCGTCCTCAGTCAGTATCCTGTACTTCTTTTCATCCCGTCCGTCATCAAGAGTGAGTGTGATGGTCGTGATCTCTGTATCATCATTGGTCTCGGCGGTAAATGTCCCGATCTTCACCTCATCCTCGCCGGCCTTCCTCTCTGTCACGATATCGAGAGGTCCCTTTGCTACCGAGGGATTGATCTCACAGTCATCTACGAAGTTCCCGTTGCCGTCGAAAAAGCGGAGCAGCACCTTTTGATAGTTTCCGGTAACAAGTGAAAGATGCCTTATAGACTTGTCTATATCGGTAGTCTCACCGATCTTTGTGGTATCCACCCAGAGCTCATATGTGGAAAGCTCTATCGGAAAGTTCTCCGGAATGAATACGGAAACCTCAAACTCCTGGGATTGGATGATCGGATTGAAATAATACATCGCCTTGTCCGAGTCCTCTGAATAGGACAATCCCGTGCCGGAAGCACTGAGACGAACGCTCTTTCCTGTAAGATAAGGATAAACTCCTCCGCAGGCTGTACGGTTGAACTCATTCATTGTATCAGTGTAGGTCTTCAGCGCATCAAGAAGGGCATTCTGATCTTCTTCATACTGCTTCTGCTTGTCCTGATATTCGTCAAAGTTCATCGCCGCGTCATCCGCTTCCGAAACCTGACCGGTGGCATTGAGTATCGCCGCCTTGTCGAGCTCCACCTTTTCCTCATCCACAAGCTTCTTTGCGGCATTATAGGCATTCTTTGTGGTGATAAAGGATTCGTACCGGTCCCTGACGGCAGTTTCAACCTCTTTCGCCGCCGCCTCCTTCTCAACTACAGCCTCCCTGTAATCAAGGACTCCCTGATACATGACATTGGGATCGTCCTGTATATAGCGGACACCGTCTTCCTCGCCCTTAAGCCAGAGCCTCGGGATCTTGATGAACCAGAATATCCTCTTTTTCCCCTTCCAGTAGCGGTCGACAGCGTCAAGGAATGCCTTGTGGTCAGCCTTGAAGGCCTTCTTCGGAACTGCCTGTCCGGAAAGGGCTGCATTTACATATGATGCGATGATCTTGTAGTCCGAAGCCTTGTAATGCCCTTTGACAAGGTCCCAGTTGGTGAGAAGGGAAGCCCTCTGGCTTGACTCATTCAGGCAGGCTTCATAATAAGTCGTGTCAAGATCAAGAGTGAACTGTACCACCTTTTCAAGGTCATCCCTTGTCATCTCGCTCTGCACGAAGGGCTCCTCGAACTCAAAGTCAGTCGTGATATCCATCCCTATCTTGTCGGAAAGCTTCATGAGGTCGTTCAGCTTCGTCCTCTCATTTGAGGCTATGGATTCGGTGAGGGTCTCCTTCTGCTTTTCAAGCTTGTCCACATCGGCCTGCTTTCCCTGGCCGGTAAGGACACGCGCTTTGTTTCTCGCTATCCCGGTGTTCAAAGCCGAAAGGGAATCGTTCTGGAAGGAAAGCTTTTGCTGGAGCGAATATATCTCAACGTAGAGATCCGTGATCTCCTTGTTCAGGGCTACTATCCTGTCCGAAACCTTCCTTTTTGCAAGGAGGATATCATTTGTGAGTTTGATCGGCTTGTAAGCAAATTCATAGGCCTCCGAAAAACTCGGATCCTCCGGAAAATGAAAGGAAAGAAGCGGAGTCCATCTGAAGGTGGAAAGATCCCGTTTCCGAAGCTCTATAGCCTTTAAAGCACTGGTCTTCTGCTCTTCAAGGGATTCGACCTCCATGGTCGCGTCCTCGTATTTGCTGTCAAAATTCACCGCAAGATCCATGCAGGTCTTAAGGGATATAGAAGATCGCGCGGGTTTTTGGACCGAAGTTCCGCTGCCCCCGTTAAGTCTTCCCGCAAGGCTTGAAAGGGATGAAGCAGAAGCTGTTTCACAGGATCCCACAGCCGAAAAAACAAGGCTTCCTGTAAAGAAGGCTATGAAAAGCTTTTGTATGAAGTTTTTCTTATTCTTTCTTTTCATACTGCACATCTTAAGGGAGTCCTGTCAAATTATCCCTATCCTTTTGAAGACAAACCGGAAAATAATAAAGCAAAAAGCCTTTTTGTGAAAAACGGAAACTATCCATTTGAAACTCCCCCCGAAGAAGATGTGGTTATCGAATAAAAGGCAAAGCCGCCTTCCCTGTCGGAGGTCACAAAATCATAGCGAAGACCACCTTTTTCAAAGCTGTAAAGATAGACCTCATAGCTCTTGTCGAAGGAATTCACTGTAGTCACGTCATCAAGGGTCTTCGTCGTATCCATTCTGACGCTTCCCTTCAGCACCGTTCCCCTCGAGTTTGCGTTGAGATAATTTATAATGACCGCTTCAGGCATGATCACCTCGGAATTTCCCTGATATATCTCGTTACCGAGGATCTTTCGAAGATCTTCTATGGTGACTGCCGTCTGCTTTCCGAAGGTAAAGTGATCGTTCATTACATATATGGACTTCGTAGTCATCTTTCCTTCAAGGCTGTCATTTCCGGGATTGCCTATATACATGGCATTGATGTCAGGCATCAGCACTGCAAAATGATCGTTGTCGGTGTAAACAGACCGCTTTCCCTTGTACTTCTCGGAAACCTCCTCTGTTGTGATGCCGAGCAGATCCGAATAGACTATCGAGTCATAGGAGAAATTCCCGGTATAGACCTTTGTGCTGGAAATATCATAAAGCTCGCCCGCTCCGTTCTTCATTCCCTCCTCGAACTCTCCCGAGTACTCAAGGCTGCCGTCTGAACGGTAATATTTCCCCTGGCCGTAGTAGAGGTTGTTGGCGAAGGTTCCGGAATACCTCATGGCGCCGTTTTCGTAGAAATCAGTACCCTGCCCCTCGAATTTGTTCTCGTTGAACGCCCCCTTGTATACAAGACCGCCGTTCTTGTTGTAAAGAGTCCCGTTCCCCGTGACAAAGCCCTTGTCAACATTTCCTTCGTAGGCTATGTAGCCGCTTCGCGCCTTGATCCTTACGTTCCCTTTTGCAAAGCGAAGGAGCAGATTGTTGTAATAATAGGTCTTTGCTACCTTGCCGCCCTCATTCTTCATGGAGTTCACATTCGCTACCACATACCAGAGGGACAAAATGCCTATGACTATGACTATCAAAAAGACCAGCCTCTTGCTGACAAGCCAGCGTCCGACGGAATAATAATCCCGCTTGTGCTTCGGCCGGACATCAAGGAGCATGATGAAGAAATTCCTGATCCTCGTGAAGATCTGGGTCTTTATGAAGTTCCAGTTAAAGAACAGCCTGATCTTTGAAACGATCGGACTGAATCTGGACTTTAGGGCTGTAAAGAATATTGAAAAAAGATTCATCTATCAGTCTTCCTGCTTTTTTCCACGGCTCAGCTCGTGTGAAGCGCGCCCGCATGCTCATCCGGCCTGACTCCGGAATTCAGATACTTCTCACATTCAAAGAGGTACCATCTGCAGAGCTCGTCATCCGGGTTCTGCTTCAGTATCTTTGAAAATTCAGATCTTGCAAGATAATAATTCCTCGAATAGAAAAGCTCGATAGTATCCTCAAACCTCTCAGTGAAGGAAAGCTTCGTGAGTCTTTCGTTTGCCTCCGCTGCGTCAAGCACCTCATAAAGTCTTTCTTTTCTTCCACCCGAAAGCTCTATGTATCCGATATAGCGGACCTTCGCAGATGTCTTTTCTCTTTCCTTTACGTCCTCCGTGATGACAAGCTCTATGGAAAGGGAAGCAAACCACCTTCCGAATTCCTCAAAGATCTTCAGGTCATCGGAAACAAGGTAGGTAAGCGCCTGCTCGTTTGACCCTGTGACGCCAAACCAGAAGCTTGAATGGAAAAGGAAGAGCGACATCTCCTTCCCGCTGTAGCGCTTCTGCATCTCGAGGAGGAGGGAGGTTCCAAGCTCGACGGTATCTTTTTTCTCACCTTCAAAGAGCATGTCTATAGTGGAGAGGTCGCTGTCATTTCCGGCGATCATGCCGCTGCCGCCGTGCTCCTTCATGTAGGTGATGAACTCCCCTGCCTTCATAAGCTCCCCTCTCTTCCTGGCCTTTTCAGCCGATTCGAGAGAGAATATGGCAAGAGTTCCGTCCACCCTGGCCTGATCGCCGACCAGAACATCTGTGATCGAGGTCTTGTTCAGGAAGTTTTCTATATTCTTCGGCGAGAACCTGAAGTACGCCTTGTAGATGCTCTCCTTGGAATAACGGTTGTCCTTCATTGCCCGCACTATCTCTGTAAAGGCCGCCCATATAGGCTGTCTGTCCGGCTCAATGATCTTCGGGGACACAAAATCCGTCTCCCCTTTTGAGATACGTATGGCCGCATTCTTTATCATCTTGAAATCAAGGTAGTGGCGGAAGATGACGAGGAACGCGATAAAGCCTGTAATGACCGAGATGAAGACAGCTGCCAGCAGGATAAAATTGAAGATCTTTCCTTTGTAGAAGTCAAGCCCGGTATTTGAGAACATCCCTATGACCGTGACATTGCGTCCATCCATCAGTACGTAATTGTAACCGGCAAGAGTATACTGGTTTCCTTCGTATACCGCCTTCAGATATTCATGACGCCCCGCTTCTGAATCGATCGCTTCCGAAATAGCAGTATAATCATTCCCGAACTTGAGATGAGCAGGCTCCCTGTTGATCCCGTCAGTCGAAGCGATTATGAGATCTGTTTCATCATCGACCGCAGCAAGATAATAGGTTTCTATACTGATCTCGCTGTAGCTGTCCTTTGCCTCAGACAAGGCTGTCTTCAGGTTGCTGTAGGTTTCTGAAGTATAAAAAGGATCATCGTAGGTTTTCCCTTCCAGATCATTCAACGCACCTGATATAGTCCGCTCAATCATATACTGTCTTCTGTAATAGGTGTCATTGGCTACTTTCGTAAAGGTTTCATCATTTGATGAATAAAGATACAGTATGATCCCTTCCATCGATATGAGGATAAAAAACAGAGCCGTAAACAGCGTTGAAATAATTCGGCTTCTTCGTGGAAGAAAGACGAAAAGGAAGACCATATACGCCATCAGTATAAGCATCAGGATGAGCTGAACCCTTGCCTCATCGCCTTTCGCCAGATATTTCTGGAAGAGATTGAGTCTGACAGATGAAAGTGTACGGGCTTTTGCCTCTTTTTCTTCCGCTTCGCCCTCGGTATTCAGATCAATATCGGTTCTTATGGTAAAGGCGCTGTTGTCATAAGCTGCATAACCTATGATCCTCCCGGCATCTGCAATGTAGGAGGCGATACTCTGGGCTTTCTGATTACCGGATAAGCTATCCTCGCTTTTTGTCGCAGTACTTTTTGATTTGTCTCCAACGTCAGCAAAAGAACTGTTCTGCACAATATAGGCTCTCGCCTGCGTCCTGTCAGTGCTTATGGCCGTGATCGCGCAATAATCGCCCTGATCCACGATACTTACAGATGAATAGTCATAATCAATATCATATGGACCTGAGAGAGCCGTAACATTACAGCCCCTGTCGACTCTCGCAAGGGTGATCCTCGTACTCGCAGTATCTTTCTTTTCGAAAACAGCGACGATGTTTCCTTTTCGGTCGATGTTGATCGCCCTTGGCCTGGTACCCTGAAGTTCTTTTGTCCTTATGGTCTTCAGTGTTTTGATCTTGGAGGTTTCGTCGATCCGCATCAATACGGAGTTTTGCCCGTGATCGATCAAGCAGAAATAATCATTCGTTTCATGATAGTCGAATACAACGCGTTGACTGTCGTTAAAGCTCCCTTCACTTTGACGTGAGATCCAGACCAGAAAGAGCGCGGTAGGGATCGCGATTATCAGCATTATCTTTAAAATTGTTTTTCCTATATTTTTTGACATCTCTGGTGAAATTATCCTATGTATTACTGCAGCATCGATTCAGTACCGATCAGCTTGAAATTGTTGTAGAAGAGGCGAAGGAACGGAATATCGCCCATCACAAGGTTTGATATCAAGAAGATCAAAGCGACTATGCCGATGATGATCGCAGCCACAATGACGATCCTGAAAAAGATATCTCTGTTCCTTGACCACCAGCCTTTAAGCCTTGCTCTCCAGCCAAGCTTGCTCCTTGGAGTCGCTGCAATACGAAGATCCCTGTAAAGCTCGGTAAAGGTCTGATAGGAGCGGTTTGCGATCTTTTTGACGAGGATCTGGTATGTAATGGCTTTGTCAGTAGCCTTGCTCTCAAGGAGCCTGATCAGTATCTTTGCGCAGGCCGTCACGCACTGCCGCTCGTCCGCTCTGATATCAAGAGGTCCGATATCAACGGAATAATCAAGGCTTACCGAATAATCCTTTGCGAAATTGAGGAGTTCCTGCTCAAGTATCAGCAGGAGAAAGGGATAAGGAAGCTTTGAGGAAAGGCAGGCGAGGATCACATTGCAGCATATATCCTCGCAATCGGCAAGCGAATAAGACTCTCCCATATAAAAGTCAAAGAGAGGCCTTTCCGTCCTGTAGGGAAAGACAAAGACATACTCGATCCCATCCGAAAACGAGGTAACAAGAGCGCTCCCGCCGTTTGCCATTTTTTTTGCGTCCTCGAACATCTGAAGAAGGTCGCGGACGAGCGAATGCTCCTTCACATGGATCACTGTGTAAAGAGCCATGCCATCGGTCTCTATATCTCTCTCAACGGTGACACGCGACCATTCGTTGTCCCTGATTGTTCTGATGCTCTCAAGA
>CAMVHB010000043.1 GCA_947167155.1 uncultured Lachnospiraceae bacterium | reverse complement strand
CCTCCGCAATGGACAACAGACCCCTGAACTTCACGGAGTTTGAGGACAAGATAGATCAGCTGCTTTTCGTCTCTGCGACGCCCGGACCTTATGAGGCCGAACACGAGATGCTTCGTGCCGAGCAGGTGATAAGGCCGACAGGTCTGCTTGATCCTGAAGTCTTTGTGCGTCCCGTCGAGGGACAGATAGACGATCTTGTTGCCGAGATCAAAAAGGAGACAAAGGAAAAGGGAAAAGTCCTGATCACAACGCTGACAAAGCATATGGCGGAGGATCTTACGGATTATCTTCAGGAACTCGGAATAAGGGTGAAATACCTGCACTCAGACATCGATACACTCGAAAGATCAGAGATAATAAGGGACTTAAGGCTTGACGTTTTTGATGTTCTTGTAGGAATAAATCTCCTCAGGGAGGGACTTGATATTCCCGAGATCACCCTGATCGCGATACTTGACGCTGACAAGGAGGGCTTCCTTCGTTCCGAGACCTCGCTCATCCAGACGATCGGGCGGGCGGCAAGAAATTCAAAGGGTCACGTCATCATGTATGCAGATAACATGACGGACTCCATGAAGAACGCCATCGAGATCACAAAAAAGAGGCGCGCCCTTCAGGACGAATACAACAAAGAGCACGGCATTACCCCGAAGACCATAGAAAAGAAGGTCAGGGAGGTCATCGCCATATCAAAGAAGCTCGCGGGCGAAGCGGAAGAGAATGGAAGGCAGCCCGAGGAGATGGACAGCAAGGAACTTTCCGCGCTCATAGAAAAGACAAAAAAGAAGATGGAGCGCGAAGCCGCGGATCTCAATTTCGAGGCGGCCGCGCAGTACAGGGATCGCATAATAGAATGGAAGAATATGCTGCGTGACATACTGGTAACTGAAGGCGAACGAAATAAAGAGGATTGATCATGAACGGTATCACAATGAAGATGAATGTCGATGAGTTGATACTCTCGGCTCTCCGCGAGGATATTCCCTCAGAGGATGTCACGACAAATTCAGTAATGAAGACTTATTCGGAAGGGACCTGTGATCTCATCGCAAAGGAGGACGGGATACTCTGCGGGACAGATATTTTTGAGAGAGTCTTTTTACTTCTTGATGAAAAGACCGAAGTGATCTTTCAGGATGGTCTTCATGACGGGAGCGCAGTAAAAAAAGGCGATCTGATAGCGACATTGAAGGGAGATATCAGGGTCCTGCTTTCAGGTGAGAGGACCGCGTTGAATTACCTTCAGAGGATGTCCGGGATCGCGACCTATACAAGAAAGGTCGTGGATGCGCTTGATGATCCCACGATCAAGGTGCTTGATACGAGAAAGACCACACCCAATATGAGGATATTCGAGAAATATGCGGTGCGTGTTGGGGGAGGCCACAACCACAGAAACGACCTCTCTGACGGGGTGCTTTTGAAGGACAATCATATAGGCGCTGCCGGAGGCGTAAAAGAGGCGGTCCTTGCAGCAAAAGAATATGCTCCCTTCGTCAGGAAGATAGAGGTTGAGACCGAGAGCATCGATATGGTAAAGGAGGCTCTGTCGGCAGGGGCCGACATCATCATGCTCGACAATATGTCGCTTGAAGAGATGAAGGAGGCCATAGCCCTTATAGACAAGAGGGCTGAAGTTGAGCTTTCGGGAAACTTTACTCTTGAAAATATAGGAAGGATAAGAGGGATAGGGGCGGATTTCGTGTCCTGCGGAGCGCTAACTCACAGCGCGCCGATACTCGATCTCTCACTCAAGCACTTAAAAAAGACCGGAGACTGAAAAATGAACCAGAACGAAGGAAACGAAAACCGGCAGGGCAATCAGGGACAGGGTCCCTCAAAACAGCCTATCATAGTTCTCATAATGATGAGTCTGGTGGCGCTTTTCATTACAAGTTTCATCTACAATTCAGCGGGAAGCCGGACAAGACAGAAGATCACCTACTCGCAGTTCCTCACCATGGTTGAGGAGGATAATGTCAAGAGTGTTCTCTTCGACAACGACGGGAAGGTCTATATCACACCAAAGCCCGATTCCAAGGTGACTTTTTCCGATAAGGAAAAGGAGGTAAACGAGTCATTCTTCCAGATCACCGGGCAGAGGTTTCCGATCACCTATTATACGGTGGTGTTGAATGATGATGACCTTCTTCCCCTGCTTAAGAAGCACAATGTAGATATGGACGCGAACGGCTCAAATTCAACCTCAGCCGTCATTCTGAACATATTATCCTTTGTGATCCCGCTCGCGATCCTCTGGGTGATCTTCGGCTTTGCCATGAGGAAGATAGGCGGAGGAGCGTTTTCCGTAGGAAAGTCCAATGCGAAGGTCTATGTCGAGAAGCAGACCGGCGTAACGTTTGCGGATGTTGCGGGACAGGATGAGGCAAAGGAATCTCTTCAGGAGGTCGTGGACTTTCTTCACAATCCGCAGAAATACAAGGCTATCGGGGCGAGACTTCCGAAGGGAGCGCTTCTTGTTGGTCCTCCCGGAACCGGAAAGACCCTTCTTGCAAAGGCTGTGGCAGGAGAGGCGAAGGCTCCCTTCTTCTCTCTCGCAGGTTCCGATTTTGTTGAGATGTTTGTCGGTGTCGGCGCCTCAAGAGTAAGGGATCTTTTCAAGGAGGCACAGAAGGCAGCTCCGGCCATTATCTTCATAGATGAGATAGACGCCATAGGAAAGTCGAGGGATTCGCGCTACGGAGGAGGAAATGACGAGCGTGAGCAGACATTGAACCAGCTCCTTTCCGAGATGGACGGCTTTGATTCTTCAAAAGGTCTTCTGATCCTTGCCGCGACGAACCGGCCTGATGTCCTTGACAAGGCTCTCCTTCGTCCCGGTCGTTTCGACAGGAGGATAATAGTCGATCGTCCTGATTTCAAGGGCCGGCTTGAAACTCTGAAGGTCCATTCAAAGGATGTCATGATGGATGAGTCTGTGGATCTTTCAGCGATCGCAATGGCAAGCGCGGGACTTGTGGGTTCTGACCTTGCGAATATTATCAATGAGGGAGCCATCATAGCGGTCAAGAATCACAGGCAGTTCGTAAGCCAGGCAGATCTCTTTGAGGCTTTTGAGCTCGTGGCTGTCGGAGGTTCCGAGAGAAAGGACCGCCCGATGAGCGAGGCGGAAAAGAAGACGGTTTCCTACCACGAGGTGGGACACGCTCTTGTTTCAGCCCTGCTTAAAGACAATTCCGAGCCGGTGCAGAAGATCACCATCGTGCCCCGTACCATGGGCGCTCTCGGCTATACCCTTCAGACTCCCGAGGAGGAAAAATTCCTCCAGACGGAAGCGGAGCTCTATGCAAAGATCACTACCTATATGGCAGGGCGTGCTGCTGAAAAGCTCGTATTCAATACTTCTACCTCCGGAGCCGCGAATGATATCGAAAGCGCGACATCGGTGGCAAGGAATATGGTCACCCGCTTTGGTATGTCAGATACCTTTGGTATGATGGGGCTGGCCACGGTCTCCGACCAGTATCTTGAAGGCCGCGCCCAGCTTACCTGCGGCGAGGAGACGGCATCCAGGATTGACGGCGAAGTGAACAGGATGATCAAGAACTGCTACGACGAGGCTTATTCCCTTCTTAAAGAACACAGGCATACGCTTGATAGGATAGCGGCTTATCTTTACAAGAAGGAGACCATCACCGGAAAGGAATTCATGAAGCTATTCCGTATTCTGGAAGGGCAGCCTGAGAATGAAGAGGACGCGGGCATCACACTTGATCCTGCGGCCACGGATCCTTCAAATACCATCTCCCCCGAGGAGGAAAAACTCCTGGAGGAAAAGAAGGAGGAGACAGCCTCTGAGGCAGAGGGAGCCGGCAGCGAAGAATAATGTCTGACTTCAATATCGAAGAGGAACTGAAAAAGGTGCCTTCCTCTCCGGGCGTTTATATCATGCACAACGCCGACGACACCATAATATACGTCGGGAAGGCAAAGAGCCTTACAAAGCGCCTGCATCAGTATTTTCAACCTTCCCATGACGAGGGTATAAAGAAGAGACAGATGGTCTCGGAGATTGACCGCTTTGAATACATCGTGGTCTCCTCCGAGCTTGAGGCACTCATTCTTGAGAATAATCTCATAAAGGAGCACCGTCCGAAATACAACACCCTCCTTCGCGATGACAAGACCTATCCCTACATCAAGGTGACTCTTGAGGAGGAATATCCGAGGGTCATGTTCTCGAGGAGGGCGAAGAAGGACAGAAACAGGTACTTCGGTCCCTTCACCTCCGGTGACTCTGTAAGGGAGACGATAGATCTTGTAAACAAGCTTTTTTCCCTTCGGACCTGCTCAAGAAAATTTCCGGAGTCGATCGGAAAAGAGAGGCCTTGCCTGAATTACCATATGAAGCAGTGCAGCGGTGTATGTCTCGGCACTGTATCAAAAGAGGAATATGATAAGGCAGTAAAAAAGGCTCTTGATTTCCTCGGAGGAAATTTCAAAGAGGAGGAAGAGGCTCTTCGAAAAAAAATGGAGGAGGCCTCCGAAAAGCTTGAATTTGAACTTGCCGCGAAATACCGGGACCTGATACAGAGTATCCACGACTGCATGAAGAGGCAGAATGTCACGGGCTCCTCGGAGGAAGACATAGATATCGCTGCTATCTCGAAAGGTGCCTTTTCAGAAAGCGGTGAGCCGGTATCCGAGGATGCCGTGGTGCAGATCTTCTTCATAAGGGGAGGAAAGCTGATAGGAAGAGAACATTATCTTCTTCGGCTTTCACTTATGAACGAAGGGGAGAGTCCCCTTTCGCATTTTCTTTCACAGTATTATTCAGGTACTCCCTTCATCCCGAAGGAGATATTGATACCGGATGAGATACCGGAGATGGGGCTGCTTTCCGAGATGCTTTCGGAAAAGAAGGGATCTTTGGTATCTATCAAGGCGCCGAAGAGGGGCAGCAGGGCAAGGCTCATAAGCCTCGCGGAGAAAAATGCGGACCTCATCCTTTCAAAGGACAAAGAAAGACTGAAGGCTGAGGAAGGGCGTACCATAGGAGCGGTAAAGGAGATAGCTTCGCTTCTTGGGCTTTCCGGGATCGTTCGGATGGAAGCCTACGATATAAGCAATACCTCGGGCTTCCTTTCGGTGGGCTCCATGGTGGTATTTGAAAACGGGCGTCCGAAGAGGAGTGATTACAGAAAATTCAGGCTCAGAACGGTTGAAGGACCGAATGATTACGCCTCCATGAGAGAGGTTCTGACAAGGCGCTTTCTTCACGGAAAGGACGAGCTTTCGAGGATCAATTCAAATGATGATGATTCAGAGCATCTTTTGCATTCAAGCTTCGTGCGCTTTCCGGACATTATCATGATGGACGGCGGAAAGGGACAGGTCAATATAGCGCTCTCGGTTTTGAAGGAGCTTGATATTGACATCCCGGTGGCCGGAATGGTAAAAGATGACAGACACAGGACCCGGGGCATTTATTTTAATAATAAAGAGATACCGATAGACCGGACCTCAGAGGGCTTCAAGCTTGTAACGAGACTCCAGGACGAGGCGCACAGGTTTGCGATAGAATATCACCGCTCCCTTCGGGGAAAGAATGAGGTTCATTCCTTCCTTGACGAGATAGAAGGGATCGGGCCCGCAAGGAGAAAGGCTCTGATGAGAGAGTTTTCAGGCTTCCTTGAAATGAAGGAGTGCTCTGTCGAGGACTTTTTGAAGGTGCCTGAAATGAACAGGCGCTCTGCACAGAATCTTTATGATTATCTTCACATAGAAAGGGAAAAGGGGAATGGAGATGGGAGCTGATCTTTCAAAGATAGCAAAAAGGCTTGGACTCGAGAATTTCACTCCGGAGATAGATCTTTCAAAGTGTGTTGTGAAGACTGCGGATATCAACCGTCCGGCGCTTCAGCTGAACGGCTTCTATGAACACTTTGAGGCCGGTCGTATCCAGCTCATCGGAATGGTGGAATGGGCTTATCTTGACAAAAAGACGCCGGAGGAAAGGACAGAGGCTTTGAGGGAACTGGTGATCCACGAGGTTCCATGTGTGATTTTCTGCAGGAGCTTTCGACCCTCCGAGGCGTCGATCGCTCTTGCAAGAGAATACGGCATTCCTTTTCTCGGAACAGACCGCGGGACCAGTGGGTTCATGGCGGAGCTCATATACATGCTCAACTACGAGCTTGCTCCGACGACCTCTATTCACGGGGTCCTGGTGGATGTCTACGGCGAAGGTCTTCTCATCACCGGTGAGAGCGGCATAGGAAAGTCGGAGGCTGCCCTTGAGCTTATCCGGCGCGGGCACAGGCTTGTGGCCGATGATGTGGTCGAGATCAGAAAGATCAATGACAATACCCTGATCGGCACGTCGCCCGCGGTGACGAAATACCTGATAGAGCTTCGCGGCATCGGGATCATAGATGTAAAGAGCCTCTTCGGAGTTGAGTGCGTGAAGGACAGTCAGGAGATCGACTTTGTGATCAAGCTTGAGGACTGGCACAGGGAGACGGAATACGATCGGCTGGGACTCAAAGATGAGTATATGGACATACTCGGGAATCAGGTGGTATGCCATTCACTTCCCATCAGGCCCGGACGGAACCTTGCCGTGATCTGCGAGACAGCCGCAGTCAACCACAGGCAGAAGAAGATGGGGTATAACGCCGCAGAGGAGCTGTACCGCAGGGTGCAGATCAATCTCAAAGGTGAGGAGTAGAAGGATTTACAGATAAACAGATATATTATTATTTTTTGAAAAGAGGTTGCAATGGAAAGAAAGAACGCCTGGAAAAAGTACAAAGAGAAGAGTGCTGACGAGAAGAAGCTGATGAAATTCTGCGAGGAGTACAGAGTATTCATCTCTGCTCACAAGACGGAAAGGGAATGCGCGGAATTCTTCGCTGTAGAATCCGGCTTCAAGGATCTTTCAAAGCTGATCGGAACAAAGAAGAAGCTCGTACCCGGAGACAGGGTTTTCCTCACGAATCACGGGAAGGCGCTTGCGATGTTCATTATAGGAAAGCGCCCTGTTTCAGAGGGTATGAACATACTCGGCGCTCACATTGATTCCCCGAGGATGGATCTCAAGCAGAATCCGCTTTATGAGGATAATGATCTTTCTCTCCTTGATACGCATTATTACGGCGGCATCAAGAAATATCAGTGGGTTACTCTTCCTCTCGCTCTTCACGGAGTGGTTGCAAAAAAGGACGGGAGTGTTGTAAAGGTAAATATCGGTGACGATCCTTCCGATCCTGTATTTGGAGTTTCCGATCTTCTCATCCATCTTTCGGCAAACCAGCTTGAAAAGAAGGGCAACAAGGTTGTCGAGGGCGAAGCTCTTGATGTACTTGTAGGAAGCCGTCCCCTCACGGAAAAGGATGCTGAGGAATTCTACAAGGCATCCGGCATGAGCGCTTCGGAAGCAAAATCGCTTTCAAAGAAGGACCTTGTGAAGACGAATGTGCTCCGTCTTCTGAAGGAGAAATATGACATAGAGGAAGAGGATTTCCTTTCGGCCGAGATAGAGGTTGTTCCCGCCGGAGAGGCAAGGGATTACGGCTTTGACAAGAGCATGATAATGGGCTACGGCCAGGATGACAGGTCCTGCGCTTATCCTTCATATCGGGCGATCAAGGATTTCAAGGGCATTCCGGAGAGGACTTCCGCCTGCCTTCTTGTCGACAAGGAGGAGATAGGGTCAGTCGGTGCCAGCGGGATGGAGTCAGCCTTCTTTGAAAATACTGTGGCAGAGCTCGTGCTCCTTACTGAAGGAAAGGAATCTGAGCTTTCGGTCAGGCGTGCACTCAAAAATTCAAAGGCGCTTTCAAGTGATGTATCGGCGGCCTTTGATCCCAATTATCCTGATGTGATGGACAAGAAGAACGCGGCCTTCTTCGGACGCGGACTGGTGCTGAACAAGTATACGGGCGCACGCGGAAAGTCCGGCAGCAACGACGCTTCGGCAGAATTTGTCTCTCTTGTTCGTAAGGTGTTTGATGACGCCGATGTCTCCTTCCAGACCGCAGAGCTTGGAAAGGTTGACCAGGGCGGCGGCGGAACCATCGCTTATATCCTTGGAAATTACGATATGAATGTGATAGACTCCGGTGTTGCAGTCTTGAATATGCATGCGCCCTGGGAGATCACGAGCAAGGTTGATATTTACGAGGCGTACAGAGGTTATCTCGCATTTTTACAGAAGGCTTGATCAAAAAAAAATAATATGGATGTTTCACTTATAGAGCAGATAAAGACATACGCGCATGAAGTTTCACTTGACGTGCCGTTATCTTCGCTTACGACCTTCAAGGTCGGCGGAAGGGCAGCTTGTCTCATCAGACCGACTGAGGAAGAACTCATCCACCTTGTCTATATCTTTTCAAAGGTAAGGGAGCCCTACACTGTCATAGGAAACGGCAGTAATGTGGTCTTTGATGATGAGGGCTTTGACGGGGTGGTTCTCCTTATCGGGAAGAACATGAGCGGAATAACTGTTAAAGACGGCTTCATGGAGGTCTCAGCGGGGACTCTTCTTTCAGAGGCAGCAAACAGGGCGAAAGACGAGGGATTATCCGGTCTTGAGTTCGCGTCGGGAATACCGGGTACCATGGGCGGGGCGATATTCATGAACGCCGGAGCCTACGGGCATGAAATGAAGGACATAGTTCACTCGGTTCGAGTCGTAGACAGGGACGGGAATGTCAGGATATATGACAGTAACGGGCTGAAGCTTTCCTACCGTTCCAGCAGATTCTCGGAGGACACGGATCAAAACGCTCCGCTGACGCCCAAAGAGGTAGTGCTCTCGGTCAGGCTTTCGCTAACTCCCGGGAAGAGGGAAGAAATAGAAGGATTGATGAAGGAGCTCATGGAAAAGAGGAGGGCAAACCAGCCGCTGGATCATCCAAGCGCCGGCTCGGCCTTCAAAAGACCTGAAGGGTATTTCGCAGGAAAGCTCATAGAAGATGCCGGGCTGAAGGGTTTTTCAATAGGCGGGGCGCAAGTCTCCGAAAAGCACGCCGGCTTCATCATCAACAAGGGAAAGGCCAAAGCCTCTGACATCAAAGCACTCAGAGATATTATCATAGAACGGGTAAAGGAGAACTCCGGAGTCGAGCTTGTACCGGAAATAAGATTCGCCGGGAAACCTCGTCTTCGACCGCAGTAAAGGCAATGTCTTTTTCAGAAGATGTAAAAACAGAACTTTCAAAAAAGATAAATATGGCAAGGCACTGCACGCTGGCTTTTTTGTCGGCGGCAGTGCTTTTTTCGGGAAAATTCATAAAAAATAATGAGGGAAGCCCTGTTTTTTTGGAGGCCGCAAAGCCCGAAATGCGCCGTATCTACTTTACTTTGATAAGAAAAGTGCTTAATATATCCTCTTGTGATGTTTTGTCAGTTCTTACACAAAAGGACATTGAAAAACTTTTGGAACTCCTTGGGATCAGGGAGGGAGAGGATGGGAGATTCTGTCTTTCAAACGACATCATCCTGATGCAGCCGTGCTGCAGGAAAGCGTTTATTAAAAGTGCTTTTCTCTCATCCGGATCAGTGTCGGATCCAGGCAGATCTTATCATCTTGAGATCGTATCAAGAGATGGAGAGGCAGCAGATATTCTCATTGATATCCTTCATGGCTTTTCTCTCGGCGCGAAGAAGATGCTTCGCAAGGAAAAGACCGTTGTATATCTGAAGGAGGCAGAGGATATCGCATCAATGCTTGCGCTTATGGGGGCTGATTCCTCATATCTTCATTTTGAGAGCGGCCGGGTGACAAAAGAGATGAACGGAAACATCAACCGCAGGGTGAACTGCGAGACCGCGAATATTGAGAAGACCGTGAACGCAAGCGTGAAGCAGGTGAGTGCCATAAGGCGGATCGAAAGTACAAAGGGACTTTCCTCCCTTCCGAAAAGTCTTATCGAGATCGCGGAGCAGAGGCTCCTGCATCCCGAGCTTTCACTCGAGGAGCTCGGAAAAATGTGTACACCGCCTTTAGGAAAATCCGGTGTGAACCACAGGTTAAGAAGGCTTGTTGAGATCGCTGGAGCGATCGAAGAGTAGCAAGGAGGGATTTTGTGAGAAAAGCTGTAACAGTTCATATGGACACATCCATGGAATCTGCGCCGGTAGCCCATCTCGTGTCACTGGCAAATCAGTTTCGAAGCCGTGTGTATTTTGAGATGGATACAAAAAAGGTGAACGCAAAGAGTATCATGGGAATGATGTCACTTGTTCTTCTTCCCGGGACCATAGTCACGGTCGACGCTGAGGGCGATGACGAGGAAAAGGCAGTGGAATCCATTGAAAACTTTCTGAGTAAATAAGAGGCTTTAAGCCTTATAGGATAATTTAAAACGGCTCCTTCTCCCATTGGGAGGGGAGCCGTTTCGTCTTAAAAAATGGTCCCTCGACTCTGTCCCCTGGGGTCATGTTCTGAGTCCATTACGAAAAAAAACGAAAATAATTCTTGTAAACGTTTCCATAATTTGTTATATTGCTTTCGTCGGAAACGGAAGTTGATATGAAAGGGGAAAGCTATGAGTAGTGAAAACACGAAAAAGAGAGGCGCCGGGATACTGATGCCATTATTCTCACTTCCTTCGAAATACGGCATCGGCTGTTTTTCAAAGGAAGCCTATGAGTTTGTGGATTTTTTGAAGAAGGCGGGGCAGACCTATTGGCAGATCCTTCCCATAGGGCCTACGAGCTATGGGGACTCTCCTTATCAGAGTTTTTCGGTATATGCCGGAAATCCTTATTTTATAGACCTTGACGAGCTGGTTGAAAAAGGATGGCTTGAAAAGAGCGACCTTACCGATACGATCGCGGCCGTGAAGGAACAGGATCCTCACGACATTGATTACGGCTGGCTTTATAATACAAGGTTCAAACTTTTCAGGAAGGCCTTTGAAAACAGCAATATCAAAGAAGATCAGAAATTTCAACGCTATGTCAGGAAAAATTCCTACTGGATCAAGGGATATGCCCTTTTCATGGCATTGAAGGATTCATTCAAAGGTGAGAGTTTTTCAACCTGGCCCGAAGATATCAGGCTCCATCAGAAGGACGCCGTGAAGAAGGCAGAAAAAGAGTTTGATGAGGATATTCTCTTCTATGAGTTCATGCAGTTTGAATTTGAGAGGGAATGGTACAAGCTCAGGAAATACGCAAACTCAAACGGGATAAAGATAATAGGCGACATACCGATCTATGTCGCGGAGGACAGCGCTGATGTCTGGGAGTCTCCGGAACTGTTTGAGCTCGATGAGAACCATGTCCCCATTAACATCGCGGGCTGCCCGCCTGATGGCTTTGCACCGGACGGTCAGCGCTGGGGAAATCCGGTATACAACTGGAAATATCACAAGGAAACAGGCTTTGCCTGGTGGGTGAGCAGGATGAAAAGATGCGCGCAGCTTTATGATATAGTGCGTATCGACCATTTCAGGGGCTTTGATGAATATTATTCCATACCAAGGACTGAAGAGACCGCGAGAAACGGCAAGTGGGTGAAAGGCCCGGGCTATGCGCTTTTCGCAACGATCAAGGAGGAGGTTCCGAATCTTGATGTGATAGCAGAGGATCTTGGCTTCATCACTCCCTCAGTGAAAAAGCTTATCAAGAGGACAGGCTATCCCAATATGAAGATACTTGAGTTCGCCTTCGACGGAAGGAATCTGAAGAAGCTGCCAAAAGAGGGCGAAAAGCCAAATGACCACCTTCCCTGCAATTATGATTCAAACTGCGTGGTCTATACAGGGACGCACGACAATGAGACGATAATGGGGTGGCTCTCGAATGTAGACAAAAAATCCCTGAAGGAATTCAAGGCCTATGTGGATTACAAAGGGGATGATGAAAAGGAGCTTACAAAAAAGATGGTGAAGCTCGCACTTTCATCTCCCGCCAGGTACTGCATTATCCCTATACAGGATTATCTTTTGCTCGGAAACGAGGCGAGGATCAATACCCCTTCCACCCTCGGTCAGAACTGGCGGTTTAGGATCGATCCTGACGCCCTTACAAAGAAGATTGAAAAGAGGATCAGGTCGTACAGCGTCCTGTACTACAGGGTATGAAGGATGAAGGAAAAAAGCCCTGTACCATAAGGGACATTGCAAGAGAAGCCGGTGTCGGTATAAGCACTGTTTCAAGAGCGATCAATGACGATCCGAGGATCAAGGCGGAAACGAAGGAGAGAGTGCTTTCAATAGTCCGTGAAAGGAACTTCGTTCCGAATATGAGCGCAAGAAACCTGCAGGCCCGGCAGACAAACAATATAGGTATCCTGGTCCGCGGGATTGAAAACAGCTTCTTTCAATCGATGTACAAGGGCTTTGAAACGGAACTTGGAAGAAGAGGCTATACACCGGTACTTCATGCCGTGGAAGAGGATGAGGCGATAGTTGATGAAGCACTCACGCTTGAAAGGGAGAAGAGACTGAAGGGGATCATTTTCCTCGGCGGGAAGATAGAAGATCCGGACATACCTTTTCAGAAGCTCGTGGTGCCCTTTGTACTCTGTACTGTGGCGCAGGATCTTAAGGCTCCGCTGAAGGGCATCAGTACGGTTTCGGTGGATGACGAGGGAGAGAGCAGGAGCGCTGTAAATTATCTCATCGAAAAGGGGCATGAGAGGATAGCTGTCATAGCCGGAAAGGAAGACGATCAGGCGGTCGGAGCCCAGCGTCTGAAGGGATACAGAGGCGCGCTTTCCGAGAACGGGATAGAATATGATGAGGCGCTCGTTTCATATATGCCGAAGGAGTCAACGGAGTTTACATATGAGAGCGGTTATCTTGCCGCAAAGAGGCTTCTTGAGAAGAGGGAGAAACATTACTTTTCGGCGCTGTTCTGCATATCGGATTCTGTAGCCTTCGGCGCCTACAGGGCAATAACAGAGACGGGGCTGAATGTCCCCTCCGATATATCCGTTATGGGCTTTGACGGTCTTCCCATCGGAAAATATATGACACCGTCCCTTACCACAATGGTGCAGCCGGTATCGGACATGGTCCGCTCAGCCGCAGAGCTGCTGCTTGATGAGATCGAGGACAAAAAATGCGTCAAAAACCTGTTTTATGACGCTCAGTTGATAGAACGTGAATCGGTAAAAGCATTGAAACAAAAGAAAAGGAGATGAAGAGATGACAGAGGCGATCGAAACAAAGATTGAAGAGGTAATGAAGAAAAACTTCGGACGCGGCGTAGAGCAGTGTACGGACGATGAGGTATTTCAGGGACTGCTCATCATGACGAAGGATGAACTCGGCGGAAGAAAGCCCGTTGAGAGCAAAAAGAAGCTTTATTATATATCGGCTGAATTCCTTATCGGAAAGCTGCTCTCAAACAACCTGATAAACCTCGGGATCTATGACGAGGTCAGGCAGGCGCTTGAAAGACACGGCAAGCGTCTTGAAAGGATAGAGGAATGTGAGAAGGAGCCCTCACTCGGAAACGGCGGCCTCGGGCGTCTTGCGGCCTGCTTCCTTGATTCGGTTGCATCCCTTGGTCTTTCCGGCGATGGTGTCGGACTGAATTATCATTTCGGCCTTTTTGAGCAGCATTTCGAGAACAACAAGCAGGGGGTCAGGAAGAATCCCTGGATAGAAAGAAATTCGTGGCTCAAAAAGCAGGAGGGTGTGAATTTCACTGTTCCCTTCAGAAAGAAGACAGTCACAAGCACTCTCTATGACATTGATGTTCCGGGGTATGAAAAAGAGGGAGTGAATCGGCTTCATCTCTTTGATCTCGATTCTGTTGACGAGAGC
>CAMVHB010000042.1 GCA_947167155.1 uncultured Lachnospiraceae bacterium | reverse complement strand
CATAGTTTATTTAGAGCCGCTCCTTGAAACAGGGGCGGCTCTCTGTTAAAATAGCTTTCGCTGGTGAAAACCGGAAAATAATTATTACTTTTGTTCTTTTAGAGGAGGAACTTAGAGAATGAGCAAGAAGAAGAGAAATGTCATTGTCGGTCAGTCAGGAGGCCCTACAGCTGCCATCAATTCATCTCTGGCAGGGGTTTACCGCACCGCGAAGGACAGAGGCTACAACAAGGTTTACGGGATGATCCACGGTATCCAGGGTCTCCTTGAAGGAAAGTACACAGACCTTTCAGAGCATCTTCAGACGGGCCTTGATATAGAGCTTTTGAAGAGGACGCCCTCTGCATATCTTGGCTCCTGCCGTTACAAGCTTCCTACCATCAATGAAAATAAGGAACTGTATGACAAGATCTTCAATATCCTTGATGACCTTGAGATCGATGTTTTCATCTACATCGGTGGAAACGACTCCATGGATACGATCAAGAAGCTGGCTGATTATGCTATCATCAGCGGCTCAAACATCCACTTCGTAGGCTGCCCGAAGACCATCGACAACGACCTTGCCCTTACAGACCACACACCCGGCTTCGGTTCCGCTGCAAAGTACATCGGAACCTCCATCAAGGAGATCATCAGGGATGGCTGGTCACTCGGTATCGAGAACGGTCAGGTCATCATAGTAGAGATAATGGGACGCAATGCCGGCTGGCTTACAGGCGCTTCAATCCTTGCAAAGAGCGAGGACTGCGACGGACCTGACGCTATCTACCTTCCCGAGCTTCCCTTTGACGTTGATGCCTTTGTCGCAAAGTGCAAGGAGCTTCTGAAGACGAAGCAGTCAGTTGTAATGTGCGTATCCGAAGGTATCAGGACAGCTGAGGGCAAGTACATAAGCGAGATGGGCTCAACCTCTGATTATGTTGACGCTTTCGGCCACAAGCAGCTTGCCGGAACCGCAGCTTATCTTTGCAATGTAGTAGGCAAGGAGCTTGGCTGCAAGACCCGTTCCATCGAGTTCTCAACCCTTCAGAGAGCAGCAAGCCACTGCGCATCAAGGATCGATATACTTGAAGCCTTTGAGTGCGGCGGTGCCGCTGTGAAGGCTGCCGATGAGGGAGACAGCGGAAAGATGGTAGTCATCACCCGTGAGTCAAATGATCCTTATTCAGCAAAGACAGAGGTGAAGGACGTTCACAAGATCGCAAACGACGAGCGCCTTGTTCCTAGAGAGTGGATCACAAAGGACGGCACCTATGTTACGGATGAATTCGTCCAGTATGTAAGGCCGCTTATCCAGGGTGATGTGGCACCGATCATGGTTGACGGCATCCCGAGACATCTTTACAAGCCCGGCTTCCAGGATGAGCTTGCTTAAGAAAAGACAAAAAAGCCCCTTGCGGATATCATGTCCGCAAGGGGCTTTTTATGTTGATATTCGCTCGAGGATCTCTGCTCTTTCCTCGATAACCGCCCTGATGATCGCGGCATCCTTGTCGCTTCCCGTGACATCGGGATGATAACGCTTGATGAGCTCGTGATATTCCTTCTTGAGGATAGTAATGTCGCTGCAGGCCTCGTCTGAGAAGAAGCGGTGCTTCTGGATGGCTTCCGTGCTTTCTTTTGTATGGCCGGTCTTCCCATCGGCCTTCTTTTTGGCATTATCCTTGTGCTTCCTTGCAGGATTGTCATATAGCTTTTCGTAAAAGCCACTGCGTTGAGTCTCGGGAGCCTCTGAAAAGCTCATCTCTTCAATAGTTCCGTCATTCCATTTTACAAAATCAAGATCGAGGTACGTATCCTTCGTCGCGATGAAGGCGATATCCCTGAAATAGAAGACCTTGAAGCATGAGTCTGTTTCTGCAAGGCTTGAGAAGAGCTTTTCCATATCATAGAGCATAGACAGAAGGAAGCAGGCAAAGGTGTGCTTTGATTCATAGATCATCTTTGCATATGCGATGGCCTTCATCCTCTCAGCCTTGATAAGGGCGGTAAGTTCTTCTTCGATCTCATTTTTCATGGCATTGAGATCTGTGATCCTTGAAAGATAGCTCTTGTCAGCTCCACCGGATTTGATGAAAAGTGCTTCATTGATCTCGGAGAGCTTTTCAAGGCGCTTTATGGAGCGGTAAAGCGGGCCTGCCGGACGGCGGGTCCTGACATAGACCTCTTTTAAGAGCGAAAGGTCGTCATATAGAAGAGCCGCACATAGGAAATAGTCATAAGAAAGATCCGCCATCTTCCCGACATTCCTGGGTCTGGCTTCATAGAAGCTTCTTCCGTTGATCAGGAAATTTGAAAGGATATCCTTGTCCTTCAGCATTATAGCGTAATGAAGGGCATCAAAGCCGACGGAATCCGTCTTCTGAAGATCCGTCTCGGAAAGCTCGCGCCCCGAGAGGAGCTTGTCATAGACCTTTACCATCTGTTCATTTTTGTAACGGCTGAAGAAGGCGTCAATTGATGCTTTCTCGTGGAAGCGCAGGTCTTTTTGTGTTGAAGAAAGAAGCTCATTTACATAAGATGAGTCATCGACATAGGTGCTTATCAGGATAAGGATCATTACCTCTCTTCCGCTGAGGCGTTCCTTCCCCTTCAGATAGCTGTAGATAGGCAGGATAGAAGAGGTAAAGGTAAATATCGTAACATCGGAAAGGTCATCGATATAGTCCAGGTAGAACTTCTCATCCGGCTTTTTCAAAGCTTCGTAAAGCTTCTCCGGAAGTTCCTCTTTCATCGAATCCACGTAGGAGTGATACCTTCCCATATCACAATGACGATACAGGTCCTCCGCCTGATAGACAGCTGTCATCGAAGGGAAGGAGCCTTCCGCGGAAAGCTCGTCGAGAAGCGTTTTGTAAAGCGGAAGAAGAACTCCGTATGAGCGGAAGGAGCGACCGATAGAGTCGAGAATGAAGCCCTCCGCGTCCGCATAGCGCTGCTTGTCCACGGAAGAATGCGATGCCATCTCACGCTGCAGGGCACGAAGGAGCTCCACAAGCTCACGCCCCGTCGTATCATTCGGTGCCACTGTGCGGCCGAAGATACGTATGTCTGATCTTTGATTCAGAAGATGCACCGTATCAAGGGAATTTTCCTGATAGACATAGAAGCTGCAGAGACCGTCGAGATCGACCCTGTTTTCGGGAGCCCAGTCCGTGTGTGTAGGGTGGAAATATATGGCGCGGTCTGTTATTATCGTTCCGTTCCCTTCCATGGAGAAGGATGAGGAATACGAGCTTGAGTAGGCATAGACCAACATTTTCTCGTCTTGTGGAATATTATAGGTCAGATAATAAGACGCTTTGTTTGAAAAGCGGTCAAGATCGCACCGGAGGCTTTTGAAGCGCTCTTTTTCTTTAAGAAGCATCGGTGTGTATTTCGACATCCGAAGGATTACCTCGCTGAAGATAATGAGGGGTACTAACAACTCACAAACGTAATTATTTTACTATATAAAGTATTATTAAACAAGGGAAAATACAACCGGTTGTACCTTGACTCGAAAAGAAAATTGTATTATCATACCAAAAGTGTGCGCACGGAAAGAGTATTTTTAATATAAGTGTCGTAATGGCCGCTTTTCTCCGGCGCGTGGTAATTTTTATTCAGATCCACAGGAGGTTTTTTTATGTACGCAGTTATCGAAACAGGCGGAAAGCAGTACCGCGTCAGCGAGGGCGACATACTTAATGTCGAAAAGCTCGAGGCTGAGGCAGGCGATTCAGTGACCTTTGACCGGGTGCTTCTTGTCTCAAATGACGGCTCGATCACAGCCGGAACTCCCGTAGTTTCAGGGGCTACTGTTACTGCTGAGGTTATGAAGCAGGCAAGGGCAAAGAAGATCCTTGTCGGAAAGTACAAGCCGAAGACAGGTTACAAAAGAAAGAACGGTCACAGGCAGTATTATACTCAGGTAAAGATCACAAAGGTTACTGCTTAAGACTTGACAGAGGTTTTTGTAAAAAAGGTGCGTGACCGCGTCATTTCGGTAAACACCAAAGGACACGCAGGATTTGCGAAGCGGGGAAAGGATATAGTCTGTTCCGCGGTTTCGGTTCTTTTGATAAATACCGTAAACTCGATCAAATCCTTTACAGAGGACGAGATCGAGGTCGAGAGCGATCAGGAAAAAGGGGAGATTTCCATACTTCTTCCGAAGGAATACTCAGAGAAGACAGATGTACTTTTGAAGGCGCTGCTTCTCGGACTTTCAGGAATAGAAGAGGAATACCCGAAGAATTTCAGATTATATACCGAGGAGGTTTTGAAATGAGAAACGATCTTATGAAGCTTGATCTTCAATTTTTCGCACACAAGAAGGGAATGGGCTCGACCAAGAACGGTCGTGATTCCGAGTCAAAGAGACTTGGTGTAAAGCGCGCTGACGGTCAGTTCGTAAAGGCCGGAAATATCATAATGAGACAGCGCGGCACCCGTATCCATCCCGGAAACAATGTAGGCAAGGGCGGCGATGATACACTTTTTGCATTGATAGACGGAAAACTCAAGTTCGAGAGGCTCGGAAAGGAAAGGAAACAGGCGTCCGTTTATCCGGTTGAGACCGCTGAATAATCCGCTTTTCTATTTGTTTTACATTCAATCCGGCTGAAGACAGGTCTTTAGCCGGATTATTTTATCTATGATTTGAGGTGTAAGACGTTGGCATATTCATTTATTGACCGGACAAAGATAAGGATCCGCTCCGGCAAGGGCGGAGACGGGCATGTGAGCTTTCACAGGGAAAAGTTCGTTGCAAACGGCGGGCCTGACGGCGGTGACGGCGGGAACGGCGGCAATGTCATATTTGAGGTCGATCCCGGAATGAATTCACTGTCACAGTACAGGCACAGGATGAAGTTCTCGGCTTCGGACGGCGAAAACGGCGGGAAGAGCCGCTGCCACGGAAAGAACGGTGAAGACATAGTATTAAAGGTTCCGAAGGGCACCGTTATATATGATGACGAGACCGGAAAGGTCATAGCCGATATGTCCGGTGACAACTTACGGGCTGTCATACTCCGGGGCGGAAAGGGGGGCCTTGGCAATATGCATTTTGCTACTTCGAGGATGCAGGTGCCAAAATTCTCAACGCCCGGCGGTGAGGCGGTTGAGACCATGATAAGGCTTGAACTCAAGATGATAGCTGATATCGGTCTTGTGGGCTTTCCTAACGCCGGGAAATCAACCCTTATCTCCGTGCTTACGAATGCAAAGCCCGAGATCGCGGATTATCCCTTTACGACGCTTTCACCGATACCCGGAGTAATGGATATGGGGGACGGCAGGAGCGTGGTGATAGCGGACATTCCGGGGCTTATAGAAGGTGCATCGGACGGAGTCGGTCTCGGTCATGAATTCCTCCGGCACATCCAGCGGACAAAGGTCCTGCTCCAGCTCGTGGATCCGATGGCTCCGGAAGAGGGCAGGAGTGTAATAGACGACATCAAGGTCATTAATAATGAGCTTTCAAAATATGATGAGAATCTTTTGAAAAAGCCGATGATCATCGCGCTTTCAAAGTCTGACTGCCTGAGCCCTGAGGAAAAAGAGGAAAAGCTTTCTCTTATCAGAAAAGAATTTCCGGAATATGAAGTTGTTGCATTTTCTTCGCAGAACAGGGAAGGGCTTTCGGAGCTTAAAGAACTTCTTGGAAGGACGGTTGAAGAAAACAGGGAGAAGGACATTATCTTTGAGTCGGAATTTGATCCCATGGAGCTTTCTGTAAGGTCGCTTTCCTATGAGGCGCGAAAGAACGAGGAAGGCGAATATGAGGTGATGGGCCCCAAGATCGACAGGCTTCTTGGCTATACGAATCTCGACAGCGAGAAGGGCTTCCACTTCTTCCAGAAATTCTTTGAGAATGAAGGTATAATAAAGGATATGAAGGCTCTCGGAATGAAAGAGGGCGATACTGTAAACGTTGGAGGATATCTTTTCACATATTATGAATGATATTACAAACAAGCAAAGGGCCTATCTTTCGGGCCTTGCGGTAAATGAAAAAGCGATACTCGAGCTCGGAAAATCCACAGTGACTCCCGAATTTACGGCTTCGCTTGATGAAGCTCTTGAAAAAAGGGAGCTTGTAAAGATCTCGGTTCTGAAGAATTGTGATCTTGGCATAAATGAGGCCGCATCAACTCTGGCAGAGCGGACGAAGAGCAAGGTCGTCCGTGTCATAGGAAGAAAGATCATCTTCTATCGGCCTGCAAAAAAACCTGTGATAGAGCTTCCAAAGGGGTGAACTCTTGAAGATAGGTATACTCGGAGGAACCTTCAATCCCATACATATCGGGCATATCAATGCGGCATTATCTTCAAAAAGAGAACTCGATCTTGATGAAGTATTGATAATGCCGTCCGGAGATCCGCCGCACAAGGCAGTTAACGGACATATCACAAAGAATGCGCGCTTTGAGATGACAAGAAGGGCAGTGGAGCCTTATGAAAAAGAGGGCCTTTTGTTTTCGGACTTTGAATATCCTTTTTCGGGCGATACCTATTCTTATATTATCCTCGGAGAATTAAAGAAGCTGCATCCAAACGACGAACTCTGGTTCATAATAGGGGAGGATTCGCTCCTTACATTTCAGCACTGGGTAAAGCCCGATATCATCACAAAATATGTGTCTCTTGCAGTCCTTCCGAGGAAGGATGAGAAGACGAAGAGGGCGCTTTCAAAAGAGGAGCTTCTTTTGAAAGCAAAAGAGGTGGCTGAGCAGTTTGATACTTCGGTTTCGGTCATTGAATCTGATTTTTTTGATGTTTCATCCTCCTTCCTTCGGGAAGAACTTTCAAAAAGGCAATTCAATGACGGTTTTTCGGATATTCTAAAGAATAATATCCCGTCAGGGGCTCTTTCTTATATCAAGGAAAGGCGGCTCTATGAGGAAATAAGGCTCACCGGACCAAAGGATCACTTTGAATTTGAGGATGCAAGAAAGAAGATAAAAAAAAGCCTCTCAAAGAAGAGATATCAGCACAGTCTTCGGGTTTCAGATACAGCGGTGGCGCTTGCCGCAAGATATTCCTATCCCGCGTTCCCCGCAAGGGTTGCAGGCCTTCTTCATGATTGCGCGAAGGATATTCCGGAAAAAGAGTATTTTGCAATATTGAAGGAGAACAAGGTAGATATCACGGAAGCGGAGAGGAAGGCGCCGTATCTCCTTCATGCGAAGGTTGGAGCAATCCTTGCGAAAAAGGAATTTGGCATTATCGATCCTGATATATTATCTTCAATAAGGACGCATACCACGGGAGAGCCGGATATGTCCCTTCTTCAGAAGATAATATTTACGGCAGATTATATCGAGCCCGGACGCGACAAGGCAAAGCGGCTTGATGAGATCAGGGAGCTGGCATTCTCCGACCTTGATATTTGCGTAAGAGAGATACTCTTTGATACATTGAGCTATCTTGATGAAACGAAAAGCGACATAGACCCGGCTACCAGGGAGACCTATGAATTCTACAGGGACAAGCTGCCCGGGGCTTTTGAAACTTTGCTATCAAGTGAGAGAGGGCAAGTATAGGGACCAATCAATAAAGAAAAGCTATATTTGTATAACGATTTGAATGGAGGCTCATAATGGGCGGGATAAAGGACGAAAAGGAAGTATTGAAGGTCATCTACGATACGCTCGACAAGAAAAAGGGCGAGGATATAGAGATCATCGACATCGGTCATGTTTCCGTGATTGCAGATCATTTCGTTGTTGCGAGCGCGAACAATATCAACCAGCTCCAGGCCATGGCTGATGCCGTTGATGAGGAGATGACAAAGCGAAATATCGAGGCAAAGCAGATAGAAGGGAACAAAAACTCAACCTGGATACTGATGGACTACGGGGATATCATAGTCCATCTGTTTTCCAAGGAGGATCGGCTCTTCTACAACCTGGAGAAGATATGGGTCGACGGGATAAAGATAGATCCAAAGACCCTTTGATAGAAAGCCTCATCTGATGAAGCGCATCACTCCAAAGACCCTGCCTACTATCCGGCAATCCCTCACATAGATAGGAGACATGGTGTCATTCTCGGGCTGAAGCCTGATCATATTGTCTTCCTTGAAGAAGCGCTTCACAGTTGCGCTGTCGTCTATGAGGGCGACAACGATCTGACCGTTTGTGGCTGTATCGCAGCGTTCGACCATTATAGTGTCGCCGTTCAATATTCCGGCATTTATCATACTGTCGCCCCTGACACGGAGCATGAAGCATTCGTTCTTCGGAACATACTCGGCCGGAAGAGGATAATAATCCTCGATATTCTGCTGGGCAAGTATAGGCTGTCCTGCGGCGACCTGCCCCACAAGGGGAACATTCACGGTCTCTCTTCTTGTAAGATTGAAATCGTCATCCACGATCTCTATAGAACGGGATTTTGCAGGATCTCTTCTGATATAGCCCGCTGATTCAAGCTTTTCGAGATGATTGAAAGCGGAGGAGGTGGATTTCAATGCCATCTCCTCGCATATCTCCCTGACTGTGGGAGGATAACCTCTTTCCAGGATACTCTTTTTCAGATATTCCAGCAGCTTCTGCTGTTTTTCGGATATTTTTCCCTTTTCCATGCAAAAAACCTCCTTACTCATTGCATTATATCATTATTCTGCGGGCAAAGCAAACATATTTTCGAAAAAATATGTTTGAACCTCTTGACAAACACATGTTCTGAAATTATAATGCGTTTTAGAACAAAAGTTCAAACGGGTTGTGAGGAGGAAATCAAATGAATACCGGGAAATCGTCTGCAATATATATGAAAAAGGCTGTTTTTAGAGCATCTCTGATTTTTGCTGCCGCTTTTATCGCCATCTTTATTTTTTTCTCTTTTTTTATGAGCACACGAACGAAAGTTCAGGCAATGGGGTCTGACATGGAGGTCATATATGAAAGCTATGAGATCAAAAAAGGCGACACCTTGTCATCGATCGCTCAAAAATATGCTTCCGGCGTCAATATGTCCAGAGGCGATTATATGTATATGGTCAGAAGAACAAATCAGATCAGCGGAGATCTGATCCATGAAGGCTGTTATCTGGTTATTCCTGTTGAAAAAACCTTGTAAGGTTTTTTGCATATATTTTTCTTCACACATAGATTTTCGAAAAAGCCGCTGATGGGCATCAGAGATTTCATTTTGAAATTCTCTGGTGCTTCGTCATAAAAGGATGCTTTCGATCTTTATCTTAATCTGATTTTTTATCGAATTTTCACCGTATTTTTTCTTTGGCAGGAATCAATTTTCCCTTGATTTTATGTGAAGAGTAGTGTATCATGATGTTTATATCTATCGGATAAATATCTGTTTATCCGATAGATAGTGATATATGAACGCTAAAGGAGTATATCGCTATATGGGCAAGAATTCTGACTTTTACAAGGAAAAGCAAAAAAAGCTGACGATCACTCTAAGGAATCTCATCAAAGAACTTCCGCCTTGTGCCGTTGATTATATTCACAGCAAGGAACTGACGACACAGACGAGCACCCTGGTTTCATATTGTTATGACCTTTTGACATTCTTTCGATTTTTGAAGGAAGCAAATCCTTCTTTTAAAGACATGGAACTGAAGACCTTTTCCTTTGATCAGATCGAAAACCTTACTGCCGAGGATATCATTGAATACCAGAGATATCTTTCACTAAATACCGAAAAGGACGATTATCACGAAAACGGAAAAAAGGCGATCGCCAGGAAAATGGCGCCTCTTCGTGGGATGTTTCTATACCATTTCCAGCATGAGAATATCAAAAAGAATCCTATGATCCTTGTTCCGCTTCCAAAGCTGAAAAAGGACAAGAACATCATACGTATGTCAAATTATGAGGTACAGGCTGTGATGGCAACGGTTTCAGGCTCCGGAAATCAGGACAAGATGTCCGAGCGCCAGAGAAAATATCTTGAAAAAACGCGAATTCGCGATACGGCGATCCTTACCCTGATGCTTGGCACGGGAATCCGTGTTTCCGAATGCAACGGCCTTGATATAGATGATGTGGATCTTGTCGTAAATACGATAACCATAGTTCGAAAAGGCGGCGGCCAGGACGTGCTTTATTTCGGAGACGAGATCAGAAAAGCCCTTTCTGACTATATTGAAACGGAACGAAAGCTCATTGACCCTGTCGAAGGACATGAAAAAGCACTGTTTTTCTCGCTTCAGGGAAAGCGGATCAGTGTTGACTCAATAGAAAATCTCGTGAAAAAGTATTCAAAAATTGCTGTCCCTTCAAAAAAGATCACACCTCACAAGCTTCGCAGTACATATGGAACGGCGCTTTATCGCGAAACCGGGGATATAAGGCTTGTGGCGGATGTTTTGGGACACGAGAACATCAATACGACTATTGATTACTATGCTGCTATTGAGGATGAACACAAGCGCGAAGCAGCAAATGCCGTGGATTTCAACAGGAAGGACGTTTGAGTTCCTATATGTTCATTCGTTCAAGTTTTTGAAGGAGCTCTTGAAAATATTCAGGCAACGGAGCCGAGAATTCCATATATGCCGCAGTCGAGGGATGAATGAAGCCTATCGTCTCGGCATGAAGTGTCTGACCGATAAGCCCTTTTGCAAAGGGCTTTGTTTTTCTTGGACCATAGACCTCATCTCCAAGCAGCGGATGCCCAAGATGACTCATATGAACCCTTATCTGATGCGTGCGCCCTGTCTCAAGTGAGAATTCCATATAGGTGTAGTCCTTGAAGCGCTTTAGGACCCTGTAATGTGTTACGGCACTTCTTCCGCTATTTTCATCCCGGGCTATCGCCATTCGTTTTCTGTCTTTTCTGTCGCGCTCAAGAGGAAGATCAACTGTCCCTTCATCCTCTGTAATTTTCCCGTAAACGATTCCCTTATATATCCTGTGAACTGTATGTGCCTTGATCTGCTCAGCTAAAGAAATGTGGGCGTGGTCATTTTTGCATATTATGAGGGCTCCCGTGGTATCCTTGTCAATCCGGTGGACGATACCGGGGCGCTTTTCACCATTGATCCCGGACAGGGAATCACCGCAATGGAAAAGGATCGCATTTACAAGGGTATCATCCGTATGCCCGGCAGAAGGATGAACGACCATCCCCTTTGCCTTGTTGATTATCAGGACATCATTATCCTCATAAAGAATGTCAAGCGGCAGCTCAACAGGCAAAATATCCGCCTCTTTTGAAGGCGGAAAGGTCACATCAATCATATCCCCCTCCTTTAGAACAAGTCCCGCCTTTGGAAGGCGCTTGTTTACAAGGATATCGGGAGGGTTATTATCCATGAGATTTTTGAAATATGATCTGGAATGCTCCGGAAATGATCTCTGAAGAAACACATCAAGGCGAAGACCGGCGTCAGATGATGAAACGACAAGGCTTTCAGACATCGTTTAAGTCCTTTTTTTCAGCCTCGTTCAAAAGCTCATTATCATTGAACTCTTCAGGCGCCTCATCCTCGTCAGATGTCTTTTGCGTTTCAAAATCTGTATTTCTGTACTTGAACAAAAGAAAGATAATGAGAAAGATTACGCCAAGTGTGACACATATATCCGCGACATTGAAGACGGGGAAATTGATGATCTGAAAATAGATGAAGTCTACAACGAAGCCGTTCATTATCCTGTCGATAAGGTTCCCGACTGCGCCCGCAAGGATCACAGTAAGGCAGATATAAAGGGGGGAATATCTCCTGTCCGGCTTGATCTTGAGGAAAAAGAAAAAGATGATAACCGAAAAGATTATTGTAATGATTATAAAGATCAGCCTTTTACCCTCGAGCATTGAAAAGGCTGCCCCGGTGTTTTCAAGATAAGTAAGAACAAGAGCGTTTTTGATGATCACAAAGTCATCCTTGTCTTTAAGATTTATAATGGCAAGGTACTTTGTCAGCCTGTCAAAAAACAGGCACAGCACAAATATGATAAGTGAAATTATATATTTCTTTTTGTAGAGGGAGTTTTTCATCAGTTTAATTCAGGCAGAAATCAATGGCACTAAGCATTTCATCATCAGTCACTGTTGAGTCGACAAAGCCTTCTCCTACAGAGCGAAGGAGCACGAAATTGATACGCCCCTTGGCCATCTTCTTGTCGCTCTTTGTCGCACGAAGCACAGTCTCAGGGTCAAGGTTTTTCCTAATCTCCGGCACCTTCACCGGAAGATCATACGAAGAAAGAAGGTCATTTATAGCATTTAGATCAGACTCTGAAATATAGCCTCTTTTCATTGAAATGAAGGAAGCACCCATGATACCTATGGAAACGCATTCGCCGTGAAAGAGCACAAAATCAGAAAGTTTTTCGATCGCATGACCTATGGTATGCCCGAAATTCAAAAGCCTTCTCAAGCCCTTTTCCTCAGGGTCTTCTTCAACAACCCTGCCCTTTATCAAGAGACTTTTGTATATAGTCTTTTCTATGTGGGCGGAAGAAAGAGACTTGATCGAAGAGACATTGTCCTTCAAAAAAGAAAAATAATCAGGATCTGCAATAAGGCTGTGCTTAATGACCTCAGCCATCCCTGAAGCAAACTGCCTCCCGGGAAGGGAAGAAAGCACATCTGTGTTTATAAATACAAGGGAAGGCTGATGGAAGGCGCCGACCATATTCTTGTAGGACATGAAGTCCACTCCGGTCTTTCCACCTATGCTTGAATCCACATCCGAAAGAAGTGTCGTGGGAAGCTGGATAAAACGGATCCCGCGAAGATATGTAGCTGCGGCATAGCCGGTAAGGTCTCCGACCACACCACCTCCAAGAGCCACCAGATAGTCGGTACGCTCAAAGTGGTTTTCGATAAGGACCGTATACAGCCTCTCAACATTCTTTAAGGTCTTTTGACTTTCGCCGGCAGGAAATTCAAAGGTGACAACAGATCCAATGCCGGGAACAGACATAAAAATATCCCGCACAGCCTTCAAAAAGAGACCGGCGGTATTTGAGTCACAGACAATGCAGACTTTTGAGTGGTTTATCCCAAGCTCAACAAGGCGGAGTTGAAAGCTTTCATATGAATCATTGAGAACAATGTCATAGATAGCTTTCTCTCCCCTCCTTATCTTGAGTTCTTCCATTAGATTAATTAACGAGCCATGTTCAATCCGGAAAATTCAAAAGAATCAACTATCCCTTGAAGATCACCGGACAGATCCACATTCTTCGGAGTAATGATGAATATGAAGCTTGAAATCTTCTGAAGATTTCCGTCTACCGAGTATGTCGCACCGCACATGAAATCAATGATCCTCTGACCTACAGAAAGATCAAGTCCTTCCATGTTGAGTATCACTGTTCTTCCGGCAAGAAGAGTCTCAGCGATCTCCTTCACATCAGAATCAAAAGATGCGGGCTTGATAACGCATACTTCCATTGAACCTGACGAAGGATTTCTTCTCCTGAAGTCAGCAACCTTTGCTGCTCTCTCCTTCTTTCTGGGTTCGATATCCTCTTCTTCATAGTCATCATCTTCATCATCACGATTCTTTCTGAAGAACAGGCCCTTCTTTTCCTTCTTTGAAGGATCGGTGTCGGCTACTTCGTAATCATCCTCGTACTCGTCTTCGTCATCATCTTCGATCTTCATTGCGCTGAGCATTCTGTCGAAAATTCCCATAATCTCTCTCCATTTACAAAACTAAAAATCTGCCACTTGTTAACCCGAGGATTGGGAGCTGTAGTCTCTTTCACCGAAAATACTAGTGCCCACGCGGACCATCGTCGCACCCTCCTCAATGGCAACCTCATAGTCGCCGCTCATGCCCATTGATAATATATCCATTGATACATTATCAATGTTTGCATTGCGTATGTCAAGAGAAATTGTTCGAATTTTTCTAAATATTGAACGATTTTTTTCAGGATCGTCTACATATGGTGCAACTGTCATGAGGCCCCTCACCCTTACATGACGCAGAGCGGATATCTCCTGACAAAGCTGCAGAGTCTCCTCTGGTCTTAT
>CAMVHB010000041.1 GCA_947167155.1 uncultured Lachnospiraceae bacterium | reverse complement strand
CGCAGGAAAAGCCTCAGAACGACCGGGGCGAAAAGAGGAACAGAGGAAGGAAGTTTAATAAAGGCGGCGGAGGGCGGCACTTTGGACGGAATAATAAAGACCGGCGAGAGGGTGGACGACCTTCAGAGGAACGGCCTTCAGATAATACAGGACGAAAGTGAATTCTGCTTCGGCATGGACGCGGTCCTGCTCTCGGGCTTCGCGTCCGTGAAACCGGGTGAAAGAGTCATAGATCTTGGGACAGGAAACGGCATCCTGCCCTTGCTTCTTTCAGCAAAGACAGAGGCCTCTCAAATTACGGGACTTGAGCTTGATGAAACGACCTGTGATATGGCCGTTCGAAGCGTGAAGCTCAACGGTCTTGAAGAAAAGATAAATATAGACTGCGGTGATATAAGGAGCGCTTCGGAAAAGTACGGAGCCTCCTCTTTTGATGTTGTGGTCTCAAATCCCCCGTACATGACAGCAGGGCACGGACTTACCAATCCGGACCCGAGAAAGGCCATCGCCCGGCATGAGGTCAAGTGTACGCTCGAGGAACTGATCCGTGAAACGACAAGATTACTTGTCTCAAACGGAAGATGTTACTTTGTTCATCGTCCTTTTCGTCTCGTAGACCTCTTTGCCCTGATGAGAAAATACAAACTCGAGCCAAAGACCATGCGGCTCGTCCATCCCTTTTCAGACGCTGAACCCAACATGGTCCTTGTCGAAGGGATCAGAAATTCAAAGCCGAGACTTACGGTTCTGCCTCCCCTGATAGTCTACAAGGAAAAAGGAATTTACACCGAAGAGATTAGGGATATCTATTCTTTTTAAAAGGAAAATAATATGTCCGGGACACTATATCTTGTCGCAACTCCAATCGGAAATCTTGAAGACATGTCTTTTCGTGCTGTAAGGACACTCAAAGAAGTGAGCCTTATCGCCTGCGAGGACACACGCACCTCGCGTACTTTGCTTTCTCATTTCGAGATCAAGACCCCTGTCACAAGCTATCACGAGTTCAACAAATATGAAAAAGCGGATGAGCTTCTTGACGTGCTTTCCGCCGGAAAAAACATTGCCCTGATCACGGATGCAGGCACGCCCGGGATATCCGATCCCGGTGAGGAGCTGGTGGCTATGGCATTTGAGCGGGGGCTCGAGGTTGTTCCCATACCCGGTGCGTGTGCTTTTGTCAATGCGGCAATCTCTTCTGCCCAGTCGGTCCGCCGTATCGCTTTTGAGGCTTTTCTCCCGAAGGACAAAAAAGAAAGACAAAGGATAATGTCCGAGCTCAAGGATGAGACAAGAACTATCGTCATTTATGAGGCCCCGCACCATCTGAAGAAAACACTCACAGAGCTTTCCGAGGTCCTCGGCGGCAGCAGGAGTCTGACTCTCGTCCGGGAGCTTACAAAAAAATTCGAGGAAAAAAGAAAGACTACATTCGATGAGGCATTATCTTTTTTTGAAGATAATGACCCCCGGGGTGAATATGTCCTCGTGATCGAAGGGAAGTCGAAGGAAGAGCAAAGGGCTGAGCAGACAGAGCAGTTTTCGGAACTTTCTATTGAGGAACATGTTTTACATTATATTAATGAAGAAGGAATGGACAAAAAAAGTGCAATGAAGGCGGCGGCAAAGGACCGCGGGGTTTCGAAGCGCGATATATATGCCGCGCTTAACAAATAGAGCAAACTAACTCTTGTCTAAATCCGCGCGGTGATTTATACTGTCACTTGTCTTTTTTGTTGGTTTATCATTATAAAAAGAGAGGTAAAATAATGGCTACAGTTGATCTTACACAGTATGGCATCAATGACGCGACAGAAGTTATCCACAATCCCGGTTATGATTTCCTTTATGAAGAGGAGACAAAGCCCGAGCTTACAGGCTTTGACAAGGGTCAGGTTTCAGAGCTCGGCGCAGTAAACGTAATGACGGGTATCTACACCGGTCGTTCTCCCAAAGACAAGTATATCGTTGTAAATTCCGATTCCAAGGACAATATCTGGTGGAATTCGGAGGAATATCCGAATGACAACCATCCCATGACAGAGGAGACCTGGAGCGTTGTCAAGGACCTGGCTGTAAAGCAGCTCTCCGGCAAGAGGCTTTTCGTCGTTGATGCTTTCTGCGGCGCGAACACAGATACAAGAATGGCTGTCCGCTTCATTATGGAAGTTGCCTGGCAGGCTCATTTCGTAACAAATATGTTCATCCGTCCCACTGAGGATGAGCTCAAGGACTTCAAGCCCGATTTCATAGTATATGCGGCTTCAAAGGCAAAGGTTGACGACTATGAGAAGCTCGGTCTTCGTTCCGACACCTGCGTTGCCTTCAATACGCTTTCCCGCGAGCAGGTAATCCTCAATACTTGGTACGGCGGCGAGATGAAGAAGGGTATGTTCTCAATGATGAACTATTACCTTCCTCTGAAGGGCATCGCAGCAATGCACTGCTCCGCAAACACAGATATGAACGGCGAGAACACCGCTATCTTCTTCGGTCTCTCCGGAACAGGAAAGACCACTCTTTCCACCGATCCCAAGAGAAAGCTCATCGGTGATGACGAGCACGGCTGGGACGACAACGGCGTCTTCAATTTCGAGGGCGGCTGCTATGCAAAGGTCATCAACCTTGACAAGGAATCAGAGCCCGATATCTACAATGCTATCAAGCGTGACGCCCTCCTTGAGAATGTTACTCTTGACGCAAACGGAAAGATCGATTTCGCAGACAAGAGCGTGACAGAGAATACGCGTGTTTCTTATCCTATCTATCATATAAACAATATAGTAAAGCCCATCTCCCACGGTCCCGAGGCAAAGAACGTGATCTTCCTTTCAGCTGACGCGTTCGGCGTGCTTCCTCCGGTATCTATCCTGACACCCGAGCAGACCCAGTATTACTTCCTTTCAGGCTTTACGGCAAAGCTTGCAGGAACAGAGCGCGGCATCACAGAGCCCACTCCCACCTTCTCAGCCTGCTTCGGTCAGGCCTTCCTTGAGCTTCATCCCACAAAGTACGCTCAGGAGCTCGTAAAGAGGATGAAGGCTTCCGGCGCAAAGGCTTATCTTGTAAACACAGGCTGGAACGGCACAGGCAAGCGTATCTCCATCAAGGATACAAGAGGCATCATCGATGCGATCCTGAACGGCGATATCAAGGGCGTTCCCACAAAGAAGATCCCTTACTTCGATTTCGAGGTTCCCACAGAGCTGAAGGGCGTCGACACAGGCATCCTTGACCCGAGAGACACCTACGCTAACGCTTCCGAGTGGGAAGAGAAGGCAAAGGATCTTGCAGGCCGCTTCATCAAGAACTTCAAGAAGTATGAGAGCAACGAAGCCGGAAAGGCGCTCGTAGCAGCAGGTCCGAAGCTTTGATCAAAAAATTAGCATGATTTTGGCCCCGGAAGATCGCGATATCTTCCGGGGCTTCATTTTTTAGGGGGTTATTTATGTCCGAAGATAATGAAAAGATAATGAAGCTCCAGGAAATGATAGATCAATCCGAAAGGATAGTCTTCTTCGGCGGAGCGGGGGTTTCGACCGAGTCCGGCGTCCCGGATTTCAGGAGCGAGAACGGGCTATACAATCAGAAATACGATTACGGTTATCCGCCGGAGACAATGCTCTCCCACACCTTCTGGGTCTCCCACAGGAAGGAGTTCTTCAGGTTTTATTATGAAAGGATCCTTGTGGAGGAGGTTGATACCCCAAGCGGAAGGAAAAAGATTGAGCCAAACGCTGCGCATACTTTCCTTGCAAAGCTTGAGGAAGCCGGAAAGCTCTCAGCTGTCGTGACGCAGAACATCGACGGGCTCCATCAAAAGGCCGGAAGCAAGCGGGTTTATGAGCTCCACGGCACCGTGATGCGGAATTTCTGCACGAAATGCCATAAAGAATATGATCTTGACTGGATGATGGGGCAGAAGCACAAAGGCATATATGAGCCGGTGTGCGAGAAGTGCGGCGCGCCGGTGAAACCCGATGTGGTGCTTTATGAGGAAGGTCTCGACGACGACACGGTAGAGGGCGCGGTGAAAGCCATAAGGGATGCCGATATGCTGATAATCGGCGGCACCTCCCTCGTAGTCTATCCGGCAGCAGGCTTTGTAAATTATTACCGCGGGGACAGGCTCGTCCTCATAAACAAGAGCCTCACGGGCCGCGAAGCAGAAGCAAACCTCGTCATCAACGATTCCATAGGTCAGGTCTTCTCAAAGATAAAAATAAGCTGACTATTCCGACCCGTCGGAACTTAAAAATATAATTTATATTTTAAAAATAAAGGATTTGCTTGCAAAACACATTTTCAAGTGATAGTATTTGCAGGCGTGGTTTTAAGAGACCACTCCTGCCGGCTCATAAGAGTCGGCCGTAAGGAGCGGCAGGAAAGAGTTTTTCGCAGCTCCGTCAGTCCAAAGGAGGAAAAAACAGATGAAAAAGTACGAATTGGCTCTCGTTCTTTCAGAAAAGATCGAGGACAGCGCCAGGGACGCACTTCTTTCAAAGGCGAAGGATTACATATCCCGCGCGGGAGGAACCGTTACTGACGTTGACGCACAGGGAAGGAAGCGCCTTGCTTACGAGATCCAGGGCATGACAGAGGCTTATTATTACTTTGTAGCCTTTGAGTCGGAGACCGACGCGCCCGCAAAGATCGAGGAAAATGTCCGCATCATGGACCATGTCCTCAGATTCCTTATCGTAAGCGTTGATCCCGAACTGGAGGAGAAGAAAAAGCAGATCAAGAAGAGACCTGCTCCCCAGAGAGAGGCAGAGGCTTCCTATGAGGCAGATGAAGCCGGCGAAGAAGGAGAAGAAGAGCCTTCAGACGGCGAAGATTGATCTTTCTGAGACGGGCACCGATTCCTTATATTGAGATAAGGAGAGAGATTATATGAACAAAGTCATACTTATGGGAAGACTTACGAGAGATCCCGAGGTCCGTTATTCAAACGACCTTGCTGTAGCGAATTTTTCAATAGCCGTTGACCGCAGATTCAAGAGAGAAGGGCAGCCGGAAGCGGATTTCTTCGACTGCACCGCATTCAGAAAAACTGCAGAGTTTATTGAAAAATATCTCCACAAGGGGACGAAGGTCGTTCTTGACGGAGAGCTCCAGAACGACAATTATACGAACAAAGAGGGGCAGAAGGTCTACAGGAACAGGATCATGGTGAACCAGATCGAGTTTGCGGAATCAAAGGTCGCATCCCAGAGCGGAGCAGCCCAGATCCCTTCCGGTGATCCGGGACCGGGACCTGCGGCACCTGTTTCCGGTTCGGGCGACGGCTTCATGTCCATTCCCGACGGCGTGGACGAGGAACTCCCGTTTTCATAATTTCCCAGGGTGTATGACCGTATAGTAGAGATACGGAGGAAAAAAGAAATGGCATTTCAGAAAAGTGACAGTGACAGACCGCGCGGACCGAGGAAACCTATGCACAGACGCAGGAAGGTCTGCATATTCTGCGGAAATGAAGCAGTGATCGATTACAAAGATACCGAGCTTTTGAAGAAGTATGTTTCCGAGAGAGGAAAGATCCTTCCCCGCCGCGTGACGGGCAACTGTGCAAAGCATCAGAGAGAGATCACCACAGCGATCAAGCGCGCAAGGCACATGGCGCTTATGCCTTATGTAGTTGATTGATATACGGGACGAAATGAGGGACGGTTCTTCTTAAAAAGAAGGACCGTCCTCTTTGCTATTTCAAGATGGAAAAAGACTATTCAAAGAAAACAGAAGAAGAGCTCATAGAAGAGCTTCGAAAGGAGAGCGGGCTTCCGCTGTCACTTGAAGCGGGCGTCTTTCTTGATGATGAGGTGAAAAAGCGTCTCTGCGCGCTTCTTGAGAACCTGAAGAGTGCGTCGGACCGGGACGCGGTACTTATGCGCTTTCTGACAGGTTCGGCCGGAAAGGATGAGTTCTCCCGGGCGTTTCAAAGATTCACAAGATCATTTTCGGGTGAAGAAGCTTATTTTTCAGTCTTTCTGGTGAGGACGGAGAGCGAAAAAAAGTCGCAGGAATCGGTCCTTTCAGTCCTTTCAGGTCTTTTTCCGGCTCCCAAAAATCTCATATCAAGATCTGACAACAGTACCTTTGTCGTTGTTGCAGGCGCGATCGACGGGGAGGCCTCTGACACCGCCTTCATGATCCGGGATACATTGAGCGCCGAAGCTCTTACCGCAGTGCGTGTGGGATATGACAAAAAAAAGAAGGGCATTGACACCCTTCCCCGGTCTTACTCTAACGCAAGGAGCGCCCTTCTCATAGCTGATATGTTTGCTCTTGAGGATGGCTGCGTGGCCTATAGCGAGCTTGGACTGTCAAAGCTTCTGTCAAAGGTTCCCGCTGAGGATTGCAGAAGGTACCTTGAAGAGGAGTTTGACGGCTTTGATTTTTCGTCCATCTCGTCTGAGACCATGAATACGATAAATACGCTTTTTGACAAAGGTCTCAATATCGCGGAGGCTGCCCGCGAGCTCTATGTCCACAGAAATACCCTTGTTTACAGGATAGAAAAATTCGAGCACGAGTCCGGCCTTGATCTTCGGGATTTCGACGACGCTGTCCGCTGCAGGATAGGGCTCCTGCTCTCAAAGCGTCTTACCTGAAAACCCCGCTGCAGCCCGGGGGCATTGGAAAAAGGTCCACCCCCGGACTAACGGGTACATCGAAAAGTACACGAAGTACGGCAGTTCTTCCTTTACAACGGAAGTACAACCTGCTATTATTCTTCCTGCAAATCTGTTTCTGCTGCAGAGCAGTCTGTTTCATTTATTTGTGTTTTCGTTTCATAAAGGACATATATGCTTTATTACGAGAAAATAAACAACAACTCTGACAAATGGGTTCTTTTCATCCATGGTCTTGGCGGCAGTATTGAAACCTGGAAATATCAGCTTGAGGATTTCAGAAATTACAATATCATCCGTGTAGATCTGATGGGACACGGGAAGAGCGCTTTGGTAAAGGGCTCCGCGGACACCGCGACCGTGAAGGAGATCAAGGCGATCCTTGATGAGAACGGGATAGACATGGTCAATATTGTCTCCCTTTCCCTCGGAACCCTGGTGGCGGTTGAATTCGCGCATCTCTATCCTGAAATGACGGGCTCGATCATACTGGGAGGGAGCATATTGAATCTGAGCCTCTCAAGAAAGATGCTCCTTGGCTTTGTGAGGATCTTGTGGTTCCTTCCGGCGAGATGGATCTATTCCATTTTTGCGAGGATAATGCTTCCGAACGAGAATCACAAAAAGTCCAGAAGGATCTTTGTCCGGGAGAGCCTCAAGATGAAAAACAGCGCTTTCTGGGCATGGCTCTCCGCGATCTCGCCCTCAAAGAAAAAGCTGGCCTCTCTGCTTGATACCTTAAAGGCCCGGCTCAACCGCGTTCTTTTCATTTCAGGGGACGAGGATTTCATGTTCCTTCCGGGGATACGGAACCTGAAGGAAAAGCTCCATTCCTGCAGGATCGAACTCCTCAAAAAATGCGGGCATATATGCAGCATCGAGCAGCACGAAAAGTTTGACAGGCTCTCGCTTCAGTTTCTCGCAGATACCGCAAGGTGAGATGTTTTGAAAAGATAATGATCATCGGGCAGAGGAAACTATCCTCTGCCCGATTTGCTATTTCAGCTTTGAGTAGCTCTTTTTGTAATTGTAATTTTCAAGAAGTGCCGTGAAAAGCGGAACGGACGCGCCTTTTTGGGTCTTTTCGCGCACTATCGCAGCGCAGGCGTTCTTGTCAAGAACCATTGCAAGCGCGTCAGCCTCTTCCTTGTTTTCTCCCATGCAGATCGCGCCCCGGTCCTTTATGAAAACAGCCGGCCGCTTTGCAAGATGGCTGTCTATCCGCTTAACCCCGGATCCCCTTGGAAGCAAAGGTATCCCGGGACCGCAGAGCTGCGCCATATCGTCAATATATGCGGGAAGCCCGTTCATGTGGCTTGATGCGTATTTCACCGCGGGAGTCTTCAGAAAAGCGAAAACCGCCCCGTTTCTTTCCCTGTAATCTATATATCTCTTCCCGCTTGAGGAATCCGGAAGAAAGACCCTGTAAGGCGTTGACTCTCCCGTGATCTCTGAAAACCGCTCCTTTGCAAGCTCTTCAAGCGTTTCACACACAAGGAAGCAGTCCTCCATATCATTCCCCATGCAGACAGCCCCGTGGTTCCTCATCAGGATAGCTCTCGAAGATGGGTTTTCTCTTGAAGCCGCTTCAACATTGTCTCTCAGGGGCTTCGTGGTGGAAAGTCCGTATTTCGCGCAGGGGACGATCGGTCCAAGGATAGAGGAATTCAGGTCTTCAAGCCCTGACAGCGCCTCTCCCGCCACTCCGACAGCCGTGGCGTAGAGCTGGTGCGTATGAATTATGAAATTAATGTCCGGATGGAGCTTGTAGAGCGCCGCGTGGACGCCCCGTTCGCTTGAGGGCTTTACATCCCCCTCAAAGGATTCATCAGAGAGCCTTATCATTACAATGTCTTCTTCGGAAAGTCCCTCGTAGCCCTTGCCGCTGGGGGTTATCACGAAGTGGTTGAGATCGACCCTGCAGCTGATATTCCCCCAGGTGCGGGCGATGAGCCCCGTCGCCTGAAGCCGGAGCCCGGACGATATTACTTTATTCTTCGCTTCATTTATATCCATTGAAAACCTCCGTTTTTGTATCCTTCAAGCTTTTTCACATTATCGGAAATCCCTATGTTTGTCAATAAATCGTGCAATGGCGCAACCGTTATGTTATCATGTGGTCGGCGAAATGCTTGCCGGTACTTGCGGGAGTACTATAACAGGTATCATTTTGGGCTCAGGGCCCGCTGCATATGCTACGCATTTTGCCTCCCTTTATCATTAAGTTTGTTTGTCGGATCTGATACTGGAGGAGATCATGTCTGAATATATTGAAAAGCTTAAACGCAGGTTTTCAGAGCTCTTCGGAGGCCTCGAAAACACGCGCGAATATTTTTCTCCCGGCAGGGTGAACCTCATAGGCGAGCACACCGATTACAACGGCGGGCACGTCTTTCCCTGCGCCCTGACCCTCGGCACCTATGCCATTGCCAGGCGGCGTGATGATGACAAAATAATGCTCTACTCCGAAAATGTCTCAAAAGCCGGCGTCATCACGCTTTCAAAAGATAATATCGCATTAAACGGTTCTTACGGCTGGGCGGCTTATCCTATCGGCGTGGTCTGGGCTTTTGAAAAGCAGGGCTACGGGATAGACAGCGGCTTTGAGATGGCGCTGTTTGGCGATATACCAAACGGTTCGGGGCTTTCATCCTCGGCATCGATCGAGGTCCTGACAGGCGCTGTCCTCCGCGATCTCTATTCCTTTGATGGCGTGACCGGCGTAGATCTTGCGAAGATCGGCCAGTATTCCGAGAACAATTTCAACGGCGTGAAATGCGGCATAATGGACCAGTTCGCGGTCGCGATGGGAAAGAAGGATCACGCCATCTTCCTCGATACCGCAACGCTCAAGTACGAATATGCGCCTGTGATCCTGGAAGACGCATCGATCGTCATAGTAAATTCAAACGTGAAGCACTCCCTTGTGGATTCTGCCTACAATGAGAGGCGCTCCCAGTGCGCTGAAGCGCTTTCAGATCTTCAGAGCGTCCTTGATATCAGGACCCTCGGGGATATTGACGAAGAGACCTTTGAAAAGAACAAGGGCGCGATCAAAGACGAAACTGTGAGGAAGCGCGCAAAGCACGCGGTATACGAGAATCAGCGCACCATAAGGGCTGTGAAAGCTCTTTCAGAAAACGATATTGCGCTTTTCGGGAAGCTGATGGACGAATCCCACATCTCCCTCCGGGATGATTATGAGGTATCCTGCGAGGAAATAGACTTTCTTGTGGACACGGCACATTCAGTAAAGGGCGTCATAGGCTCCCGGATCACGGGCGGCGGCTTCGGCGGCTGCACTGTGAATATCGTAAAAAACGAGGCTCTTGATGAGTTCAAAGAAAAGATAAACAGGGCATATCTTGAAAAATACAGCAAAGAGCCCGGAATATATCAGGTTTCAATTGGCGACGGCGCAGGGAGGATCTGAATCATGCTTGAGATCAAAAATCTTACAAAAAAATACGGCGACAAGGTGGCAGTGGACAATCTCTCATTATCTTTGGAAAGCGGAAAGATCTGCGCCTTCATAGGAAAAAACGGCGCGGGGAAGACCACAACCCTGAAATGCTGTGTAGGCATGCTTTCCTTTGAGCAGGGAGAGATAACGATAGACGGCATTTCCGTAAAAAACGACCCCCTTGCAGTAAAGCAAAACATCGCCTATATCCCGGACAATCCGGATATCTACGAATTCATGACGGGGATAGGCTATCTCAATTTCATAGCGGATATCTTCGGACTTTCAAAGGATGTGAGGGAGGAGCGGATCAGAAGGATCGCCGATACCTTTGACCTTACAAAGGATCTCGCGACGAACGTTTCCGCATATTCACACGGAATGAAGCAAAAGCTCGTGATAATCTCGGCCCTCATACATGAGCCGAAGCTCCTTTTAATGGACGAGCCCTTCGTGGGCCTTGATCCTACGGCGGCCTTCCATCTGAAGGAGGAAATGAGCGCGCTTTGCGCACGCGGCGGCGCCATCCTTTATTCCACCCATGTCCTTGAGGTCGCGCAGAAGGTCTGCGATTCCGTCGTTATAATCAAGGACGGGAAGGTGGTGCGCACCGGCAGCATGGAAGAGGTTACCGGTGACAGCTCCCTTGAGGATGTATTTCTTGAGCTCGACGAGGGGAAGGTGACATCATGACAAAGGCCTTGTTCAAGATGCAGCTCAAATCCCTGATGTCCTCCATGTCCTTTGGGAGGAGGCACAGAGGCAGGGAGATGAGCGCCAGGTCGGGAATGGTGTACTATGTCGTCGTGATGGGCATCATCGCGGCCGCCATTTATTTCGCCCTGAGGCAGTCGCTGGTGTCAATGATGGCGCCGCTGCTTTTTACGGACTACGCCTGGATCTTTTTCGCGATGAATTCGATAGTCGGTGCCGTGATAGGCTTCATCACCTGCGTCTTCCTTGCGGACAATATGATATTCCGTCCCAAGGACAATGACATATTGCTTCCGCTTCCGATCAAGCCCTCAAAGATAGTATTTGTGCGGATGATGGTGCTTGCGATAAGGGTGCTCTTCTTCACCGCCATAGGCTTCGTTCCGTCGATCGATGTTTATATCAATACCATGGGCTTCGATCTGAAAAGCTTCATCTTCCAGATTGTGACCTTACTTTCGATCACCCTCTTTACGGTGTCGATCTGCCTCATCGTGGGCTTCATCACATCAAAGATAAGCTCAAAATTCAGCGCCGGCTCGGGAAAGACCACTGTCACGGTCGTTCTTTCCTTCGGCCTGATGCTTATATACATGCTCCTTGTATCGAAGCTTCAGGATCTGATCTCCTACCTCGTCACGCACGGGGAGGATATCGGCGGGAATATAATGAGATACCTCTACCCCTTCTATCTGATGGGCAGGGGCTGCCTCGGAGATCCCGTTTCCCTTCTTATTATCCTTTTGATAACGGCGGCAGTCTTCCTCGTCATCTGGTTCCTCGTTCAGAAGAATTTCATCTCGATCGTGACGGCGACGGGACACGCAAAGGGAAAGGTCTACCGCGGAGGCGGCATGGTAGCGCGTACCGCAGCATCCGCCCTCTACCGCAAGGAACTGAAGCGGCTTTCAAGCAGCGCTGTATATATAATGAATTCCTGCATGAATGTCATTTTCCTCCTGATAATCCCCGTGATCCTGCTGACCCGCAGGGACCAGATCGTCACAGCCATTGCAAATATACCGCCTGCATTTCAGGGCACGATCTTTGTCATCATCGCAGCCTTTCTCTGCTTCATGATGGTAATGGGCATGATGACTGCCGCCTCCGTATCGCTTGAAGGAAGCAGCCTCTGGGTCATAAGGACCCTTCCTGTGAGCAGCAAAAGCGTCCTCATGGCAAAGGTCAAGCTTCAGGTATCGATATACCTCCTGCCGCTGATCTTTACGACCGCTGTTTTGGGCTTTATCTTTAATGCAAGTCCTTTGAACATCATACTCCTGTTCGTTCTGGTCGTACTCTGTGAGGTCTTCACCGCCGAGGTCGGCCTGATCGAAAACCTGAAAAGACCGCGCTTTGACTGGAAGAACGAGGCAGTCGTCATAAAGCAGAGCGCTGCGGTGGGCTTTTCGATGCTGATCTGCGGCTTTGTTGCGGCAGCGGTCTTTTTGACCTATATTTTCCTCCTGTCAGGACTTTTCGGCGGTGCTGTCGTCATCAATGGCACTGTTTATCTCATTATCGCCTGTGCCATATATCTTGTCCTTGCCCTCCTGCTCTATAGATGGATCTCCACGAAGGGCGCAAAGATATTTGATGAGCTTTGAACGGCTGCATTCTTCGAGTGGTGGCAAAGCACGAAAAGACCCTTTATTATCTTCACTTCTACGCCCGGAAGGAACTCCTCGAAGAAAGCCTTGCCGTTTGGGGCGATATCATTTCATCTGCAAAGTTTTGAAAACGAGACGGATCCTTTGTCATATGTTAAGACTGTTATCGTTCAGGAAGAAGTCATATAATCCCATAAAAGTTATTCCCTGCTCGTTTCTCCATAATGGCATAGTTCCATTAACAACTATTATCTTTTTGAAAGAATCGGGAATCTTTACAAGCGGAGCCTGCTCTTGATCTATTTTTTCCTCTGTGGGAAGGGCAAATGCGGATTGTATATAATATCGCTCGCTGCCCCGGTTAATAACAAAATCTACTTCAAGTTGTTTTCGCGGTTTTTTCCCGTTTTCAGGAACTCTTGTTTCTACAACACCGACATCAACTCTATACCCTCGAAAAATCAATTCATTATAAATAGCGTTCTCCATCAGATGAGTTTCTTCATATTGCCTAAAATTAAGCCATGAGTTTCTAAGCCCAAGATCTGTATAATAATACTTAGAAGGAGTAGATATATATTTTCGTCCTTTGATATCGTAACGTTCAGCTTTTTGAATAATAAAACTCTCCTGCAAATAATTGAGATATTTTGTTATGGATGGCATAGAGATGCCCTTATTGCCTTTGCTGTTAAATGTATCTGATACCTTTTGGGCATTTGTGAGTGAACCTACCGCAGAGGCAAGCAATTTCATCAGTTCTGCCATGGCTGCTTCATCCCTTATACCATAGCGTTCAACAATATCTTTAAGATATATTTCCCTGTTAAGTCTTTCGAGATAAGAACTTTTGCTTTCCTCATCCGGCTCTTCGAGTATGTGAGGCAGTCCTCCATAATACAAATATTCCTGCCAGGCCTCCTGCTTATCCTTTCCGGATGCCGGATAAAACTCCGAGAATGAAAGTGGCGCGATATGTATCTCATCCCCTCGCCCCCTGAATTCTGTCATTATGTCCGAAGAAAGAAATTTTGAATTGCTCCCTGTTACATAGACATCGACATTATTTTTCCTTAATAGACCGTTCAACACTCCGTATAGTCTTACAGGGGCATCCGGATTCTTCATTTCTTCTTTGGAAATGGCATATTGCGCTTCATCTATGAAAATATAGTAGCGTTGTTTACTGTCATCAATACGACTTTTTATATACTCGTATAATTTATGCGGATCTGAGTATTCAGCATAATCATCATCATCTAATGCGATGGTAATGATATTTTTTTCTGCAACACCGGAATTGATCAGGTAATCATAAAACAAATTGAAGAGAAGATAGGATTTCCCACACCTTCTAATACCTGTTATAATCTTTATCAATCCGTTATTCCTTCGTTTTATGAGCCTGTTTAGATAAACATCTCTATTAATTCTCATTTCATCGCCTGCTTTAGATTTATGGTACCGTGTCCACCTTGGTAAAATATAGCAAAATATAGACCCCCGCGCAACCTCATATTAGCAGACACACTGTGACAAAAGCCCTGTCCCTTCTACAACCCCGACATCCGTCGGGGGTTTTTTGATCGCTGAAACGTCAAGTACATCCCGCAAAACGGCGGCTAAAACCGCATGATTGTATTCTTTTGTATTTTTTTGCTCTGAGTGCAACTTTTCCCCTGATAAATGCATTTACTATAATGTAAGACGTTTTACAGAACAGGTTATTGTCGGAACGGGGATACCGGATGGCGGTCACAAAGGATTTTATTGAAGCGCATTATACAGACTTTTTCAAGTATGCCGT
>CAMVHB010000040.1 GCA_947167155.1 uncultured Lachnospiraceae bacterium | reverse complement strand
GGTTATTACGAAACTGTCCGATGGCTCGAATACATACACAAGGCCCTGACCCTATCTCTTCTCATGCATGGAGAGGAAAAAATGATGGGATCGATGAAAGTGTTCTGGAGTGTCACTCCCGGAGGACACTGGGGCAGGTACGAAGTGTTGAGGCAAAATGCTCCCCTATGGGGGCTTGAAAGAGCTAATGAAAAAAATCATCAACAAAATACAAAAGGTCGATGCTGTGCTATGTATCGCGTGGATACTGGCTGTAGTCTCAGCTTTTTTCGTTCATCCTGACAAAGATTATCTTGGCTATATAGATTTCAGATCCCTTGGAATCCTCTGGGGACTCATGGTAATAATCCAGGGGATCAAAGAAAACTCGGTTTTTGACAGGATTGCGGGATTTCTTTTATCCAAAGTAAAAAAGAGCTGGCAGCTTGCTGCCATGCTCATTTTCATGTGTTTTTTCGGCAGCATGCTGATCACCAATGATGTGGCGCTCATTACCTTTGTGCCCTTTGCTCTGATGATCCTTCGTGAATGTGACCGCGAAGATATGATCATCCCGACGGTAGTCCTTCAGACCATTGCTGCGAACCTCGGAAGTATGCTCACTCCGATCGGCAATCCACAGAATCTGTATTTGTACGGAATTTCAAATATCAGCCTTGGCGGCTTTGTCCTGACGATGCTTCCCTTTTGCCTTGTCTCTGCAGTCGTTCTTCTTCTTTTGATCCTGATCATTCCGGGCAAAAAAAAGAGCATTCAAAAGAGCAGCAGTTCTTCCATTACAGGTCGCCTTGGAAGTAAGCATCAGATCATTATTTATACAGTGCTTTTTGCAATTGCTCTATCAACGGTATTAAGGATCCTTCCCTGGTATGTATTTGCCATCATTGTTCTTTTCACAGTCGGGATAATGGATCACAAAATACTCTTCAGAGCGGACTATACACTGCTGCTCACCTTTGTTGGATTTTTCATCTTCGTCGGAAATATGGGAAGGATCGAAGTCATCAGCTCTTTCCTTGAAAAAGTTCTGGTTGGTCATGAGTTTCCGGTATCCGTTGCCCTCAGCCAGGTGACCAGCAATGTTCCTGCCACACTCATGCTCTCAGGCTTCACTACTGACTACAGATCACTTCTCATCGGAGTCAATGTTGGCGGCCTCGGAACGCTGATCGCCTCCATGGCTTCTCTTATCTCTTACAAGGCTTATACCGGAGAGTACAAAGAAAAGAGCGGGAAATACCTTCTGGTGTTCACCGGTGTAAATGTTTTGTTCCTCGTAGTGCTGGTTGCGGCATATGTGCTTTTCAGGTAACGCTTTCATGGCGTGGCGTCCGGGGTAATTTTTATGGCGCAGACAATTATGAGGAAGCAGGGATATTGAAGGAGCTTTTTGAAAAGAGGAGAAATGATTTTACAGGGCACAGGGTCATTACCAATGAGAATGAGGATTATCCGTTTTGATTGATAGGGGGACGGATCATTGGGAGGATTATTGATCTCATGAAAAAAGAAGAAAAGACAAATGTCATGCGTGTTCTTGACGGGAAGAAGATTTCCTACAAGAGCCATACCTATGAACCGGATGCTGCTATGAGCGGAGAAGAGATCGCGGGGATTCTGGGAGAGGATCCGGGGAGGGTTTTCAAAACACTTGTGACACAGGGGAAGAGCGGGGCGTATTATGTATTTGTCGTGCCGGTCGGGGAAGAACTTGACCTGAAGAAGGCGGCAAAAGCCTCCGGTGAAAAATCAGTCAGCATGATAAAGCAAAAAGAACTGCTTCCGCTTACAGGATATGTTCATGGCGGATGTTCTCCGATCGGGATGAAGAAACAGTTTCCGACATTTATCCATGAAACAGCAACGCAAAGCGACAGGATATTTGTAAGCGCCGGTAAGGTCGGATATCAGATAGAACTAAAACCACAGGAACTGATCCTTGTATCGAAAGCTGTGGTAGCGGATATTGTTTAGCGGGTTTCATTGCAATCCGATGGCGGCAAGCTTATGCTGTCTGCAAAAGGCGGGGAATTTTATGTAAAGTACGGGTATGGTATCCTTTTAGCGTAGCTTTCAGATAAACTCCGGAGGTAAGTTAATGTGGTGACACGGGGGGCGTCCCCCCGTGTCTTATTTTTTCTCCTTCTCACATCTTGCATACTTCATGGCAAGCATCGTAAGGTCGTCGAACTGAGGCGCATCTCCCACAAATTCATTTACATCTTCGTGAACAAGGGCAAGCAGCTCCTCCGGCTCCTCTTTCCGATGACGATTAAGGGCCTCCAGCATTCTGTCGGTTTCGAAAAGCTCTTTTTCGGAATTCTGCGCCTCCGGAACGCCGTCTGTATAGACAAAGAGAATATCGCCGTCCTCAATATCGAATTCATCATCCATATAGGGCATATCCTCCATGGTGGCAAGGGCGGTGAAATGTTTTCTCTTGATGAGTTCAAAGCTGTCCGTAGCTGCTCTGTATATTGCCGGATGCTCGTGTCCGGCGTTGGATTCGATCACATGACCCGTAGAGATAGTTAATATTCCCATCCATACAGTAACGAAAAGCATGCTGCTGTTGCCGTCACACAGACTGTTGTTTACGTCTGCGAGGATCTCCGCGGGCGTACCGCCGCGAAGAGCCCGGCTCTTAAGCAAGGTCTTGCTGATCACCATGAACAGCGCCGCCGGGACACCCTTTCCGGACACGTCTCCGACCACCATGACAAGATGATCCGAATCCAAGAGGAAGGCGTCATAAAAATCTCCGCCCACTTCTTTGGCCGGTGTCATGCTGGCATACAACGAGAATTCGTTTCTGTCAGGAAACAGCGGAAAGTCCTTCGGAAGCATATCTGCCTGGATCCGGTTGGCAAGATCCAGCTCAGCCCCGATCCTCTCCTTCTCAGCGGTGACCTCCATTACCTTTTTGATGTATTGAACGGTCTTTCCGGACAATTCGCTGAAGGCGCCTGCCAGAAGCTCTATCTCATCTCCTGTCTTGTAGACATCCTCCATCTCGAACTGAAGATTGTCATCACTCAGATTCTTTATCTTGTTTGTCATGACAGAGATAGGTTTTAAGATGCGGTGAGAGAAGGCCAGGGCGACCACGATGGCATTGGCGATCAGAAGAATTACCACCAGGATGACAAGTCCTTTTGTCTGGTCCAATATGCTCTCATATTTCTCATTTGCTTCTGTGCTGATCGAATCCATTTTGTTCAGGATCTGGTCCGTGCTTTTTTCAATCTCGGATTTCGGGTAAAGGATCGCATATGACCAGCCTACGGTTCCCATGGAAGAATAGCTCGCATAATACTCTGTGCCGTCAACGGTAACAAGCCCGTTGCCGTTAAGCCCCCTTGACGCGCTCTTTATGAATGTGGAAATAGCGGATGTCCCGCCCAGATCCCAATTTGAGGTATCCTTTGAACAAAAAATAATGTCACCGTTACCATCGATCAGCATGGTGATGCTTTTTTCCGAAAGCTCAACATTCCGGGCCATATTCTCAAGATTGTTGAGTCTCAGGGCGCCCTCCACCACAGCCACAAGCTTTCCGTCCACAAACACGGGCCGAGCAAACTGCATCTCGGGAGCAACATCAAAATAAGAAAATTCCACCGGAGAGAAATAGACATCCTTCAATTCCACACAAGCTGAATACCACGGCCTTTTGGTAGCATTGTAGGGGGTAAGAGAGCCGTCAGACTCAAATTTCTGCTCGGAATGTGCATCCATGATAATGGAATAACCGGAAGGAAAGGACACCATGCATTCAATGAGGTGCTGCTCATTTGCCTCCACGATCTCCTTCATCATAGGAGCAAGGGTGGCGACCTTTCCTATCAGATCCATTTCCTCTTTATCCGCTTCAGGACTTCTGCCTTCCGGCACCAGAAGCTGAAGGGTATACTTTCCCTCATTTGCCGCGTCGGGAAGATTCAAAGGGGCAGGGGTATAATTGTTTGCATTTCTTATGATCTCTTCTACCTGCATGGCGAAGACCTTCTGATCGTGACTCATGGTCCAGAATTCACCGTCCATAAGCTCGGCATTCAGTCTGGCTACCTGATTCACCCGGCCCTCTACCTCATCCTTCATGGATCTTTCGCTTATCTTCTTGATCTCCTCAGTCTGTTTTTGGGAGGTGGCATTTGCCGTTTCAGATAATTGTCTGAGCCGGAAGACGCCCAGTATGGAAAATATCATCATGACGCCTATGACAAGCATCAGACAAAGATTAAAAATCTTGTTCTGGAGTCCGCCGATCTTGATCTTACCTTTTTGTACCATCATGCTTTATCTCCCTGCTAAGATTCCCGCTTGGTTTCCCGTATGTATATTGTACTTTGGATTTACCATAAACAGAATTGTTTCGTCGACTAATATACAGCAAAACGGCGTGTTTTTCAATTTTTCGCGATGGAGTAAGTCGTCTGATCCCGCAAAAATGATCGACCGTGCGCATTATTTCTGTTGTGGTATAATGCGTCCGGACAAGGGGATGCTTTCCTTGTCCCAAAATCCGGACAAGGAAAACGTCCCCTTGTCCGCAAATTACGGTGAATAAATGAAATATATAATTCTGACGCTTGCTGCGTTGGCTGTAAGTATAGCAGTAAGCGAGATCATTACACGGCTTCTTACCGGAAAGAAAAAACCAAAGCCTGTCTTTCGGGCAATAATAGTAATAATTCTCGCGGTAGTGCTATTTTTCGCAATAGCAATGATCTATCTTTCGATATATTACCGTGCGGATGAGGATGCATTGAAATATCTGAAAAGCACCGAAAACGTGAATGTTACGGAAACCAATACAGCCTGGGTTTTTGACGGTGCGGGCAAGGAAAAAGCTTTGATCTTTTATCCGGGCGGTAAGGTTGAAGAAACCGCATATGCGCCTGTTTTGCACAAGCTGGCAGAAAAGGGCGTGGATTGTTTTTTGATAAAGATGCCTTTTAAAATGGCAATATTCGGAGTGAACAAAGCGGATGAAATCATAAGCTCGTATGATTATGATGAGTTTTATATTGGCGGTCATTCATTGGGAGGCACAATGGCAGCAGGCTATGCGCTGTCCCATCCGGATGACCTGACAGGCGTGATCATGCTTGCTTCTTATCCCACAGGCAAGCTTGATGACAGTATGAAATATCTGTCAATCTACGGAAGCAACGACTGTGTACTGGAAATAGCGCCTTACGAAAAAAGCAAGTCTGATTGGCCAATGAACGCCAAGGAGCTGATCATAGAGGGAGCCAATCATTCACAGTTTGGCCGCTACGGTTTGCAAAGGGGTGACGGTGAAGCTTTGATCAGCTGCGATGAACAGGAAGACAAAACCGTGGAGGCGATCTTGGATCTTGTTTCATAAAAAAAGGCGCCTGCTTCGTGCAGGCGCTTTTCTTTCCCGAAAGCTAATCTCCCTTTTTCGCGTCCTCTGATTCCTTCCGGTAATCGAGGATCAGGTCGAAGGAAGAGGACTCTTTTTCCATCAGCTGCTTATTGCCCGTCATGATAAGCGGCGTCCTTTGTTCCGCTTCCCTGAGACAATCAACTGCATTATTCAGATCTTCGAGAGTGGCATTTCGGATATCTGCTGTCCGCTCATAGCTTTTTTCCAGATCTCTTCCTTCAATCGCATATTGTATGGCTGAGAAACCCTTGGACAGAGAGCCCTGCGGGCTTGTCGACTGCCCGTAGGTATTTACGATATAGCCATTCAGATCATCCTGCGAAAGCGAAAGATCTGAAAGGGCAGATGAGAGCCCGTTCAGCGCATCTATTGTCTTTGAAACATTGGGGTCACGATAGGTATAGCAAAGCCCCCTGTTTGTAATAGCATTCGTGCTGAAGGCTGCCGAATATGCCCCGTTTTGGAACCGGAAATACGGCACGACATGGGTATCGCTAAGGGCAACGAGAAAAGGATAATACCTCCCCTTCATTTCTTCCCCGAAGGGATAACGGATTGCCGCAAACTGACTGGGAACGTCCATGTAAACGCCGACATTTTTTGCGTCCTTCGGTGTTATATCATAGTGAACCTCCGCGTTGACCTCATTTTCCGGAAGTGTCTTCAGTACGGAAAAAGCAGTTTTGTTAAGAGACTGGATCTCGCTCTCCTCAGCGGTTACGGCAAATATCAGATTCTTTTTTCCGATTATCTTTTCCGACAATTCCTGCATTTTTTCAGCAAACTCTTTCCCGTAGTCTTTTTCATTCGAAAGCTTTCTTTCAAGGCCATTAAGGTAAGCATAAAAGCCCGGACCGCTCATATATGACTTGTAAGCGTGATCGTCATCCATGTAGGAAAAAGCAAGGTTGCTGGCGGTTGAGTAGGGATCTTTGGTGGCGGGGTTATAGCTCTCCTTATACTTTCCGATGACCCCGAGCAGTGAATCCACATCCTCAAAATCCAGCTCCCTCAGGATCTCAAGGAGGAGGTTCATGGAGGTTTCAAGATCCTCCGTCATGGAATTCCACTGAAGCCTGAACATCGGCCGGTGATCATTCTTTCCTTCCTCTCCGGGTAGATCAAATTCTGTGGTAAGGCCGCTTAGGTATTTCTGCAGAAGGTCATTGATCTCGGTATGAGTATGCTTCTTTGTATTAAGTTCAAAAAGGCAAAGGGCGTAGAATTTGAGATCATACAGTTCATCCTCGTCAAGAGAGCTTGTGTCAAACAGCAGTTCATACCCGCCGGCTCCGTTGATATTGGCGGGAGCGGACAAAAAGCGTATGCCTCCGAATTCAGATGACCGTACAGAAGGAAGATGCTCGGGAGACGGCAGCTCTTTTGGATCGATCAGGAAATCGCTGTTGTGTACTGCATTTTCATTCCATTCGTCAAAAGCGCGTGTCTCTTCGATCAGCTTGTCGAGTTCAGCCTCTGACATACCCGCCTTCATGTCGGCAAGGTATTTTTCGCGCTCATTGGTCTTTTCTTCCGCCAGTCCGGGCTTTGGAATTGTCGTGATGAGACAGGAAGCCTTCGGGTTGCCGAGCTTTTCGGCAAGCTGTCTTGCGATCTCCTGGCTTTTTCCGGAATAAACCATATCCCGTACGGTCTGTTTCTTTTCAAAATAATCGGTCTTTCCTGTCTGCATGAAATATCCTATCAGTTCGACCGTATCAGTCACGCCTATCTGGGTATTGTTAAGCTGAAGGGCTTCTTTAAGCTTCAACTGGTGGATAGTGCTGTCTGTCAGACTGTCTGAAAAGCCGTTTTCAGCGACTTCATCCAGACTCTTTTTTATCACTTCATAGAAAGCGTCAGCATCTTCGGGATTTGCGTCATCAAGCTCAAAATAGAGGATCGATCTCTCAAGACCGGCGAATGCTTCAACGACCAGTTTGCTCTTTTGATATATACCGGCTTCCTTGAGTTTTTCCTTGAAGGGAGAACTGTCCATGCTCATAAAATCGGCCCAATATTTAAGGGCGATGATCTCTTCATCGGAATATTCGCTCAGATCAACTGCATAAACTATACTGGAATGGTCTTTGACAGCGCTGTTTTCATAAGCCGGAATATCGACCTGCTTCTTGTGAAAGCCCTCCACGGGGGTAAGGTCATATTCCGGGAGTGCATTCTTTCCTTCTATCTTTTCATCTCCAAGGTATTCCTCATCCAGGAACGAGAGCACCTTCTCATAGTCCAGCTTTCCATAAAGGACGATCAGAGCATTGTCATAGGAATAATATTCGTCGTAGGTTTTCTGCAGGTTCTCGTACTTTAAGTCCTTGTAATTGTCCCAGAGAACACCGGGAAGGTTTGCAACAATGGTTCCGGGATATAATGTATCGCCAATACCCTTTAATACCGCGCTTTCAGTGTCCATCATCAGCCCCAGATCCTCAGAGAAGACGGTGCCTGTCAACTCTATGGGGTCGTTCTTGTCATAAAGCTGAAGCCTTAATGCTTCCCGCTGAAAGAACTTTTCATTCTTTAATACATCGGGAGCCTCCATGCAGCTCATATAGACATCCATCATCTTTATAAACTGCTCCTCGCTCGTGCTTGAAAGAGGATAGCGTGTAAAAGACGGATAGGTCTGGGCATTCAGGAAGGAATGATAGCTTTTGCTTTTCATGTCAAAAAAGATGTTTGTTGAGGGATATTTTTCGGAAGAAGCTATAATGCTGTGCTCAAAGATATGGGGAATATCCGTTCCGTCCTGCTGCGGTGTACGGTAGCAGATCTGGAACGTAAGCTCCGGATCCTCATTTTCAATGAGAAACAGATTCAGTCCGCTTTTTTCATGAAGAAACGAAGCAGTCTCAGCGTTCAGACTGTCGATACTGCCCCGTGCGGTCACCTGAAACCCATGAACGATCCTGCCGACATCAGGCAGCTGATAGGAACCTTTTCCTCCGCCTCCGGGGACTGCCGAACATCCCGATAGAGCAATGGTCAGGGACAAAGTAAGCGCTGAAGCAATTATTTTTTTCCCTTTCATATTCCTTTCCTTTCCAGCAGAGACCAAAAAGCATGAGGGTCACATCCAAACTCCTGTACATGACACTTTGATTTAACCAAAGTATAGATGATTGGAGGAAATGCGACAAGCGATCTTCTTTTTTTATAAGGTCAATGTGCCTAAAAAAATGGCTGCTGTCACCTTTCAAACTGCGATTAATGCTGAATTGCTTAATTTCGAATAGTTGTTTATACTAAATAGACTCGGAAGATGGGTGAGGAACAGGGAGCGGCAGAATATGGGTTATGATTATTTTGTGTTTTACACAGAAGCAAGCGTAGTCTGTGTAGTCATTCTGTCAATGATCCTTATAACCGACAGGATGTATCATACAAAGCAGGAAAAGCAGGTATGGTTCGGTCGGGCCATATTCGCTTTTATCCTGTATTTCATTTCCGATGCTTTTTGGGCAGCGATGCTGAGCGGCGTATTTCCGAAGATACGCTTTTTCGCTGTGCTGTTCAATTATACAAATTACATTCTTCTGTCTCTGATGGGCTATGGTCTTTTCATGTTCATTGCCGTTGCGGGAAAAATGGCTTTCCGCAAAAGCCTGATAAAAAGACGTATATGCTTTATCCCGGTGGTAGTCTCGGTGCTCTTCATTACGATAGCTTACATAGCGGATCCTTATTTTTGGATAAATGAGAATAATGAGCTGAACGATCTGTATTTTCCCATGCTGATAGTAGCTCCATCAATCTATCTTCTTGGCTCCTTTTGTCTTTCCGTGAAATATGCCATAAGGTCAGAGCGGAAGGAGGAAAAAAAGAGGTATCTTCTCATGGGAAGTGTGCCCTTTGGCGTTCTGTTTTTTGGAATGTTCCAGGTCGTACTCCTCAATGCGCCCACATTCTGCTTTGGCTGTACTGTCATGTGGCTTTGGTATTATATTCAGAACATGAAAGCGCTGGTATCTGTGGATGATCTGACCCACCTCAACAACAGAGGCGAGATAAACAGGTATCTCGGGCTGGTCCGCTACAATGCCAATTCAAAAGTTGTTGTGATAATGATCGATATCAACAAGTTCAAGGGGATCAATGACCACTTTGGGCATGCGGAAGGTGACCGGGCTCTTACCATTGTTTCAGACTGCCTGAGGCGGGCATGTGAAAAGATAAATGCCTCGGTTTTTCTTGGCAGATACGGTGGAGACGAGTTTACGATCGTCATACAGAGCTCCAAAGAAGAGGATCATACAGAGGAACTGATCACTGTGCTTCGAAATATACTCAAAGAGAAGCAGCAGGAGTATGATCTTTCCTATGATCTGGATGTCAGCATCGGCTATGATGAATTGAAAGACAGTCCCGATACGGTTTACGAATGCCTGAACCGCGCGGATGCAAAGCTCTATATCGACAAGCGAAGAGCACATGGAAAAAACAACGGGAGACAAGGATAAGCACCTGTCTCCCGTTTTTAATTCTTATAATACCTATTCTTCTATGAATTCGGTTGTTCCGTCATCCTTCAGGCGCTCGATCTCTCCGCCGTAGTATTCCCATTCCACCATTTTGAATTTTTTGGGGAAATTTAGCTCCTCTTTGATCGCCGCTTCATCGAGAGCGATCATATTTGAAACCGCCTGACCTGCAGTATCAAATCCGTCGCTTTCCGCCGTAAAGACTTTGCTTTCAATGGGCGGGATCGTTGTAAGCACCCTTTTTATGGCCTCTGCCTTTTTTCCGCTTTCAATGGTAATGTAGGCAAAGCTCTCTTCATCCGCCTTTTTCTGCCCTTCCGCGGTAGCGGCAGCGATCAGATCAAGTGCCACTCTCGGAGTCCCTGCAGGCGCCTGCAGTGCAAGAGGTGAATACATCTTTCCGAGCTTTTCGATCACAAGATATCCTGTAGGCTGACCGCCTTCCAGATATACAAAGCTCAGGTCATCATCAATACAGGCGGAGTCTATGGGCAGGTTTGACCCCTGCTCGGAAAGCTTGCTTATCACAGTATTTTTTACGCCGCTCGTGCACTGTGAAAAGGACCTGATATTATCGGAAGGGTGGACGGCAGGGAGCTTGATGTCCTTTATCGAGGAAGTGGGGAAGAACCACTCATAGCGGTCACTTTCACTGTCAGTGAATCCCCTCTGAAGGAAGAATGACGAGCGGTCATCTGACTCCGGACGCTCACCTGCCTCAGGGATCTTCACGCGTACCTTCCGGTTCATTTTTTTTGCAAGGGTGAAAGCCTGCTCAAGGAGCTGTGTTCCGGTCTCAAAATCCCGGTATTCAGGCAGCACCTGGATCCAGTCCACTGTGACATAGGGGGCGTTACGAAGATTCATAAGTACCAGACCGCAGGGAGTTTCTTCCTTATCATCCTCAAAATAAGCTCCGACAGCGATCTCGTAGTTGAATGAAAGGTAGTCACGGAGAGGCTCTGGTATCAGTACCTTGTAAGTGTCAAATTTTTTTTCATCCAGCAAAGAAAAAAGCATATCTTCGTCCTCCTTTTTCAGTGAACAATACTCGAGCTTATCTGTGTCTTCAGTTCCCCGTCAGCCACGCTCTTCCAGCGCTTCGGATCCGTAAGGACTTTGTTTCGCTCGGTCAGGATATTTTCCTTTTCCTTCTCGGTAAGGAACTTGGCATAATCCTCCTTGCAGGCCAAAAACTGCTTATTATCCTGTACGAGATAGGTATCCCCGGGATCGATGGCAAACTCATCAAGCGAAGTAAATTGTTTATAATCTTCAGGCTTCTCAAGGAAGAATTTTCTTCTCGGATCCCCCTCGGGGTACATCCGGTTCAGGAATTTTTCAGCCGCCGGCCGTACCTCTTCATCTATTTCCCGGAGTATTTCCTTCGCACGGTCGTAGAGCGCCTGGATAGCAGGAGCTGTCAGATGCTTTTTCTTCAGCTCAAAGCGCAGGGTCTTTTCTTCAAAATCCCGGACGATATCCTGAAGGGATCTGTAGGCAGCCAGGTCCATATGAAGCATATTGGGGATCACGAGATCACCGTTTTCGTTCTGCAGGAACTTGAAATCCTCCGGGATCTCCTGTCCCTGATCCGCTTCCTGCATGACCTCTTTTACAGTTTCATTGTTCGCAAATGACTGGCTGAACATATAAAGGGTCTCGTTGATCCAGGCTTGAAGCACACCGGTGAATTTGTAATCACCGGAGTAACCCACGGAAAAGAAGAAATTATTCCCGTTGGTATTCACTTTGTAGGCCTTCGTATTCAGGTAGACCATCCCCTTGTTCTGAAGTACTACATCTGAGAAATCGTATTTCTCGGAAAGCTCTTTCAGCTCCTTAACGGCCCGGGCAGCCGTTTTCAGCTTCTCCTTGTCCTTCACGAGATCTGCCGGTTTCTTGAAATAGACATCAACGTTGTAGACCTGTCCGGTTCCACTGTAAACGTTCTTATTGAGGGTATTTATATCTACATTTTTTACATCCTTCAGGAAGAAATCCCCGAGGACATCTGTGATATCCTGAAGCTTGTCAATAACTTGTTTTGCTTCCTCGGATGATATTTTTATCTCACCTTCTTCAATGAAGAAGTCGTCGAGGGATCCGTTATTAGACCGGTGAGTGCGGGGAGTTCCTTTCCTCCTTAAGCGGGAATCGGCATCTTTCATAACAATCCCGCCCTTGAACTCTTCGTCCCAAATGTAACTTTCCTCCTTGCTGACATTCATGGGCTTGACGGTAGTAGCACCTTTTACGAAGGGAACCTTTTTGTTTTTGCCTCTTCCCTCATCTATCAGTTGTTTGCCATACATACAGGTCAAGAGCCAGTCCTTACCCATAGGACTTAGTTCGATCTCATGCTCTTCTCTCGGATTGTCCTTTTTTATGTCTTTCAAGGGCAGGCGCTGCTGGTGAGTCATCCATTCCGGATCCACGGAGTTCATCTTGAAATATTTGTTGACTATATATTTGTATTTCGGCGAATCCTTCTTTATGACCTGCTGCATCGGCGCAAGAAAGCGGTTGAATTCAGAGGAAATGAGCTTGTTGTCCTTACCACGTTTCTCATTGAAGCTTTCCTTCAGTCCTACTGAAGAGAAGCTCTGGTCGTGGTCATAGGCCATGATCGAGTCCACGCAGTAGCCGCCGTCACGATAGGACCACTTGCATTTGAAATTGCGGCCGTGGCGGTCCTTCTGCTGGCAGAGGGTATCAAAGAGCTGGAGCCTCATCAGTTGCTGAACGGCCTTGGGCGAGAGCTTGATCTCCCTGTTGTCCTCTTTGGCCTTTTTGATGAGCTCGATCCATTCCATGCCCTCTGCGACATTCTGTAATGTCACGGTCTTTTCGGACATCTCCCCGGTCCAGCGCTTGAAGCGGCTGGCCTTGATCTTGGTGCTCACAACTTCATCCTTGAAGCCGTATTTGTCTGCAACATAGCTGGTAGCCAAAGTGTTGTACTGGGACATCTGACTGCTTTCGAGTTGGTCCTTTTCCATGACCTGGCCGTAGAGCTCGACCTCCTTGCCCATTGTGATACGAAACAGGGCTTCGATACGGGACATCTGAAGCTTTTCGTTGGCACCCTGGTTGATGAGGTTGTTCTCATTGCCGGTGCGGACCATGTTCTCATTGATATCCTGAGTGTCCATGCGGCGCATCAGGCGGATGATATCCTTGTCCTTGATATTGAGATGCTCGATCACCCAATCCGCAGGTGTCTTTTTTTGATAGGTCTTCTTCGGGGCGCCGTCCTTGACACCTTCTTTCAGAAGGATCGAATAAACGACCTTTGCTGTGGGGTCTCCGTCATCCGATTCCTTCTTCCACTGGGCAAGAGTCTTTGTCGCCCCGGAATTCAGGATCTCAATGGCGTTGTTGTGCTCGAGGAGACTTGCAAAGAGCCTGTCAAAGTCATGCTTGAAAAACAGGGAAAAGCTCCTCCGTATATTTGTTTTTTCATTGGCCGATGCCTGAGCGATCTTGTCCTGCATCAGCTTGAGAAGGTCAAGTCCGTTCTGATAATCCGTCTCGTCTGCCCGGGCCTGCCTCATACGAAGCTCTTCAACCTTCTGCTTTCGCTCTACGGCAGGCCCCCGGTCACCGCCATTTCCGGCATTTTCCTTTTTGATTGCAAGGGAAGTATTCAGCTCGGAAAGGCGTCTTGCAAGGAACCCGTCCATATCCTGATGAAGGAGGGCGAGGTTTTCCTTGATATAATATTCATTCTTTTCGGTCTTTTTGACCTCCTTGCCATTCTCCTCGGTGACGATCTCCTCCTGAAGCTTCCCTTTGTAAACTTCGGTTGAGTTTCCTTCCTCCTGATGCTCCACATCCTCGATCTCCACGAAGTCCACTCGTTCAAGGAGATCAAGAGGGGAGAGAACGTCTTTGTCGCTGCCCGTGAACGCGTACTGGTCGAGTACGTCGGAGAGATCCTTGTAGGTCTTCAGATCACTTTGCAGCTGGTTTCTTATCTCAGTCACCTGGGAAAGACGCCGTTTTCCCCATACTGTAAGAGGAGCCTTGCGGTGCGTTTCGGTGTAATTGTTGCAGGCTTCGATCGCAGACTCGAAGGCCTCCGTGATGACGACCATAAATCTCTCGCCGTCGTAGATGCCTTCTTTGTTCTTGAAGCCTTCCATATTGTCGGTTATGAGACGCTGCACAATATTCAGGCGCTTCTTGATCTCCTCCATGGACTTGCTGTCGCCGCCTATACCGAGGGACATTATCTTGACAAAGGTCTTTGAATCCGCCGCAACCTTGGAATACTGAAGGGACGCAGTTCTGTGCTCGGTATCCACACGCTCCCTGTAACTTACATCATTTTTTCCGATCTTGAATTGCTTCAGCTTTTCCTGATCTGCCTTGTACTGATCGGACTTGCGGTAGGTTTCGTTCTGCTTTGCAAAGGTGTCCGTCAGGAAGTTTTTCGCAAAGACCGATTCCTTTGACGCGGCTTTGCTTTCAATATAGCTTTTCAGCTGTCCCGGCAGGTTGTAATCAAATTTCTTCTTCTCCACAAAATCCTGCTGCATATCGAGATACTGCTTTTCGTCCTGTGCCTGTTTCTGTGTCTGTAGATCTCCCATGGGTTTTGGTTCCTCCTTTCAAGGACTGAAGATACGAAACGTATGATAACACAAAGCATAGGGGGAAATCTATGAGGTCAAAGGATCAGTATCTGCTTCATGATCTTTGTCAGATAGAGGCCGCTTCCGGTCAACCCGTTGTGGCGTATCCTTAAGCCTTGTGGTAAACTGTTCCAAATACAAAAAGGCAGGAAATGGTATGGAAATAACAAGGATAACAAAAGAAAACATTGAATACTTTCTCCCGCTGCTGCCCGAGGGAATGGATT
>CAMVHB010000039.1 GCA_947167155.1 uncultured Lachnospiraceae bacterium | reverse complement strand
CTTATCTCTTTGATATCGTAGCAAGGGATGCTGACGGAAAACTGAAGGCTGTTGCAAAGGATGATTATACTCTTGAGATCACCCTTACAAATCCCTGCCCTTACTTTAACGCCCTTCTTGCTTTCCCCGTATTCTATCCGGTACCCCAGAAGGCGGTTGAGGCAGCAAACACTGACGGAACGACTCCCGGAAAGTGGTGCCAGGAAGCAGGCTTCGTTTCAAACGGCGCTTATACGATGACTGAGTGGAAGCACAATGAGTCCATTACCTTCAAGGCAAACCCCAATTACTGGGATGCAAAGAATGTAAAGACTCCGAACATCGTATTCATGCTCTCAGCTGATGATACTGCTATCTATGCTGCATACAAGAACAACGACCTTGATTACATCGATTCCGTACCGAATGATGAGATGGCAAATCTCAAGACCAGTAAGGAATTCTACATCGATCCCAACCTTGGAACCTACTACGCTGCATTCAATGTAAAGTCTGATTTCTTCAAGGATATGACCTGGCAGCAGGCCTGCGACTTCCGTCACGCGATCTGCCTCCTCATCGACAGGCAGTATATCGTTGATACCGTAGGACAGTCCGGTCAGGAAGTTGCTGATTCCTACATCCCTACAGGAATGGCTGACGGTAACGGCGGCGTGTTCAAGACAGCTACAACAAGCTATTATGACGCTACAGAGCCCGATGTTGAGGGTGCTGTTGAGCTTCTTGAGAAGGCCGGCTACAAGATGACAAAGAATGCTGACGGGACCTATACTCCCGACAAGCCCATCACACTTCCTTACATCCTGAACGACAACTCACAACACAAGGCTGTCGCAGAGTGCATCCAGAACGACCTTTCACAGGTCGGCATCAACATGACGATCTCTACCGAGGACTGGAACGTATTCCTTCAGGACAGGAAAGATGGTAACTACACCTTCGCAAGAGAGGGCTGGCTCGCTGATTACAACGACCCGATCAACATGCTCGAAATGTTCAGATCCGATTCAGGTAATAACGACCCGCAATTTGGAAGGTAATCCAGCAAAGTGAACGAAAGAAGGGCCGTGGGAATGCTCGTATTCCCACGGCCCTTTTTTCGTTCACTTTGACCTGGCGACGAAGTCGCCCGGGATCAGAAACCAGCCCGAGGCTTTGCCGCGAGCCCGGTTTCTAATCCCGGATTACCTTCCTAAAGCAGCACCGCTTTGTCACCCTGCAGCCCGAACTCCACCGGATCTGACACTTCCGTCACAGCCCTCCCGTTCGTAAGCTCCGTGACCTTGTTCACAAACATCTCCGCCGTCATCAGTTGATTTTCCTCATCCCTTTCAGCCATCGTCATCACAGACAGCTTCACGCTTTCCGAAAAATCAGACGACAGAACCGGTATCCCATTGTCCCTGATGAGATACTCGATCTTCCCGTAATCCGTATAATCAAGGCCCACATCCACCTGCTTCCCAATGAGCACCTGCATTAGTGACGCGCTCTTTACGGCTTCCGCCGCCGCGGATGAATATGCCTCGGTGAGTCCTCCCGTCCCGAGGAGCACACCTCCGAAATACCTCGTCACCACAATGAGCGCGTTTGAAAGGTGGCTATGCTTCATCACTTCAAGTATCACCTTTCCCGCCGTGCCCTGGGGCTCGCCGTCATCTGAAAAGCGCTCGGTAAAAGGCTCTTTTCCGACGATGAAGGCAAAGCAGTTGTGCCGTGCATTGTAATTAGCCTTTCTGATAGCCTCGATCTCCGAAAAGGCCTGTTTCTCATCATCAACTGGAAGCAGTACCGAGATGAACCTTGACTTTTTCCGCACAACCTCGGCGTTTCCCTGCGTTTCGACCCTGAATGATACTGCCATTTCACAAACTCCGGTTTTTGTGTTAAAATTTATTATCTATGTCCGAAATTATTCTATCATATTGTGCAGAAGGATGAAAAATGGATTTCAGTAAGGGTACCGTAGAAAAAGAAAGGAAGCGTCTTCGCTCCGGAAAGTTAAGGGCGGGAAAAAAGTTTTTCCTCACCTTTTTCAAGACTGCGCTCATTTTTCTTCTGGTAGCGGCCGCGGCCTCCATAGCGGTTCTCTTCATGAACGTGAAGAAGATAATAGATGAGATCCCGGATATTTCGACCATAGACATTACGCCCACCGGATATCTCACCACCATATATGACAAGAACGGGAACGAGATACAGTCCCTTGCCTCCGCCGGGGCGAACCGCCAGTATGTCGAGCTTTCGGAGATCCCTCTCGATCTTCAGCATGCCTTTGTGGCCATAGAGGACGAGAGATTTTACAAGCACAACGGCATAGATATCAGGGGCATCATAAGGGCGGTCATCGCTGACATCGCAAGCGGCGATATGTCCCAGGGCGCTTCAACCATCACCCAGCAGCTTTTGAAAAACAATTATTTTACGGGCTGGATGAGCGAAAACACCCTGAAGGACAAGCTGAAGAGAAAGCTTCAGGAACAGTTTCTCGCACTGCAGCTTGAGAAAAAGATCTCAAAGGCTGAGATACTTGAGAATTATCTGAACACGATCAATCTCGGCCAAAATACCCTCGGTGTTGAAGCCGCATCGGAGCGCTATTTCAACAAGAGGGTATCGGACCTCACCCTTTCCGAATGCGCCTGCATAGCCGGCATTACCCAGAATCCTTCGAGATACAATCCCATTACCCATCCCGATTACAACAATATCCGAAGGAAGTCGGTCCTCCAGCATATGTATGACCAGGGTTATATAACCGCCGAGCAGTTTGACGCTGCGGTGGCGGATGATGTTTATTCGAGGATCTCAGTCGTCAACAATTCGATCATCGCCTCATCCACCTCTTATTTCGTGGATGCCCTGACAAGCCAGGTCATCAGGGATCTGAAGGAGCAGAGGGGTTACAGCGAGACGGAGGCTTACAGGATGCTATATTCCGGCGGCCTTCGCATTGAATCGACACAGGATCCCGAGATCCAGAAGGTGGTTGACGAGGAGATAAACAGGCTCGAAAACTACGCCAATGCTCCCGAGGTCTCTATCTCCTTCAGGCTCACAATAGAAAAGCCCGACAAGACCTACAAGAATTACAGCGAGCAGACCATGCTGACTTTCTATCAGAATGAGGATCCTGCCTATGATATCAATTATTCAAGCCGTGAGGAGGCTGCCGCTGCATACGAGCATTACAAGTCAGAGATAATGGGCGAGGGGGACAGGATACCGGATGCGGGCGAATCCGTCACCTACACTGTTCAGCCTCAGGCTGCCTGCACCGTGATCGACCAGTCCACGGGCTATGTTCAGGCGCTCTGCGGCGGACGCGGCGACAAGACCGCTTCAAGGACCCTTAACCGCGCTACCGATACCACGAGGCAGCCGGGTTCCTGCTTCAAGATACTTGCTGCCTTCGCACCGGCTCTCGACGCGGGCGGAAAGACCCTTGCCTCAGTGCAGGATGACGCCCCTACCACCTATACGAGCGGAGTGCCGCTTAGAAATTATAATGACAGATATCAGGGCTATACAACAGTGAGGCAGGCTATCACCGAATCGATAAACGTTGTCACCGTAAAGACCCTGATGGAGATAGGTACGGGACTTGGTTATCAATATGTCCAGAATTTCGGCATCACTACGCTTGAGAGCGGCGACAACAATCAGGCCCTTGCCCTCGGCGGTATATCACGCGGCGTAAAGAATATCGAGCTTACGGGAGCCTATGCGACAATTGCAAACGGCGGGGTATACAACCGTCCGATGCTCTATACCAGGGTTCTTTCAAGAAGCGGAGAGGTGATCCTCGATGCCTCTTGGAACAATCAGAAACAGGTATTGAAGCCCACTACAGCCTGGCTCCTTACGGATGCCATGAAGGACGTCATGCGCTACGGAACCGGAATCGGCGCGAATATTGAGAATATGCCGATAGCCGGAAAGTCCGGCACCACAACAAACGACAGGGATACCGTATTTGCGGGCTATACGCCCTACTTTACCTGCGCCGTCTGGGGAGGCTATGACGACAACACATCCCAGAGCGAGACGCAGTATTCAAAGGCTATCTTCAGAGGGATAATGCAGAGGATCAATGAAGGGCTTCCCGTTAAGGATTTTGACAGGCCGAGCGGGATAGTGGAGCTTTCGGTCTGCAAAAAGTCAGGCAAGCTTCCTCTTGAAGGCATATGTACGGCGGATGTCAGAGGTTCGGAGGTTTATACGGAGTTTTTTGACGCGGATACCGTGCCCTACGACAGCTGCGACCATCATACCAAGGTCTCGATCTGCAGCGCCTCAAATCTTCCCGCCGGAGCGCACTGCCCGGCTGAGGATATAGAGCAGAGGGTATTTATTCTCGGAGCTGCCCCCGGAGGGGAGGATTATGAATATTCAATAGCGCCGGAGGATCTGGCGAGGATCTGCAACATCCATACGGATGCACAGCCTGTCACGCCGCCCGTTCCGGTGGTTCCCGGAGGAGGCGGGAGCTCATCGAGCTCCGCGACCTCGGGAAGTTCGGCTTCTCACACCTCAAACAGCATATCGCCGTAGGAGGGCATCGGCCAGTATTCTTTGTCAACAAGCATCTCAAGCTTGTCAACGGGTACACGTATTTTGTCAAGCGCAGGTACTATCCGGTCCCTGCAGAAAAGCGCCCTTTCCTTTGAATCAGTCATTTTTTCTTCGGTGCGCCTTGCTTCTTCAAGGGCATTAAGAGCGGTCTTTGTTTCTTTGAGAAGATCTGAAGCTTCGGAGAGCATCCCTTCGGCAGTCGAAGTGTCCGCTGAAGAAAGAGCCTGACGGACTTCGTTCACATTGTTTGCAAGGACGCTCAGATACTTGATGACCGCAGGGATGACCTGCTTTCTGATGATGTCGCACATCGCCTTTGCTTCAATGTTCAGCTTCTTTGAATAGGTCTCATATTCTATTTCCGCGCGGCTTCGAAGCTCTGATTCCGTAAATACCCCGAACTTTTCAAAGACCTCGATGCTGCTCTTTTCGGTAAGGGCAGGGATCGCGTCAACCATTGTAGGGATATTGGGCAGCCCGCGCCTTTTCGCTTCCTCAACCCATTCATCGGAATAGCCGTTCCCGTTGAAGACGATACGCCTTGATTCCAGAGCCTGCTTCTTGATAAGGTCATGCACGGCCATATCAAAATCGGGAGCTTTTTCAAGTATATCGGAGGCTTCTGCGAAGGCTTCCGCGACTATGGTATTGATGACCACATTGGGCTCGCCTGCCGAATCCTCGGAGCCTACTGATCGGAATTCAAACTTGTTTCCGGTGAAAGCAAAGGGAGAAGTACGGTTCCTGTCGGTCGCATCCTTTCTGAAATCCGGTATCGCCGAAACTCCTGTTTCAAGCTTTTCGCCCTTTCTTGAATGGGTCGCAGAGCCGGTTGCGATCAGCTGGTCAAGGACGTCCTGAAGCTGTTCGCCGACGTATACGGAAATAATGGAGGGCGGAGCCTCGAGACCTCCGAAACGCCTGTCATTCCCCACATTTGAAGCGCTCTCGCGAAGAAGCGCGCCATGCCTGTCTACAGCCTTCAGTACACAGGTGAGTATGAGAAGGAACTGGAGATTCTGATGCGGAGTTTTTCCGGGATCCAGGAGATTTATGCCGTCATCGGTATTCAGAGACCAGTTGTTGTGCTTACCGGAGCCATTGACGCCCTCAAACGGCTTTTCATGGAGAAGGCACTGAAGACCATGGCGATAGGCCACTTTCTTGAGGGTTTCCATTATGAGCTGGTTGTGATCTACGGCTATATTGGCTTCCTCGAAGATAGGGGCAAGCTCGTGCTGCCCGGGAGCAGCTTCATTGTGCTGGGTCTTTGCCGGGACACCAAGTTTCCACAGGCATTCGTTCACGTCATGCATGAAAGCGCCAATGCGTTCCCTGATGCTCCCGAAATAATGATCGTCCATCTCCTGACCCTTCGGAGGCATGGCTCCGATCACAGTCCGTCCGGTATAAACAAGGTCCTTTCTCGCAAGAAAGTCTTTTCTGTCTATGATGAAGTATTCCTGTTCTATCCCGACTGAGGGTACGACTTTTTTTGAAGTTGTGTTCCCAAAGAGCCTGATCAGACGCAGGGCTTCTTTGTTGATGGCTTCCATTGATCTGAGGAGGGGAGTCTTCTGATCGAGGGCTTCACCTGTGTATGAGCAGAAGGCTGTAGGAATGCAGAGGATGGGGCCGACCGCATTTTCTTTGATGAAGGCGGGAGAAGTAGGATCCCAGGCTGTATAACCTCTTGCCTCAAAGGTTGCCCGAAGACCGCCGGAGGGAAAGCTTGACGCATCGGGTTCTGATTTGATCAGTTCTTTTCCCGAAAAACTCATCAGCACCCTTCCGTCAGGGAGGGGTGCTGAGATAAAGCTGTCATGCTTTTCGGCTGTCAGCCCTGTAAGGGGCTGAAACCAATGAGTATAATGAGTGCAGCCGTGCTCGATAGCCCATTCCTTCATTTCATGAGCAACTACGTCTGCAGTCTCAAGGTCGAGGTCATTTCCTTCTTTGATCGTTTCCTTCAGCTTCTGGTATACCTTCTTGGGAAGGCGTTCCTGCATCACATGGTCGTTGAAGACATTTGATCCGAAGATTTCTTCGACATTTATATTTTTCATTCAGGCCTTTCCGTTCGATCCGAACAGTTCGATCTTTTCCTTAACCTTTGCCTTGATGGCTTCCGCGCCGGGAGCAAGGAGCTTCCTCGGGTCAAAGCCCTTTCCTGCCTTGTCTTTTCCTGCTTCGATATACTCACGTGTAGCTGCAGCGAAGACGAGCTGGCACTCTGTATTGACGTTGATCTTTGAAACTCCGAGGTCTATCGCCTTCTTTATCATATCATCGGGGATACCTGTGCCGCCGTGAAGAACGAGGGGCATAGCACCCACCTTTTCCTGGATCTTCGCGAGTACATCGAACTGAAGTCCCTTCCAGTTTTCAGGATATACGCCGTGGATGTTTCCGATCCCGGCTGCAAGGAAGTCGATCCCAAGGTCAGCGATCCTCTTGCATTCATCAGGATCCGCGCACTCGCCCATTCCGATGACTCCGTCCTCTTCGCCGCCGATGGCTCCAACCTCTGCTTCGATAGACATCCCCATCTTGTGAGCAAGCTCAACGAGCTCCTTGGTTTTCTCGATATTTTCATCGATAGGAAGTGAGGAACCGTCAAACATGATGGATGTGAAGCCTGCCTCAACGCATTTCTTACAGCCGTCGTAGGTTCCGTGATCAAGATGAAGGGCAACGGGAACAGTAATGCCAAGGCTCTTGTCCATTGCCTTTACCATCTCGGCAACAACGAGGAAACCTGCCATATATTTTCCTGCGCCCTCTGATACGCCGAGGATGACAGGCGACTTTTCTTCTTCAGCCGTGAGAAGGATCGACTTCGTCCACTCGAGATTGTTGATGTTGAAGTGACCTACCGCGTAATGTCCGGCCTTTGCCTTATCAAGCATTTCCTTTGCGTTTACAAGCATTTCGTTTTCCTCCAATTCAAATGTATGGGTTTATAGTTGAAAACCGCTCATCCTTTTCGAGCGACCACACCGATTATAATTAAAATAAGTAAAATCTGCAATCAAAAGCAAAAACTATCGTGAAAAATAACAAAGAGAAAGGTTTTAGCGATAAACGGCGAAAATAACGCGTTTTTAAGCGGCTCGCGGGCGGCCGACACCGCTCAATTGCACCCATTGCGGCCTTTCAGGTGTTCTATTTTCGTAAATACTCACAAAAATAGCAATATCTTGTGTTTTGGACTTGAAAAGACGCAAGATGTCGTTTAGAATTTCCTTGTCGCATGAAAAGTAAGTGCGACAAGGGCATTACACATTGTAATTGAAAAGGAGAAACGTATCATGAACAAAGCAGAGTTTGTAGATGCAATCGCAAAGGAAGCTGATATTTCCAAGAAGGATGCTGCTGCAGCAGTTGACGCTTACAACGCTGTAGTTACGAAGGCTCTCAAGAAGAAGGACAAGGTTACGCTTGTTGGTTTTGGTACATTCGAGACTTCTAAGCGCGCAGCTCGTACGGGCCGCAACCCTCAGACCGGCAAGGAGATCAAGATCGCTGCTTCTGTAGCACCGAAGTTCAAGGCCGGCAAGGCTCTCAAGGAAGCTGTAAACGGCAAGAAGAAATAATTCAAAACCTTGATGATCAGGCGCTCCCGGGAACCCCGGGGGCGCTTTTTTTCTTGTCCTTGTGTACTTGAATGATTATAATGACAGTGGTTTTGTGTATCTGATGATCCGGGTCATGAGGGAGAAAAAGAGTATATGAGAAATTCTGATTTCCACTCGCTGATAATATCTGCCGCGGACAAGCGTTTCCTTTCCGGAGACGCGACTACGCTGCAATATTTCTATGATGATCTGTTTGCTCCCATCACCTCATATATGGATGAAGAGAGCAGGAAGAGCTTTGAGAACGCAGTGAAAGAAAACTCCGGTGCCTGGTTCCCCGTCCGAATAGGGCGGGATGAGAAAAAGGCATTGTTCTATCTGAAGGTCACCGAGGTGAGCAGTGATGGTTTTATCAGGCTGATCATCACAAGGGTTGAAAATATCGTGCTCTCTCATCTGGGGCAGACACGCGTTCTTGAGGCCCACGAAGGAATGATCGGACTATGTGATGGCGTCTTCTTTGATTACGATCCCGACAAACTGAAGGTCACCTTCTACAATGCCTCAGCCTCTATCTATGGAGAGGGCGTGAGGCCTGTGGATGAGATGGAAAGATCTATGACCGGGGCTGTTACGTCGGATGAGGCAAAGGAACAGGTGAAGCGAGTCTTTGTGCATCTTCGCACAAAGAGCGCACACTTCATTGAGACAGTGGACAGCAACCTGATAAACGACAGCAAGAGTTTTCGAAAAACTGTCGTGGAGGGCGCGCTCATTACGTATTCCGACGGCAAGGAAGGGATCATAGGTACTATTCATTTCCAGAAGACAAGCTCCTCAAGGCAGAAGATCGGAACCAGCCTTGATCCCCTTACAGGCCTTCTGAACAAGGCTGACATTACCGAATACGCAGTGGAGATCATAGACGAGCGTAGACGTTCGGACACGGCCATTGCCATCGTGGATGTGGATTTTTTCAAAAAGGTGAATGACAGCTATGGTCATCAGTACGGAGATGAGGTATTGAGACGTACTGCCGCAGTCTTGAGAGATACTGTCGGTACTGACGGAAAGGTCGGAAGGATAGGCGGAGACGAATTTCTCATGATCCTTACGAACAATACCGGCGAACCCTCTCTGAGAGAGCTGTTTCGGACTATAAGGGGAAATATCGGCATACAGTTTCCTTCAATTGGCGGGGATTCTATGAACCCGCTGACTCTTTCAATCGGCTGCGCTGTGTATCCGACGGATGCTGAGAACTATGATGATCTGTTCATGCTTGCCGACTACTGCCTTTACTTAGCGAAGTATAAGGGGAGGAACAGATATGTGATCTATACTCCTGAAAAACATCCTGCTCTTGAAGAGGTAAGGACCCAGAAGGAGGCGGGAGGCCTCATGAGCTCCGGACGGGAGGTGCATCCCAGTGATGTGATAGTTTCTCTTGTTGACAGGGTGATGAGCGAAAGGCGGCCTTCTCCGGAGGATCTTCTCAGGGAATTTGCGACAGGCTTTGCCCTTGATGAAGTTACTATCCTTTGTGGAAATCCCATCAAGCAGAAACTCGCAGCAGGTGAGAACCAGCTTACGGATATGGCGCGGAAGAGGCTCAGGGATCTGTATCAGAAGAATATTAATGCCGAGGATTCACTTTCCAAAAACGAGTTTCTCGTGGTGAATCAGATAGAGAGCCTTCCGGCTTCGCACTCGGATTCTGTCAAGATATTGAGGGAAGTCGAAGTATTGTCATTTGTTGTCATAAGATTCAGGGATGTTGAACAAAAGCCCTGTTATCTTGCTTTTGCGTCTGTCGGGAAGAAGGTTCAATGGAACCAGTCGCACTTCAAGTATTACAGGGTCTTCACGCATCTTCTCGAGATGTATTCTTTCTGAGGGATTTGTAGAGGGGAGCAATCTTTATGGACGGATTCCTTTCTATGAGTGATTATGTCCGCACCCAGATATCTCCGATAGGAGAGATCACGGTACTTACGATCTCACTTCTGATTTTTGTACTCATCTACCTGAGCAGAGTCATCAGGGAAGAGGGAGTTTCCCTTGTGAGACGGATGGTGATGATCTGCTTCTTTGCCTCCGTTATCCGGATTGTTGAATACATAGTTATGAGCAGGGGTATTGGCGGGAACGCGCTGGTATATGCCCTGAGGTTCATCTATTATACCTTCATCCTGAGCGTCATCTTCGTATATTCCGCATATATCCAAAGGCTTATCTGGACCGGGGAGAGGGAGCGGAAAAGGGTTCTTTACTTTTCCGGGATCGCGGGGCTTGTCGCGATGGCGCTTGATATCATCTTTTCATTTCTCGGCATCGGCTTTTATCTGCTTCCGGACGGCAGTGTCAACGGAGTCGCGGGCAACGCCCTTGTGGCTTATGTAATTCTCGTGTATATTGTCGTGATCGTGACAGTCTTCAAGGCCGGGAGGCGGATATCAAGAAGAGTGAGCGGAGGCGTCATTTCATCCGCGGTTCTTTCTTTGGCGCTGATAGTAGTGCAGAATCTCTTTCACAATCAGTACTGGCTGACTTTTGCAGTGCTGCTCTCGATCATATCGACTATCTTCATTTTCCATACGGGCTCCTATGACCATTTGAGCGGCGCCATGGTCCCGGAGATCCTGATTACCGAGCTTGATGAGGCGCTCTCAAAAGGGAAGAAGAAGCATATGATGGTCATCGCCATAAGGGATCTGAATGACCAGTTCAAAAATAATAAGGCGTTCGTGGATTCCTACAGGGGATTTCTGAACGATATCGTAAAGAATGGTCTGGTCTGCAGGATATGGGACATGGGGATCGCGGTACTTTATGACGGACCGTTGGATGTGGACAGGCTGGATCCGGACAAGGTATGCAGGCGGCTTGATGGCCTGAATGCAGCCTACAAGATCATCTGCGTGGAGACAGACGAGCGGGTTGGAAAGGGTTCGGAGTATTTCAATATGCTGGTCGACGTCAGGAGAAGGATGCCTACCGGAAGCTTAAGGATAGTCGGAAACAAGGATTTTGAGCTTTATGCTACGAACAGATATATCATAACCGAGCTCATAGATATCTATTCAAAGCGGGATCTTCTTGATGAAAGAGTAATGACCTACTGCCAGCCCGTACTCAATATCAAGACCGGAAAATATGATACAGCCGAAGCCCTAATGCGGCTTTCGCTCGAAAAGACAGGAGTCGTCTATCCCGACCAGTTCATCCCTCTTGCCGAGGAATATCAGACCATCCATGTGATGACCCTCATAATATTAAACAAGACCTGCAGATTCATAAAAAAGGCCATGGATGAAGGCCATGACATGCAGAGGATCTCGGTGAACTTTTCAATGCTCGATCTCAGGGAGGAGGCCTTCTGCAAGGACGTGCTTGATATCATAGAGGCAAACAATATCCCGCTGGAAAAGATCGCGATAGAGATCACGGAATCCCTCACGGCAAACGATCTTGAGGAGATCAAGCCGAAGATCATCATGCTTCATGAAAAAGGAATTACCTTCTATCTTGATGATTTCGGGACGGGCTATTCAAACTTTGACAGGATAATGGAGCTTCCCTTCCAGATCATCAAATTTGACAGGAGCCTCGTGCTTCAGTCCGCGAAGAGTAATGAGAGCAGATACATGGTGGGCTCCTTTGCAAAGATGTTCCGCCACCTTGATTACAATATCCTTTTCGAGGGCGTCGAGAACGAGGAGGATGAGAAGAACTGCAAGGAAATGGACGCGCAGTACCTGCAGGGCTACAAGTACTCAAAGCCCATACCGATCCACGAGTTCGAGAGGTTTATTTCTTAAGAGAGAACGATACGGCGGACCTCGCCCTGAAAATAGAGAGAACCGAAGGAGCAGACTATTGTCTTGTGGTCTGCTCTTTTTATTGCAAGCTCAACGGCTTCCTCTACAGAGCTGCAGGGGATCGCAAAATCTGCCGCTGCTTTCTTTTGGCTCAGGAACGCTGCGAGTGCTTCGGCAGAAAGCGCCCTTTCATTTTCGGGGGTCACCGTGAAGAAGCACTTTGCGATGGGAAGCATGATCTCATACATCTTTTCATAGTCCTTGTCTTTTAATACGCCGGTTATGAAGATGATTTTTTTTCCGGGGAAATAGGTTTGAAGGCTGTCGTAAAGCATCTTTGCACCCTCGGGATTGTGTCCTCCGTCACAGAAGAAAAGTGGACCCTTTCGAAGAAGTTCAAAACGCGCTTCCCACCTTGTATCTGAAACTCCCCGTTTTATCGCATCATCCGGGATCGAAAGAAGTCTCGCTGCAGACACCGCAGTCGCGGCATTGGAAAGCTGATAGGTTCCCAGGAGAGAGGTTTTCAGAGAAAGACCGTCTACTGAAAAGCTCTGTCCCGAAAGGTCTCTGGAGATAAGGACAGGTTCATGAACTTCATGAAAATCCGAGTTCTCCTGAACTGCTTTTTTTCTGAAAACATTTGTTACTTCTTCATCGGACTGCTTCTGTACAAGGACGGGGCAGTTCTTTTTGATTATCCCTGCTTTCTCTCCGGCAATCTCGGGAAGGGTATTTCCGAGGAAGGCCATATGGTCAAAGCTTATTGACGTAATGATCGAAATAAGAGGGCTTTTGATGATATTTGTTGAGTCAAGCCTTCCGCCCATCCCTGTCTCAAGTATCATGTAGTCAGCGCCTTTTAGATAAAAGAAAAGAAAGGCGGCTGCGGTTACTGTCTCGAATTCGGTGGGATGGGGAAAACCGTCCTTTACCATTTCATCGCAACAGACCTTTACAGACGAAAAGACTTCTGCCGCTTCGTTATCTGTTATCGGGATATTGTTGATGCGGATCCTCTCATTCTCAGAGCTGATAGCGGGGGAAGTGAAGAGACCGACTTTTTTCCCGGAGGCCATCAGGATGGATGAAAGATAAGCGCAAACCGAACCCTTACCGTTCGTTCCCGCTATGTGGATGGCAGGGACAGAGTCCTGCACATTTGAAAGGCGATCCATAAGTTCGCTGATCCGTGAAAGCCCAAGCCTTGAACCGAGTCTCTTTGTTTCTTCCATGAAGGAAAGCATTTCTTCTTTTGTCATAATAAGCCATCTCCTTGAAAATCCCCGACAATTATACCTTTTTTGTGCTATAATCGGAAAGTTACAAATAAAATGGAGGAGAAAGATTTTTTTTTATGAAAGAGCGGGTAAAGAGATTTATTCAACATAATTTCATGGCCTTCATCATGCTTACGGCCGGAGCCGTGATAGCGGCCTTTTCGGTTGAGGAATTCCTTGTTCCAAGTCAGATCTTCGACGGGGGCGTTACGGGTATCTCGATGATAGTCGGGCATTTTGTGAATATCCCTCTCGGTGTGATTATCGTCGTCATCAATCTTCCCTTCATGATATTCGGGCTGGTAAAGCTCGGAAAGGGCTTTATAATCCGGGCAATTTACGCTATCGTTATTTTTTCAATTTTTACATCAGTATTTGAGCATCTTCAGAACGCGACCTATGACGAATTCCTCGGGACGATATTCGGGGGCGTGATCCTCGGATTCGGAGTCGGGATGGTCTTCAGGGGAGGCGGTGTTCTTGACGGAACAGAGGTTGTCGCGACTTATCTTTCAAGAAAGACCTCGCTCTCGACAGCCCGTATCGTACTCCTGATGAATATCGTGATATATCTCGTGGCGGGCATAGTCTTTGGACTTGACAGGGGTATGTATTCCCTCGTGATGTATTTCATTACCTCGCGCGTCATTGATATAGTCGAGATCGGGCGTGACAATACGAAATCCGTGATGATAGTGACGGACGACGGAAAAGCAATAGCAAAAATCATATACGAAAGGCTCGGGCGTACCGTCACCTTTTTGAAGGGCAAGGGGCTTGTCAGCCGTGAGGAGAAGGACGTGCTCTATTGCGTGATCACGAGAGCCGAGGTCTTCGAGCTTCGAAAGCTTCTTGAAGAGTTCCCGGGCAGTAGCTTTACCACCATATCCGAGGTCTCTGAGATTCTTGGAAATCATATCAAGTCAAATTCCGAAAAGGAGAAATGATGTTCAGAGCGATTGTCTGCATATTATTCCTCTGCTTTCTCGTTGTACTGGTCCTTCCTGTCATGCTGATCGGCGCACTCACAGGCCTTTTCAGTAAGGAAAGGTCAAGGCGCTTCTACAGAGCTTTTGTAAGATGGGCGCTTAGAGTAATAGCAAAGATAAGCGGGGCGCGGCTTTCAGTGAACGGGAATGAAAACTTCAAGGACGGCGATTCATATCTCTTTGCGGGAAATCATCAGAGTTACTTTGATATCGTGCTCGCATACAGCTATCTTCCGGAGCCCACTTATTTTGTCGTAAAGGATGAGTTCAAAAAGATACCCTTGCTCGGCTTTTTTGCAAAGCGTATAGGCTGCCTTTTCATCGACCGCGAGGATCCGAGAAAGGCTATGAAGACTATAGTGGAGGCTACGGAAATACTTGCTGAGAAGAGAGGCTCGGTCTTTATCTATCCCGAAGGCACAAGGAGCAGGGATGGGAGCGTTCATGAGTTTCATTCGGGCTCCTTCAAGGCGGCACAAAAGAGTGGCGCTTTGATAATCCCGGTTGCGGCAAAGGGCACAAGAGAGGTCTGGGAGGACCATCCGACGAAGCTCTATCCCGCAGATGTCAAGCTTTCCTTTCTTTCGCCCGTTTGCTACAGTGAGCTTTCCGTAGATGAAAAAAAACATATCGGCGAACACGTAAGACAATTGGTTGAAGAGGCAAGACGATAATGAAAAAAGCAATGTCCGGCGAGACCGGAAGAAAATACATCAAGGTAAGAGGCGCGAGCGAACACAATCTCAAAGCCATAGATATCGATATACCGAGGGACAGCCTCGTGGTCCTTACCGGGCTTTCGGGCAGCGGGAAGTCCTCTCTTGCCTTTGATACCATATTCGCGGAAGGCCAGCGGCGTTATATGCAGAGTCTTTCCTCATATGCAAGGCAGTTCCTCGGCCAGATGGAAAAGCCCGATGTCGACTCCATAGAGGGCATGCCGCCTGCTATCTCGATCGACCAGAAATCCACCAACAGAAATCCCCGCTCGACGGTCGGAACGGTGACAGAGATATATGATTATTTCAGGCTTCTTTTTGCCAGGATAGGAATCCCTCATTGCCCAAACTGTGGTCGTGAGATAAAGAAGCAGTCCGTTGATGAGATGGTCGACATCATAATGGCGCTCCCCGAAAAGACGAAGTTCCAGGTCCTCTCACCTGTTGTCAGAGGCCGGAAAGGTGCGCAGGAGAAGCTTTTTCAAAGGGCGAAGAGATCGGGGTATGTGCGCGTCATAGTTGACGGAAATATGTATGAGCTTGAGGAGGAGATCAAGCTCGACAAGAATCAGAAGCACAATATTGAGATAGTGATAGACCGCCTTCAGGTGAAGGAGGGTATCAACAGGAGGCTTACGGATTCCATTGAAAATGCGCTGAAGCTTTCGGAAGGTCTGCTCATAATCGATGTCATCGGCGGTGAGAAGATGAATTTTTCCGAGAGCTTTTCATGTCCCGACTGCGGGATATCGATAGACGAGATAGAGCCAAGAAGCTTCTCCTTCAACAATCCCTTCGGCGCCTGCCCCGAATGCGCGGGGCTTGGCTATCATATGGAATTTGACGAGAGGCTCATGATACCGGATCCCTCGCTCTCGCTCAATGAAAATGCGATCCAGGTTCCGGGCTGGCAGTCATCCGCAAAGGAGA
>CAMVHB010000038.1 GCA_947167155.1 uncultured Lachnospiraceae bacterium | reverse complement strand
GCGCATTGAAGTCTTGGGTTTGCGGAAGGCCGCGGATTCAGGGCTTTATTTTTTTACCTGAAGGGCTTTATTCCTGCGTTTCGGGAGCAGTTCCTTCGGGATCCGTTTCCTGTAATAAAGGAGCAGCTTCTTCGATCTCCTCCTCATCATCCTGCGGTTCCAGTTTTTTGAAGACGCTGTTGTAGAGCCAGGTCTTGAGCCAGACGGGAAGGGAGAGCCCTATGGCAAGAAGCCATACTGCGGAGCGAAGGGGCTCGACATAGGCGAAAAACAATGGAAGAAATGTGATCGCTGCCATGAGGAGCGTCCGCGGAAGATGTGAAAGAGAGAGCAGAAAGCCGTTTCTGATATAGTCTGTGGTCCTGGGATAAGCAAAATGCATGAGGAGAGGGAAGACCCAGACCGCGACAAGGAGTATCACAAAGAGACCCGCGAAGAATACGAACTGAAAGACCTTCGGAACAGTATCCGGAGCATAGCGAAGCAGCCAGGCATCAAAGCCCAGAGCTATGATAAGCAAAAGCAGGGGTATCCAGAGAAGGATCCCCTGTTTTATATTGTCCTTGAAAGCCTTGAAAAACTGGCGAACTATATGGTCGTCCTCGTTTCTGACCATTTTCAGCGTCACATAATGGAGCGCCGTGATGGAGGTTCCCGCTGTGATAAGCGGGAGGCAGCAGAGGATCGCTACGAGATTGAGTATTACAAGGTTTGCGAAGGTTCCGAAAAATTTGTAAAGAGGTCCGTCAATCGAGAATATTGATCTCATAAGTTTTTTCCTTAAGGTCGGCTTTTAATGATATGGACTTTCCGTCCTTTTCCCAGCTCATGGAAAGGTGCGAGCCGTCCGACTCTGCCTTGAATGCACCGCCTTCGAAGGCGGGATGGGTATTCCTGAGTTTAAGTAGCCGTAGCTGCTCTTTTACAACCGGCTTTTCGAGCGCTTTTTCAACGTCGACCAGAGAAAGATTTGTCCTGTTTATCTCCTTGTGACCGCCGGGACCGGCTTTTTCAACTGCGGCAAGGTCGTTTTCCCCTGCAAAGAGATCGAGGTACCATACCTGCGGTTTTCCGGGCATGAAGAGCTGTATCGCCCTTGCAAGCGTCATCTTATCATCATCTGCGCCCAGAGCGGAATAATAAGTGGAATTCACCTGATAGTACATATTCTTTTGTCCGTGGAGGTTCTTGATGAGACCGCCGCGGCTGACTATCCTGTCGATAAGCGCCTGTATCTCATTATCATCGAGAAGACCCTTGAGGTCAAGTACCGGGATGCCATCATGGCAGCCGAGCATATTTACGGTCTTGATGCTGCTTTCAAATATCTCGTTTGCCCAGGAGACAAGGGTGTCGGGCTTTGCGCGGTCGATGGCGTCGATGAGGAGCCCCGGAAGGAAGAAGTCGTAAGTCATGAAGCCTTTGTCCGCGACCTTTTTGTAGATCTTCGCACTATACGCATCGTGTATCTCGGGTAATAATGTAAGTCCGAGCGGTTCCGCGATATCGCGGATGCTTGAGAGGAGATCCCAGGTTTCGGGCTCGTTTAAGAAATTCCGCCTGCCGGGCGCCTTGGGTGCGTAGGCAAAGGCATCGAGACGCACTATAGAAGCGCCGTATGAAGCAAGCTTTTTCAGAGTCTCCCTGTAAAAATCAAAGACCTTCGGAGACTCGATATTGAGGTCCATCTGACCGAGATATTTCTTGCTGCCGTCGGGATTTTCGATCACTTCCTGATAGAAGGTGTTCCAGTAGGGCTTTTTCGTCCCGTCTTTCATCTCCACCATGAGAAGCGGGAGCCCGGGCTTTCTGAAGAACATATCCTTGATGAGCTCGGGGTCAGGCTGGATATAGCCTTCCTCTGTCATCGTCCCTTTGCCCTCCCAAAACCTGTTCCAGTCGATGAAGAAATCGGCATATTCAGACTTTTCGCCCTTTTCAAGAAGGTCGAGAAACTGCGGAGACTGTGTAGACGCATGATTTAAGATAATATCAAGCTTAAGGTCAACCCCGAGAGCCTTCAGCCCTTCAAGATCCTCAGGCTTTGCGAGGGTATCCTCGAGATCATAATCTATCACGGAAAAGCCCCGGTCAAGATCGCTGTGGTAGAGGCTCGGAAGAACATAAAAAGAAGAAAAGGCACCCGAAAGCTCCTTTGAAAGAAGTTCCCTGATCTTTGAAAGGTTTCCTCCGACGCTGTCGGGATAGGCATTCAGCATAGGTCCGTTTTTCATTATCTTCCTCCTCGAATTGTTTTATTTAAAAGCATCCTTTGACAATTGCTCTCCGGCGCGGTTTATTATGAGGTCTGCGGTCGGAATGAGCGAAGTGAGCTGGTCTTGTTCGATCGTGATGACAGCCTGGATGAAGTCAGTCTTTGCGTTTTCATCCCTGGACCGACCTATACGCGATGCGTAGGTTTCTTCCGGCGTAGTCTGGATGAAGATCCTTTCGTCTATTCCAGACAGGTGCTTTGAAAGGCCGTGGGTCCACTCGAGTATGAGCACATGGGTATCCGTCATATCTGTTTTTTCATACCAGAGTGCAGTATTGTCGCGTCCCATGCGGCGGAGCCATAGCTCCTTTGCGCCGTCCTTGAAGGCGCTGATGATATCATTCAGCATTTCAAAATTCTGCTCGTTCGAACTCCCGAGATGCTGATCCAGTGCGGCTTTTCCGCCTTCTATATAGGTTTTGAACCAGGGCTCGTCTATGTCTTTGGCGTGCCCCGTTTCATTCTGCTCCTTCTGATAGCTTTGCAGCCTTTCAAAGATAATATTGTCGAATTGCCCGCTCTCGACCATCGCCCTGATCCCGTTGTGGCGGAAGATTCGGAGGCGCTCGGCATCATTTTCCGCAGGGATCCTGTGGACATAGTTGTCACCGCTTATGATACGGGTGCCAACATTGCACTTGTTCAGATACCAGGCTGTAAGCGCAGAAAGACAGGTCTTTCCGGAGCCGGAGCCGCCGGAGACTGAGATTACGGCACGGCCATAGGGATTCGATCTCACCGTGGAAACAAGCTTTTCCCTGATCAGAGGGAAGAGCCGTTTCGCTGCCAGGATCGCCTGCTCATTGATATTGATGTGATCGCCGGGCATATCACCGCCCGGGATATTTTGATAAATACCGTTCTCTTTGGAAAGCTCTGCGGGTTCTGCCAAAGATATCAATTCACTGATCTTTGCCGGGATCTCGTCGCGCGCTTCCGGTCTTTCGTATTCTTTGTTCATTATTATCCTTTCACAGTTTTCAATCTGTGGTTTCCCTTGAAATGAGCCTCGGCGGGATGACGGCGTGGACCGGGTCCTTCTGTGAGAAGCGCCCGTATTCCTTTGATGTCCTGGTCTCATCCAGCAGGATCGACATCGCAGTATCCACAAGGATATCGACCTGCTGCCCTACGGTTGAAAGCGGGAGTACGGCCTCTTTTGATGCCGGCGTATTGTCAAATCCAATGATCCTGTAGTCTTCAGGCAGACACCCATATGTTCTGAAAAGATAATTAAGTACAACTATCGCCGAGGAATCCGAAAGGCAGAAGATGCCCTTTCGCTTGCCGGGAAAGCTGTTTATTATCTTATTCTTCATTATCTTTTCAATTGAGTCGACCATGGTCTCGTATTCAGAATCCATCTCGTATTCGAGGAAGGTTTGGGGCTTTTTGAAGCCCTGGACCGTTTCAACAAAGCCCCTGACGCGCCCGAAAGCTGGAACATCAGTGGCTGTCGGCGAATTCAAAATGATGTATTCGTCGCAATCGTTTTCATATAAAAGCTTCGCGGCCTGTACTCCGCCCATGTGATTGTCGGTTGAGACCGAGGAGATATAACGATCCTCGCGCTCTATACCGACAACGGGGATCCCGAGACCGGCGAGCTCCGATGAAGGAATCGTATGGGAAAGGATAATGAGCCCCTCAATCCTGTAAGCCAGAAGTTCACTGATATAGCGGCGCTCCCGGCTTTCGGAGTCGGAGCCCGAGAGGACGAGGAACTTGTAGCCGTACTTGTCGTAGGTTCCGATCAGGAGATCCTGAATGGTCTGATAGAAGCCGTTGTAGAGGTTCGGGATGATCAGGCCTATGATATCGGTCTTTCCCTTTGCGAGCATCCTGGCGACACGGTTTTCACTGTAATTGAGTGACGACAGGGCTTTTTCAATGGTTTTTCTGTTTTCCTCCGAGACGGTGCCGGGATGGTTGAAATAACGAGAGATAGTAGTTTTGGAAAAGCCTGTAAAATTCGCGATATCCTGGAAGGTTACTTCCCCTGTTCTTTCCCGAGCCATCGTATCTTCCTCCATAATGATGCCGAATATATACTAGTCAAAAATAAAACCGGTTACTTTGTTTTTCAAGCCATACAAAGCAACAAAAAAGTAACCGGTTATTTGGCGAAAAGTACCGAAAAGCAAATAAGTGTTGACAGGTGAACGATACCGGTTATACAATGCGAGAGAAGTAACCGGTTACGCGGTTGCGGAAACGTTAAATCCATAAAGGAGGAATAATTGAGATGAGAGGAAAGAAATTTCTTACAGCAGCGCTCTGCGCAGCAATGGCAGTTTCACTTGTAGCCTGCGGCTCAAACGGCGGCGGCTCAAACGGCGGCGGTTCTACAGGCGGAAGCGGAAAGGGTGATGGAGAGGTTACTCTTCTTAATGGAAAGCCTGAGATCGACACCCAGCTTCAGGCACTTGCAAAGAAGTACACTGATGAGACAAAGGTTAAGGTAAACATCCAGACAGTCGGCGGATCAAATCAGGCTACAGCATCAGACACTCTGAAGAAGGATTATCAGGCAGGAACGATGCCCGACATCTTCGTAGCAGAGACAAACCAGTTCGCGAACTGGGAAGGAATGCTCGCTGATCTCAAGGGTGAGAAGTGGACTTCAAATACTGATGTCGAGTATGTTGACGCAAGCGGAGCAACGATAGGTTATCCTTATCAGGTAGAGGCTCACGGCATGGCTTACAACGCTGACATCCTTGAAAAATGCGGCGTTGATCCCACAAAGCTCACAAGCTACAGCGCTTATGAGGATGCTTTCAAGAAGATCGATGCGAAGAAGTCAGAGCTCGGCCTTACGGCAGTAGTTGACTACGGCGCAAACAATACAAACCTCGGCTGGTCAACAGGTACTCACCTTTTCGGACATTATCTTGACGCAGGTCTTGCAATGACCGATACCAAGTACATTGACCTTCTGAACAACGGCGGCCAGATCGACAAGGACAGAATGACAGCATTCGCAAAGTTCGTTGACCTTATCCAGAAGTATGCAGACAAGACTGTTGCTGTAAACGGTACTTATGATGATCAGACAGCACTCTTCGCTAAGGGCAAGGCTGCATTCGTAACACAGGGTTCATGGTTCGGCGCAAACCTTACATCAAATGATGATTACAAGAAGAACTCATTCAAGGTAGGCATCGCTCCCGTAGCATTTATCGACGGTATCGACACCATCCTCGGCGGACCTTCATCCTACTGGGCAGTTTACAAGGACGGCGATGTTGACCTCGCAAAAGCATTCCTTCAGTGGTGCTCAGAGGATACAGCACAGCAGATCCTCGTTGAAGAAGCCGGTCTCGTAAGCCCCTTCAAAGATTGCAAATATACAGCAAAGGATCCCTTCGCTGCAGCAGTTACAAAGTATATGAATGATGGCAAGTTCTCAGGCTGGCATACCTTCATCAAGAAGGACGGTCTTCAGAACAAGACAGGTCAGGTATTCCAGGATTTCGCGGATGGAAAGCTCGATGTTGACAAGTTCGTATCAACGATGGAATCAGTCTGCAAGTCTTACTACGCATCATGATCAAAGAAAAAGCTTGATAGTTTTCGTGGGGGAGATGATTCTCCCCCACAAGTTTTCAAAAAAGGATTATTTCTAAAGAAAGGGGGGGAGAAGGGATGAATGAGTTTTCAGCTGGCAGAAAGGCGGTATCGTTTTTGATCCTCCTTGCCGGCATAGCTCTTCTGGTCGGCGCACTGATCTTTGACGGCATCGCGAGCTCCGGAGGATATGATTTCGGAGGGCGCGGAGCAATGCTCGTCTGCGGTATCCTTGTCACCATAGCCGGCATTTATCTGTTTCCTACACTGAAGCACCACAGGGCGATAGTCTACGGACTGTTCCTGTTTCCGCTTCTTTTCACATTCCTGCTCACGGTCATCATACCTATGTGCTTCGGTATAGCGTATTCATTCACTGACTGGAACGGGATCAGGCTGACAAAGGTTGTCGGCTTCAACAACTATATCGCTATGTTCAAAAGGCCGGAATTCCTCTGGTCCATCATAGTCACCTTCCTTTTCGTGCTTTTGAACGTCATTCTTGTAAACGTGATCGGTTTCCTTCTGGCGCTCCTCTGCACGACAAAGATCAAGGCCCTCGGCTTTTTCAGGGCGTCCTACTTCCTTCCCAACCTGATCGGCGGTATCGTCCTCGGTTATGTCTGGAAGTTCATTTTCAACAAAGTCCTCACACAGATAATGAATACCGAGACGTCGATGCTGACCTCGTCAGGAACGGCGCTGATCGCCATAGTCGTGGTGTATATCTGGCAGTACGGCGGCTATATCATGCTGATCTATATCACAGGACTTACCGGAGTGCCTGCCGATACTCTTGAGGCAGCTTCCATCGACGGAGCGAATGCATGGCAGACACTGACCAAGATCAAGATCCCAATGATAGCTCCCACCATCACGATCTGTACCTTCCTGACGCTTACCAGTGCCTTCAAGCAGTTCGACGTGAACCTCGCGCTGACAAACGGTTCCGGCTCGGTCAATTTCTTCGGGAATTACATTACGAACGGAAGTGAGATGCTGGCGCTGAACATCTATCATACGGCCTTCACGGAGAACAATTATGCTCTGTCGCAGGCTGAGTCGGTACTCTTCTTCATAATCCTGGCGATCGTCTCGATCATTCAGGTCAGGTCCTCGAACAAGAAGGAGGTGAGCCTGTAATGAACAGAAAACCGAAAACATCGGCGCTCGTAATACAGACGATAATCGCCATAGTTATAGCGATCTACGTGCTCTTCCCCTTCTATATGGTCGTCGTAAACTCGATGAAGTCGACCACGGGAATAGTAAATGACCCGCTGACTCCGGCAGGAGCGGATTTCAAGACCTTCATCGGAAACCTTTCGGGCGTTATAAACAATGATTATTTCCTGTTCTGGAAGGCCTTTGCCTGCTCGGTCGTCATCACGGTGGTTTCCGTGCTGCTTTTGAATCTCTTCGGAGCGATGGCAGGCTGGGTTATTTCAAGAAATCAGAAGAAGAAATGGGCGAGCGCGATCTACTTCACCTTCATAGCTTCGATGATAATCCCCTTCCAGGTGGTCATGCTTCCCCTCGTCGCGAACTTCAAGAAGATAGGCGATTTCATAGGGATAAAGATGAATTACTCAATCCCCGGCATTATCTTCGCTTATCTCGGGTTCGGCGGGGCGATGACAGTGTTCATCCTGACGGGCTTCATAAAGGGTGTGCCCTATGATCTTGAGGAGAGCGCGTCCATTGACGGCTGCTCGCCCGAGGGAACATTCTTCAGGATAATATTCCCGCTCTTAAAGCCGGTCATCATGACTGTTACGATACTTAACGGCATGTGGATCTGGAATGACTTCCTTCTTCCTTCCATGATGCTTGGTCTTGACGGGGAGTTCAAAACGATACCGGTGGCTGTCCAATCCTTTGTCGGGAGCTATGTCACCGAGTGGAACATGATAATGGCGGCGGCACTGCTTGCTATGGTGCCGATGGTCATAGTATTCCTCTTCGCGCAGAAGCAGATCGTTCAGGGAATGATCGACGGCGCGGTAAAGGGATAAGTGCTCAATTACTTTTCCTCTTCTCCATTAGAAAGCGGGCGCAAAAGGCGCCCGCTTTCATTTTCTTACTGCTTTCAGCATACATATGGGGTGACCTGCACTTGAGAAGCGCTCCTCGTATTCGGTCATTATATTTCCTTTTGAAAGAACGGGGTCGCTGTGAAGGTCGAAGGTCTTTTCGGTGAGCTCAAAATCGGGGTGGCTCATTATCTCTTCGAGTGAGAAATCAAAAAGGTCACGGTTGTCAGTCTTGAAGCAGAGGAGAGCGCCGGGCAGCAGGAGCTTTCCGTAGATATCGAGATGCTTTGAAGACGTGAGCCGGCGCTTTGCGTGGCGCGCCTTTGGCCAGGGGTCTGAGAAATTGAGATAGATACGATCGATCTCACCCCGTTCAAACCAGTTTTCCATATTTTCGGCGCTGCCGCAAATATAGGAAAGATTGGGAAGAGGGTCGTTTTCAAGCCTCTTTACGCCCTTTATCAGTACGCTTTCGTAGCGGTCGCAGCCAAGGTAGTAGATTTCAGGGTTCTCTATTGCGTTTTCGTGGATGAAGCGGCCCTTTCCGCAGCCGATCTCGATATAAAGCGGCTTTCCTTCAGTAACCGTGTCTTTCCAGCGTCCAAGCTTTGCCTCGGGATCCGAGATAGTGAAGATCGAGCTCATTACAGCCTCTTCGGCACCTTTGACGTGTTTTAAGCGCATTATCTTTGTTCCTTTCTCGAAACATTTTGCCACTTGTTCAAAAATAAATTGCCAAAAAGTACGGCAACGGATATATTAAAAATATGAAAAAATTATCTTTTAAGAGAGTGATCGCCTTTGCTGCGGCTCTCGTAATATCTCTATTCCCATTAAAAAATGTTGAAGCGGCCGCATCTGACGGCTACTGGCCTTCCGGGATCAAGATCGCCGACTCCGAGGAGACGGCTTTTGTCCTTGAGGAAGAGACCGGGACGGTGCTCTATGATTGCAGGGGCGATGAAAAGCATTATCCTGCTTCCATCACAAAGGTCCTGACTGCCCTGGTCGCTATCGAAAACGGCAATCTGAATGACATTGTGACCTATTCAAAGGACGCTATCTACAAGGTAGAGCTCGGGAGCTCCTCCATCGGTCGCGATGTCGGCGAGCAGATGACGCTTGAGCAGTGTCTTTACGCGCTGATGCTTGAATCCTGCAACAATACTGCCTATGCGATCGCCGAGCACATCGGTGGTACTTTTGACAACTTCATCAATATGATGAACGAAAAGGCCGCTTCCCTCGGCTGCGTGAATTCCCATTTTGCGAATCCCCACGGGCTGCCGGATGAGAACCATTATACCACAGCCCACGACATGGCGCTGATCGCGAGGGAGGCTTTCAAGCATGAGGAGTTCCGCCGTTTCTGCGGTACCGGGAAATATACGATACCGCCGACAAACAAGCACGCGGAAAATACTTATCTTCGGAATCATCACGGGATGCTCTATCCCTACAGGACGTCGGATTATCTTTATGAATACTGCAAGGGCGGAAAGACAGGCTACACGAAGCTTGCGAGGAATACGCTCGTGACCTTTGCCGAAAAGGACGGTCTTACGCTTGTCTGCGTGATAATGCATGCCGGCGCGTCGCAGCATTACAAGGATACGACCGCGCTCTTTAATTACTGCTTCGACAACTTCGCCGCAGCGCCTATTACGGATACTGAGGATGTCTTTGGAGCCCAGGAGCTCTCAACAAAGGGGGTCCTTGCTGCAGGCTCGCCGCCGCTCATGGTCGAGTCGGGCGGGATCTGCGTGCTTCCGAAGAATGTGAGCTTTTCGGAGACCGAAAGAAGCCTTGTGGTGACCCCGTCCGAGACGGATCCTGATCAGGCGGGGCTTTTGAAATATACCTATGGCGGCCGCGATGTGGGTTTTGCGACCGTGAAATACAGTGGAGAAGGCATTCTGAACCAGCAGGGTCTTCCGGGAGGCGAGATCGCGCAGACCGTCCTCGGGAGCGGTATGGAGGAAAAGCAAGATGAGGTCATCAAGATAGACCCCAAAACGATAGTCCTTGTAGCTGTCGCGGCTGCCGCAGTAGTGGTCCTTATTGCATTACTTGTGGTGAGGGCAAAGAGCCCGGTTTCCCAGAGGAAAAGGAAGACTCATTACAGCGGAAAGCGTTCCTCTTCAGGCTATACTGAGATCAGAAACCGTGTCGGAGGTCCGGCCGAGAGGGTCAAGGGCAGAAGAAAGAGTCACGATTTCACGAGCACGGACATTCATTCCGACAGCTTTATAAAAAAGTGACGTTTCCTTTGCATTCAAAGCAGGGCTGAAAGTCTCGCTTTTAGGACATCCTTTTGCGTTGTGAAAAACAGGATCCCGTTTGTGCAGGGCAGCAGGACCGTGTATTTTCCTGAAAGGGACTCGAGACGGGACAATCGCTCGGCGATATAGGGGATCTTGTACCTTTCGTCGACTTCGAGCTCTATGAATACGGTTTCGAGAGGTACATCGGATCCGGTTTCCGGGATAAATGCGCCCGAGGCCTTCATCAGGGCAGAGAGCTCGTTTTCGTCTTTGGCATCGCCCTTTGTCTTTCCGACAATGTAGAAGCCCTCAGCGTCCTTTGCCATATCCATCTCGTGTATGGCGCGCTGGATCTGTTTTCTGAGACCCGGGCTTGCGGGATAGAGTGACTCAAAATATGACATAAAATCCGAGGAGCTTTTGAAGTGGAGATTTCTCCCGTTTTCAAGAGTCTCGGTCATCAGAATGCGGCGGATCGCCTTTTCGCATTCAGTGCGGGAGGGGCCGCGCCTTTCTCTTTCTTCGAAGGAAGTCTTGCTTGAAAGGGAGGAGGTGTGTTCTGAATCCATATATTATACTCCTAAAAAAAGACATGGTTTTTTGTCCTTTCAGCAATATAATACAGAAATAACAAAAATTCAACCAGGAGCCGGCTACCGTTTTGGGTCGCGAAGCGGCGAGTTACGGTAGCGGCATCCGACCGGAACGAGTCAGAAATAAACTACCTTTGTCAGAGGAGAAGACACTTGATCCAGGAAACAGAAAAGATCCCGATGGACCGGGAGGAAAAGAAGACCTACGATTTTGAGAGGATAGAAGCTCTCATCGAAGAAGGCGGCGGACTCGTAAAGACCGGAGATATCCTTGCGCTGGGAATAGATTACAGGAGAATTTTGAAATTTACCGAGGAAGGGCTGCTTCATCGGGTGAAGAGCGGGTATTATTCTCTTGGAAAAGGGGGATATTCCGAGGTAGAAATGCTGAGCGCCATGTTTCCGGACGGGGTGTTGACTCTGGAGGCGGGGCTTTACGCGCAGGGTTATCTTTCCGTAAAACCGTCGCACTGGTGTATTGCGATAAGCAAGAATACATCAAAATCGAGGTTTGCGATAGATTATCCCGTGCTTGTCCCTTATTATTCTACAGACGAAGTATTAAGTCTCGGTGTTGAAGAAAAGACATTCGACGGTGTCTCGATGAAGGTCTACACCATTGACCGCCTCATCTGCGATGTCCTGAAATATGAGGAAAGGATGGAGCACGAGGATTTCAGAAAGGCGGTCCTTGCCTACATAGCCGACCGGAAAAAGGACGTGGAGAAGCTGACGAGCTATGCCGAAAAGAGGAAGGTTTCAAGGAAGGTCAAGGACATGATAGGGGTGTGGCTCTGAATGCAGGACAGTAATGATCTTGAAAAGCTCCTTCAGGGGAGGGTGACGGAAAGCATGATACTCCGGGTCGGAAGGTCGAAATTCGGCAGAAATCTCTGGCTTTTGTCCTACCCCGGGAAGATCCAAAAGAGCCTTTCGTATGTCTACCGGCCGGATGAAAAGATAATGGCGCGCGACGGCTTTGTGCCCGGTCAGTCATTTTCCGTGCCCGGCTTCGTGGAGGCCTTTCTTTCCTATGTCAAGCTGATCATGGCTCCGGATTTCATCCTTGATGAAAAAAAGGTGGAGGCGTCAAAAAAGCATATCAGGATCGAGGCAGAGGTGCTTGAGGACGGCGTCACCATGCCTTTGATATTGAATTTTTCCGAGAATAATGAAGAGATCGCCCCGGAAAAGATAAGCTTTGAACCGAAAACGATTTCGGAACCTGCGGCGGATATTTTTATCTATCCTGCTGAAAGAAGAGCGGCCCGGATCATGGCGGGTGTGCTGAAGAGTCTTGAATATACGAACGATTTCGGTCAGTTTGCGGAGCTCTATGATATTGTCTCGAATGTTCCATGCGACGGGACCTTGCTTTTCGTCAGTATGGAAAAGGCGCTTAAGGAAAGAGAGGTAATTCTCACTCCGGGCCGGAGAGCATGTTTTGACACATTCTCTGCTGACAGGAAGATGAAAAAGCGCTGGGAGCAGTACAAGAAGAGAAATGAGCTTTCCGTAGGATGGGAAGATCTTTTGAATGAACTCAAGGTATTTTTTGATCCCATATTTGAGGTGATCTCTTCGGAGGAGGAAGGAAAGAGTTTCTTCGGAGACTGGATACCGGAGCTTGGGAGGTACCTTGATGCCTGAGGGGGTAAGATGGCTTGACCTCGAGCTTGAGGCTTATTCAGACAAAAATAATTGTCCCATGCATATGCCGGGACATAAACGAAAGTCTCAGATCGAATTTCAAAGGACACCCTTTTCCTATGATATCACAGAGATCGAAGGCTTTGACAACCTCCATCGCCCCGTTGGTCTCATAAAGGAACTCGAGGAGAGGATCAAGGAGCTGTACAAAGTCAGGGCAGCAGTCCTGACAGTGGGAGGATCCACAGTCGGAGTCTTGTCGTCGATCTGCGCCATGGCAGGTCCGAATACTGGCGCAGTGATCGCAAGGAATTGTCACGCGTCGGTCTATCACGCACTGCTGCTTCATGGGATCAATGTAGAATATGTGATCCCAAAACCGGATGGGTCGATCAGTCCTGAATCGGTAAGGGCGGCACTTTATTCGCTGCTGAAGAGAAGAATCTCGCCTTCTCTCGTCGTCATCACAAGCCCGACCTATGAGGGAGTGATGAGCGATACTTCGGAAATTGCTGCAACAGCGCATTCTTTGGGAGCCAGGCTTTTCGTTGACAGCGCTCACGGGGCGCATTTACTTGGCTTTGAAAACGACTTTTTCCCTGAAAGCCCGGCAAAAGCAGGGGCAGATGCCGCTGTGGTCTCATTTCATAAGACCCTGCCCTCGCTTACGATGACATCGGCGATCCTTTTGAATGACGAAGGGCTTCTCCCGAAGATCAGAGATTTTTTGGATATATTCGAGACCAGCTCACCCTCTTATCTACTGATGGCTTCCGTCTCAAAGATGACCAGGCTTCTTCTTTCGGAAGGGGAGGCTTTGATGAGGGATTACAGGGAGAGACTGGAGAAGTTTTATCAAATTGTCAGACAATTCAACGATCCGGCGGTCATGTCGTTTGAGGGCCGAGACCCCGGAAAAATTGTAATTATCTCAGACAAAGACGTTTCAGGAAGTCTTAGAGACCTGTTCGGGATTGAACTTGAGATGACAGCGAAGGGTTATTCACTCGCCATGACCTCTCTCTGCGACAGCGACGAGGATTTAAACAGGCTGGCAGAGGCGCTTGAAGAGTTAAATAATGACAATGGATCACGAGGTGATTCGGTAAGTGTGACAAAATATCCTGTCTTTTTCTCAAAAGCGACACTTCCGAAACAGGCTTGTGACATCCGCACTGCGTATTATTCTGAAAAAAAGGAGCTGTCTCTCAAGGAGGCGGAGGGCAGAGTGGCGTCCGACTTCGTATTTGATTTTCCACCCGGTATCCCCTTCCTTGTTCCGGGGGAGATCGTTGAGGGACCGTTCAAAGAACCGGGGCGGATGATAAAGGTGGTTAAGGACAAAACGACATGACTTGTATTTTTTGTGTTATAGGAAAAAGCTCTACAGGAAAGGATACGGTCTTTGACCTTCTCCTTTCGGACAAAACGCTTTCCCTTCAAAAGATAGTCACATATACCACCCGGCCGATAAGAGCCGGGGAGGAGGACGCTCGTGAATACTTCTTTGTTGACGAAGAGGAAGAAGAGCGTCTGTCGAAGGAAGGAAAGATAATAGAAAAGCGAAGCTACGACACGGTTTATGGAAAATGGGATTATTTTACGGTGGATGACGGGCAGATCGTACTTTCTGAAAGCGCGGGAAAAAGCTACATCGTGATCGCGACGCTTGAATCCTTCACAAAGCTCAAGGCTTTCTACAAAAATGCGCTCGTGGTGCCGATATATATCTATGTAGAGGATGGGATCAGGCTCCAGAGGGCTCTCGATCGCGAAAAAGCACAGAAGGTGCATAGATATGACGAGATGTGCAGGCGTTATCTCGGGGATATGAAGGACTTCTCCGACGAAAAGCTTGTGGAGTGCGGGATTGACCATTATTTTGAAAACGAGGATTCACAGAGGACTGCTGACGAGATAGCTTCATATATCAGGTCGGTCCAAAGGGGCGCTTGAATGGATAATAATATCAGAGTAAATAATGTTGAAAACGTGAATCAGCCTGCTGCCGCCGAAAAGACAAGGGCGAGCGGCGACGACTTCAAGTTCACCCTGCAGTCCCGGATTGAGGATGTGGAGCTGAAGGACCGCCTTTCCTCAATGATGGAATCCATCGAAAAGCAGGGCAAGAAGATCGCCGAGCACATGGACATCCGCGATCTGAAGCAGTACCGTGCCTCGGTAAAGGAGTTCATAAACGAGATCGTGAACCGCTCCCACAAGTTCTCGAGGGAGAATTTCCTTGATCGGCGCGGGCGCCACAGGGTTTACGGGATGATAAGGCTCGTAGACAAGAATCTTGACGACCTTGCCACAGAGCTTGTAAAGGACGAAAAGGATCATATAGCCATACTCGGACATGTCGACGAGATCCGGGGGCTTTTGATAGACATTTCGACATGAGATTTTCCGAAATAATCGGGCAGGATGCCGTAAAAAACCACCTGATCAGCGCTGTGAGATCAGGAAAGATAAGGTCGGCTTATATCTTCGACGGTGAAGAGGGTTCGGGGAAGATGATGGCGGCGAGAGCTTTCGCCTCCTTTATTCTTTGCGAAAACGGACCTTATTCCGGTGTGCCCGGCAACGAAAACGTTTTCGATTCCTGTGGGGAATGCCCTTCATGCAAGAGGATAATGCATGACAATTCCCCGGATGTCATCTATGTGACCCATGAAAAGACCGTGGTTTCTGTCGATGACATCAGGGAGCAGCTTTCCGACACGATAAGCACGCGCCCTTATATATCAAAGAAAAAGATATATATAGTAGATGACGCGGAAAAGATGAACAATCAGGCGCAGAACGCGCTTTTGAAGACGCTGGAGGAGCCGCCGGACTATGCTGTCATTATCCTCCTTTCAAAAAATGCCTGGTCCTTCCTTCCAACAGTGCTTTCGCGCTGCGTGAAGCTTTCGATGAAGCCCCTCCTTATGGAGGAGGTGCAGGCTTATCTCATGAAAAACAAGGCCTTACCCGACTACATGGCAAGGCTCTTTGCGATGTTTTCCCAGGGCAATCTCGGAAAGGCGATCAATGCAGCCTCTGACGAGGGCTTCATTGAAAAGCGGGGGGCTGTGGTCGAGCTGATGCGCTCAATAAAGGGAAAGCCGCTGTATGAATATTCAAAAAAGGCGGCAGAGCTTTCCTCTGACAAGGAAGGCCTTCAGCAGTTTTTTGATCTCCTTTTGCTTTGGTACAGGGATGTGTTATTATATAAAAGCTGCCGCGACGAAAGCCGGCTCTGCTATCGGGACGAGAGCTTTACGATAAGGCAGCAGGCGAAGGATCTGAGTTTTCAGAAGATAAATTCGATCTTTGACGCGATAGACGAGGCAAAGATGAAGATCGGCTTTAATGTGCGTCCTGACGTGACGCTGACTGAGCTGTTTTCAATCTGCAGTACATGACTTAAGGAAAGAAAAAGTGGACAAGATAAAAGATAATGGCCTTGGATCCGTAGAGGATCTGATGCGTCTCGACGGGGCGTATGAAGGCGAGGAATATATGAAAGAAGAGGACGAAGACGAATCTCTCACTTTAGAGGAACTTGATCGGCTCGACAGCGACACCCCGGTGAGCGAAGAAACTTCGGATGAAGAAAATGCGCCTTCCACGCCGGAAAGCACTGAAACAGTCAGGGTCGTGAGCATCGCATTTCGAAACGAGGGGAAGCGGCTCATACTCTGTCCCAAGGGCATAAATCTTCGGACCGGTGACAATGTGATAGTTGAGACCGCGCGCGGTCTTTCGCTTGGTTCAGTCGCCATGCCTCCCGTGGATTTCCCATCTTCAAAGGTTCAGTCAAGAGATGACACCATAATACGTGTCGCCTCGGACATCGACATGGACCAGGAGGCCGAAAACAGGATGAATGAGCGCGAGGCCTTTTTGATATGCAGGCAGAAGATAAGCGATCACGGCCTTTTGATGAATCTCGTTCAGTCGGAATATACCTTTGACAGGAGCAAGCTTCTCTTTTATTTCACTGCCGACGGAAGGGTCGACTTCAGGGAGCTTCTGAAGGACCTGGCCTCAACCTTCCATACGAGGATAGAGCTTCGACAGATCGGTGTACGCGACGAGACAAAGGTGCTGGGCGGCATAGGTATCTGCGGACGGGAGGTCTGCTGCAGGACTTATTTGAAATCATTTGCACCGGTTTCCGTAAAGATGGCGAAGGAGCAGAATCTCTCCCTCAATCCGACAAAGATCAGCGGTATCTGCGGAAGGCTGATGTGCTGCCTCAAGAACGAAGAAGAGACCTATGAATATCTGAACCGCGCCATGCCGCGTCTTGGCTCAAAGGTAATGACAAAGGACGGCGAAATAGGCGTCGTAAGGAATATCGACATCCTGAAACAGAAGGCCTCAGTGCTTTTCGAGGAAGAAGATGAGCGCGAGATGCGTGTTTATGATGTTTCAGATCTAAAGATCCGGTCCCACCGCGGAAAGAAGGACGAGGAAGGGGAAACTGACGACGAAAAAGCCTTCCCGGACGAGGATTTTGAGCTCCCGGATGTTGAAACCGGCAGGGAAAGCAAGGATGTAACGCAGGAAAAGCCTCAGAACGACCGGGGCGAAAAGAGGAACAGAGGAAGGAAGTT